>JAABSI010000118.1 GCA_011390455.1 Trueperaceae bacterium
CACACCTTCGCACGCACCCACAACAACCCCATCCTGATGGAGGCGCACGGCGAGAACGGCGTGTGGATCTCCACCTCCGAGGCCGCCGGGCTCGGCATCCGCCACAACGAGTACGTCTACCTCGAGAACCAGGACGGCGTCCGCGAGGGACCGGTACGCGCCTACGTCACCGAGCGCATCCGCAACGATTGCGTCTACCTCGTCCACGGCTTCGGCCACAAGACGCCGCTCATGCGCATCGCCAACGGCCGCGGCGCATCGGACAACTACCTACAGACCCGCTACGACCTCGACCCGGTCTCGGGCGGCGCCGGCCTGCGCAACAACTGGGTGAAGCTCGTCAAGGGCGCGCCCGACCCGCAGCACCCACCGGTCGCCTGGCTGGCCCGTGAAGGGAGCCGCGCATGACCCGCCTCGCGATGGCCATCGACCTCGCCTCCTGCGTCGGCTGCGCGGCCTGCTCGATCGCCTGCAAGATGGAGAACGAGGTCCCGCTGGGCGTCAACCGCCTGTGGATCCGCAACACGACGGTCGGCACCTTCCCCAACCTCACCGTCGAGCACCGGCCCGAGCAGTGCCTGCACTGCGAGAACCCGCCCTGCGTGCCCGTCTGCCCCACCGGCTGCTGCTTCGTGCGCGACGACGGCATCGTCGACATCGACGTCAAGAAGTGCATCGGCTGCTCGGCCTGCATCGCGGCCTGCCCGTACGATGCGCGCCACATGCTGCCCCAGGGCTACGTCAGCAAGTGCGACTTCTGCAAGCACCGCGTCGACGAGGGTCGCATGCCCGCCTGCGTCGAGACCTGCCCGACGCTGTGCCGCACCTTCGGTGACCTCGACGACCCCAACAGCCCCGTCTCGATCGCCATCCGCGAGGCGAGGCGCGTCGACGTCCTGCGGCCCGGCCTCGGCACCGAGCCGAATCTCTACTACCTCAACACACCCGCCGCGTTCGGTCTCGTCGGCGAGACGGGAGGGACTTTGTGACCGAGTTCTACGGCCTCCCCTTCAGTGTGCACTTCTGGCACTGGCCGACCCTGATCCACTTCGCGCTGGTGGCGCTCGCAGGCGGCATGGTGCTGGTCACGGCGATCGCCAGCATCAAGGGCCACCCCAAGACCCGCACCTACGCCCTGATCACGATGGTGCTCATCGTGCTCGACCTGATCACCCTGTGGGTCGAGTCGCCGTCGCGCTTCCGCTTCACCCACGTGTGGCTCTTCCTCACCATCACCCCGACGGCGCCCATCTGGCTCGGTGCCTGGGGCCTGATCATCTCGCTCGGCTCGAGCTTCTTCGTGTGGCTGGACAAGGGTCCGAAGATGTTGTGGAACGCGGGGCTGGTCGTCGGCGCGGCGCTCGCCCTCACGTACCCCGGCCTGGCGCTCGCGGTCAACGTCAACCGCCCGCTGTGGACGCCGGTCCTCCTGGTGCTGTTCCCACTGACCGGCATGGTGACCGTGCTCGGCCTCGCGCACCTGTTCAAGCAGGCCTGGGCCGCACGCTGGCTCGTCACCGTCTCGATCGCCAGCGCCGTCATGGGCATCGTCTACCTCTTCGCCCTGGCGACCGGATCGGCCGAGGCGCGCCAGGCCTTCGAGTACCTGTGGAGCCACGACGGCCTGTGGCTCTCGGTCGGCATCGCCGCCCTGCTCGTCGCGCCGGTCCTCATCCGGCGCCTTCCCCTCCTCGCAGGCTTGGTGCCGATCCTGGGCGCCACCCTGGTCCGCAGCCTGATCGTCGAAGCCGGTCAGGCCCAGTTCTTCGGGTTCTAGGGCTGCCCGCCCAGAACGAACCGGGGCCAGCGCGCCCCACACGAAAGGGAGTACCCCATGAAGCGTATCGCCCTCGTCCTCATCGCCTTCCTCGTCGCCTCCGGCGCCTTCGCCCAGAGCGCCACCGAGCAGTTCGGCGCCATCATCGAAGAAGCCTCGCAGGCCGGCTGGCTGCAGATCAACGTCGACGACAGCCTCGACTTCATCGAGCAGGTCGAGCCGTTCCTCCTCGACGTCCGCCGCCAGGACGAGTTCGACCTCGGCCACATCGACTTCGCCGTCCTGATCCCGGTCACCGAACTCGCCGACCGCCTCGGTGAGCTCCCCGAGAACAAGGACACGCCGATGATCATCTACTGCGCCGCCGGCACCCGCGGCATGTGGGCCCTGTCGCTCCTCAAGCTCGACGGCTTCACCAACGTCCGCAACATGAGCGGTGGCTTCAACGCCTGGAAGGCCGCCGGCTACCCGATCGTCGACTGACCACGCCCTGACCAACGAACGCTGGCCGGCCCCCGGAGTTTCGGGGGCCGGCCGACGTCTGGCCCGCACGCTTTCGCCTCCTTGGGACATCTGGACCTTCAGGTCGTATTCATGCGCGTCTATACTGCTGCGTGATCTCGTGACGAATTTCACGATGTCCCTTCAGGAGGCGGCGGAATGAAGCCAACGGAACAGCAGGCCATCAGTCGAAGGAAGTTCCTGATCGGGTCGGCCGCCGTCGCGGCCGGCGTTCTCTTGGCCGACAAGGGTTGGGTGGACGCCCAACCCTTCTTCACGCCCGAGGGCGTGGACGTCGAGGGCCTGGAGCGCGCCGGCTACCTGGTGCGGCACACGATCTGCCACCAGTGTGGCGCCGGCTGCGGCCTGACGGCCCTGGTGAAGAAAGACGCGCCACCCAGCGAAGAGAACATGCTGATCTTCGGGAACCAGCACCCGGAGCATCCGCAACGCGGCATGTGTGGGCGCGGCGCCACGGCGCCCTACACCTGGAACAGCCCGCTGCGGCTGCGCAAGCCGCTCAAGCGCGTCGGCGAGCGCGGCGAGGGCTCGTTCGAGGAGGTCAGCTGGGACCAGGCCCTCGACGAGATCGCCGCCAAGGTGCGCGAGATCGTGGAGCGCGACGGCGCCAAGGCGATGGCGTTCAGCACGCACGACTACAAGGCGGAGATGCAGCTGCTCGCTTGGCCGCTCGGATCGCCCAACGTCATCAGCCAGGCGAGCACGTGCAACACGGCCGGCGTCGTCGGCCGCCGCTGGATGATGGGCTCGGGCTTCGACCACCACGCGACGATCGACCCGGACTACGACAACATCCGCTACGTGCTGTTCCCCGGGCGGAGTCTCAACGCGCCGATCGGCGCGGTGCACCGGCTCGCCAAGGCACGCGAGCACGGCGCCAAGGTCGTCTTCCTCAACCCCGCCCACCCCGACGTCGCCTTCGCCAACGCCGACTGGATCCCCTGCGTGCCCGGCACCGATGCCGCGTTCATGCTCGGTGTCGCGAACGTGCTCGTCAGCGAGAAGAAGTACGACGAGAGCTTCGTGCTCAACCAGACCAACCTGCCGTTCCTGCTCAAGGCCGACGGCAAGCCGCTAACCCAGGAGGACCTGGTCGCCGACGGCGACGCCAACGTCTTCGCGCTCATGAGCGTCGACGGCGAGATCGTCTTCCACGACGCGGCAGGCATCCAGCCTGAGCTGACGTACGCTGGCACGGTCACCCTGGCCGACGGGAGCGACGCGGCCGTCACGACCGCCTGGAACCGCCTGGTCACGCACCTGGCCGACTACACCCCGGGCAACGCCGCCCAGATCACCGGCGTACCCGCCGCCACGATCACGCGGGTCGCCCGCGATCTCTTCATCATGCGCGGCGTGGTCGAGGACACCTGGTACAACACGCGCAACGGCAACGACACCGACGTGATCATGGGCCTCATGACGGTCAACGCACTGCTCGGCAACCTGGACCAGGTCGGCGGGCTCGGCGTCCGTCTCGGCAGCAAGCTCCCGGGCATGATCGGCCGCGCCAGCGACGGCACCGTCAGCCTGATCACCGGTGACAGCTTCCTCATGGAGCACACGAAGACGATCGACAAGGAAATCTACCCGGAGACCAACGCGACGTTCGACGCGGTCTTCCAGGGCATCCTCGACGAGCAGCCATACCCCATCACCGGCCTCATGCTGGTGGGCGCCACCATCTTCCACCGCGACCCCAACGTCGCGCGCGCGATCGAGGCCATCAAGAAGCTCGACCTGCTGGTCACCGTCGACATCGTGCACCAGGAGATCTGCGACTGGTCGGACTACGTCCTGCCCGCCGAGATGTTCCTGGAGCGCGACCACATCAAGGGCATCGGGTGGACCCAAGGCATCTCCGTCGCGCTCCAGCGGAAGGTCACCGACCCACCCGCGGGCGTGGACGCGCGCCCGGACGCTTGGATCATGCTCGAGATCCTGCGCCGCGCCTACCCGCAGCGCGCCGCCATGGTCGGCCACTACGACTGGATGAGCGACGTGGCCACCTGGAAGAACGAGTGGATGCACCCCATCGAGGAACTCCGGATCGAGGGGCTCGCGAACGCATGGAACCGCGACCCCGCAGAGGTCCGCCGCGAGCTCGAGGAGAACGGCTTCATCACCTTCCAACCCAAGCAGTACGGCCTGACCCCGTACAACCGGCCCTTCGCGTCGCCCAGTGGCCGCCTCGAGGTCTACGCCTTCCGCCCGGTGCTCCGCGGCTACCGCGAGCACGGCTTCGCGACCTACTTCGATCCGCCCGCCTACACGATGCCCAGGGCCGAGGACGAGTTCTTCCTCGTGAACGGCAAGAGCCCCATCGGCGGCTCCGGCGTCGCGGGCCTCGCCTTCCCCACGCAGTACCTGGTCGACAACCGGCTGTGGCTCAACCCGGCCGACGCCGAGCGCCTCGGCATCGCGATGGACGACGAGGTCGAGGTCGAGGGCCTCGACACCGGCTGGAAGGCCAAGGTGAACGTCAACGTCACGCCGCGCGTGATCGCCGGCACCGCGTTCGTCTACTCCTACTCCGGCGGCCACCGCCAGAAGGTCGTCGCGGACGATCCGCGCTTCGCCAAGCTCTCGAAGGGCCTCGCCCCGCACTGGTTCTCCAAGTCGTGGGTCGACCCCATCACGGGCTCCAACTCGAACAACGCCTCCGTGCGCATCCGCCGGGCGTGAGCAGCGAGGGATACTGAGATGAGCACACGTCTGCGCAAGGGACAAGCCCCCACGAAACGGATGGCGCACGTCTGGGACGCCAGCAAGTGCATCGCTTGCGGCGCCTGCGTCATGGCCTGCACGTCCACCAACAACCCGGACATGATGATGCGCGAGGAGAAGGGCTGGAACTCCATCGCTTCCAACATCCGACGCATCGACAGCGTCAGTGCCCAGGGGCGACCCGAGGTGCTGCTGGTGCAGTGCCAGCACTGCGAGGACGCGCCCTGCCTCAACACGTGCCCGTTCGGCGCCACCTACATGGACGACAACGGCATGATCCGGCTCGACCCGCGCATGTGCTCCGGCTGCAGCTACTGCGTCACGAGCTGCCCCTACAACGTGCGCTGGTTCCACCCCGACAGCAAGCTGCCCAAGAAGTGCATGGGCGACACCTGCCTGGAACTCGTCGACAAGGGCCTGCAGCCCGCCTGTGTCCAGTCCTGCCCCGCCGGAGCACGCGACTACGGTGACCTCAACGACCCCAACAGCAGCGTGAGCGTCACGCTCCGCACCAAGCGCAGCCGGCGCCTGCTGGAGAACGCCGGCACCGAACCCAAGTACTTCGTGGTGGAGGGATCCTGATGGCACCCGCAGATCTTCACTTCCAGGTCCCCATCGCCCACTGGGGCTGGACCATCGTCTGGTTCCTGTGGTTCGTCGGCATCGCCGGCATGGGCTCGGTCGGCTACTTCTTCGTCCGCAAGGCCGCGCTCGCCTACGTGATCTTCGGCTCGCTGGTCCTGGGCTTGGCGTTCGTCGTCAGCCACCTCGGGCGCTGGTGGAACCTGCCGCGCACCCTGTGGACGATGGTCACCAACGGGATCTTCAACTGGAGTTCGTGGATGCTGGTCGGAATCGTGCTCCTCTCCGTCCACCTCATCCTCAGCGTCATCGTCGTGGCCAGCCATATCCCGTGGCTGCAGCGCATCGGCTGGCTGAAGTGGACCGCGACGCTCAGCCGGGCGAACGCCTACCTCGCCCTCTACGCCTTCCTCGGCTTCATGGCCACCGTCTACAGCGGCTTCCTCCTGACGCAGGCGTCCGGCATCCCGCTGTGGAACAGCTCGCTCATCCCGATCCTGTGGGTGGTCTCCGGCTCCATCGCGGCCATCGCCGTCATCGAGCTGCTGTACGTGTTCGGCGTGGTCGAGTCCAGCGTCTCGACCCTGGCGGTCCGCCTGGGCCTCGGGCTCGATGCGATCAAACTACTCGCCGTCCTGGCCTTCCTTCACGTCGCCCTGGCGTACGGCAGCGCTGGCGCCCGCATCGGCGCGACCGCCATGGCATCGGGCGAGTACGCCCTGATGACCTGGGGCGGCGTGATCGGCATCGGCATCCTCGTCCCGATCGCCATCGGCCTGTACACGGTGCTCGTCAAGAAGAGCAAGCCGCTGCTGGCGATCTCATCGATCGCCGCGCTCGCCGGGGTGTTCTTCCTCCGCGCGGTCGTGCTGCTGGCCGGCGCATGGGAGCCGCTCGTCCTCTAGGGCTCGCGCCGTAGCGCGTGGGCGCCTTGGCGCCACCCTCTGCGGCGCGAGAGTGTGCGGCCCCGGGACGATGTCCCGGGGCCGCCTGCGCCCCGGGTCACGGCTCGGGGCGCCCCCGTCGCGCCAAGCTGGCCGGGCGCGAATGGACCGTGGCGACGTCCGCCGGGCGCTCGGCACTCCCCGCGCCTCATCCGACGCGTGCGGCCCACCAGGCGGCCAGCCACGCGAGCGCCTCCAGGGTGCCCTCCCGGCCCTCGGCGATCAGGTCCTCGGGCACCAGCAGCGCGTCGTTGCGGCGCCGCTGGCAGTCCCAACCAGCGACCGGCAGAGCGCGTCCGTCGCGGTAGAGCTCGATCAACCGCGTGAGCGGCGCCTCGTAGAGCACGGCCACCTCGTCGCATTGCAGGTGGTAGTCCGGCAGCTCCCGCCCCTCGACGACGGTGGCGTACACGTCCTGGAACTCCCGGTCGAGCGCGCCGCCGGGGTACGCCCGTTCCGTACGCGCCGTGCCGAGCAGGTCGACGTCGCCGGGGCGGAGCGTGAGGCCGATCTCCTCTTCGGCCTCCCGCAGGGCGTCGAGCCAGATCTCGCCGGCCCGCAGGTGCCCGCCCACGCTGACGTCGACCTTCCCCGGCGCCAGGTCCTTCGTCCTCGAGCGTCGCTGCAGCAGCACGTAACCGTCGGGGTGCATCACCCACAGGTGGAGCGCGCGGTGCCAGTCGCCGTCGCGGTGGACGGCGGCGCGGGCCTTCGTCTCGCCCGTCGGCTCGCCATGCTCGTCGAGCAGATCGAGGACCTCGCCAGCCTCATCCGTCATGGGCCGAGGATAACGTCCGCCGCTGGACCCACTTGACGATCTCGATGACCGCGACCGGCGCCAGCGACAGCCCGAGGACCAGGGCCCAATCGCCCGCCGTGAGCGGCACCGTCCGCAGGACCGTCTGCAGGAACGGCACGTACACCGCGGCCAGCTGCAGCGCGACGCAGAGCAGCACGGCCCCCCACAGCCAGCGGTTCTCGAGCATGCGCCGCGAGAAGACCGTGTCGCGGATCGATCGGGCGCTGAACGCGTGGAAGACCTGGGTCAGCGCCAGCGTCATGAACGAGATCGTGACCGCGTGGTCGAGGCCGTCGCCCCGGCCGTACCAACCGAGGCCGACGGCGAACGCCGTGAGGGTGACGCCGGCCAGCAGCAGTCCCTGCCAGACGATGAGGACGACGTACGTCCGGTTCACCAACCGCTCGTTGGGGTCGCGCGGCGGCCGCTGCATGACCCCCGCACGGGACGGTTCCAGCGCCAGGGCCAGCGCCGGGAAGACGTCGGTGATCATGTTGAGCCAGAGGATCTGCAGCGC
>JAABSI010000119.1 GCA_011390455.1 Trueperaceae bacterium
ACCGCCTGGAGCCGACCACCTTCGACCGGCTCGACGATCCCGGTGTCGCCCGAACGCTCGCCGCCGCTGACGTCGTGCTCACGTTCGCCCACCGCGCGGACGAGCTCCAGCGGCGTCTGCCCGAAGGGGCGGAGGTCGCCTCGGTGCAACTCATCCCCGCGCAGCGGACTCGGGTCGCGCTGGCCGAGATCGACCCCCTCGAGCGCGTCCTCCTGGTGAGCACCGTCCCCGAGTTCGTCGCCACGTTCCGTCGCGGCGTCGACCGCTTCGCGAGCCACGTCGGCGACGTCCGAGTGTGCGTCCTGGGCGCTACGGAGTTGCCCGACCTCGTCGCCGACGCGGACGTCGTCGTTCTGGCCACGGGCGCCGAGGCCGTGTTCGACGGCCTGCCCGTCCACGTCCGCGCCTTCGAGTACCGCCACGTCCCCGACCCGGTCCACGTCGAGGGCGTCCTCATCCCCCGCTTCGAACGCGTCCGCACCGCGCGGGCGCCGCACCCCACGATGGAGGAGACCCCATGAAGATCCGCGACCTGAACTGGATGCAGGTGGAGGCGTACCTGCAGGACGACGACCGCTGCGTGTTGCCGCTCGGCTCGGTCGAGCAGCACGGCTACATGAGCCTGGCGGTGGACCAGATCCTGGCCGAGCGCGTGGCCGAGGAGGCCGCCGAGGCCCTCGGCGTCCCGGTGTTCCCGGCGTTGCCCTACGGATTGGCGCCCTACTTCGCGAGTTACCCGGGCAGCATGACGTTGCGCGTCGACACCTACGTGCGGGTCGTGCGCGAGCTGCTCGACGGCATCCGGCGGGCCGGGTTCCGGAAGGTGCTGATCGTGAACGGCCACGGTGGCAACCAGCCGGCTGCAGCGCTCGCCATCGAGTACGGCATGGACCACCCGGAGATGCGCGTGAAGTTCCACAACTGGTGGGCGGCCCCCAAGACGATGGCTGCGGTGCGCGCGGTCGACACGAACGCGAGCCATGCATCGTGGATGGAGAACTTCCCGTGGACCCGGCTCGCCGGGGTCGCCCTGCCGGACGCCACCAAGCCCGCGCTGGACATGGACGTGCTGCGCGTGCTGCCGCCGGACGAGGTCCGTGCGTACGTCGGCGACGGCAACTACGGCGGCGCGTACGTCAAGCCCGATACCGACATGCTGCGGATCTGGGCGATCGCGGTCGAGGAGACCCGCGCGCTGCTCGAGGGCGGGTGGGATCGGTGAGCGCCGAACCGTTGCGCGTCGCCATCGTCGGCGCGGGCGCGATCGGCGGCACCGTGGGCGCGTACCTCGCGCGCGCCGGCCACGAGGTCACCTTCGTGGACGTGGCGCCGGAGCACGTGACCGCGATCCGCGCGCACGGCCTGCGGATCGAGGGCCCGATCGACGCCTTCACCGTGCGCGCCCCCGCGTACCTGCCCGAAGACGTCCCCGAACGCTTCGACACCGTCTTCCTGTGCGTCAAGGCGCACGCGACCGAGGCTGCTGCGCGCGGCCTGCTGCCCTTCCTCGCGGACGACGGCGTCGTGGTCTCGCTCCAGAACGGCCTCAACGAGCTGGTGATCGAAGACGTGGTCGGCGCCGAGCGCACCATGGGGTGCTTCGTCAACTTCGGCGCCGACTACCTGGAGCCCGGGGTCGTCCACTACGGAGGTCGGGGCGCCTTCGTGCTCGGCGAGCTCGACGGCGGCGATACGCCCCGCTTGCGTGCGGTGCACGCGGCGGTGCGCGACTTCGAGCCGGACGCCGTCGTGACGAAGAACATCTTCGGGTACCTGTGGTCCAAGCTGGCGGTGGGTTCGATGATCTTCGCGACGGCCCTGACCGACGACGGCATCGCCGACTGCTACGCCATGCCCGAGTACCGGGCGCTCTTCGCGGCGATCGCGCGCGAGGTGCTCGACGTGGCGCAGGCGAACGGGGTCGTCCCCGAGCCCTTCGATGGGTTCGACCCGGGCGCCTTCCTGCCGGGCGTCGCCCCGGACGTGACCGAGCGCTCGCTGGACGCGATGGTCGCGTTCAACCGGCGCTCCGCCAAGACCCACAGCGGTGTGTGGCGCGACCTGGCCGTCCGCAAGCGCAAGACCGAGGGCGAGGCGCAGCTGGGGCCGATCCCGCGGCAGGCGGCGGCGGTCGGCCTCGACGCCCCGTTGGTGGCGCGCATCCTCGAGTTGGTGCGCGAGGTCGAGGAGGGTTCGCGCGAGCGCGGGCGCGCGAACCTCGACGAACTCGAGGCGGTGCGGCGGTCGCTGGTGGCCGCGCACGGGGACGCGGCGTGATCGCGCGCTTCGACGACCGCACCGTCGTCGTCACCGGCGCGGCCCACGGTTTCGGGCGCGCCATCGCGCGCGCCTTCGCGGCGCGCGGCGCGCGCGTCTGGGCGTGCGACGTCCTCGAGGACGCGCTCGCGGAGACCGCCGACCTCGGATCGCTCGACGCCGTCGGTGGCGCACTCGGGACCCTCACGGTCCGGCGCGTCGACGTCACCGACGGCGACGCGATCCGCGCCTTCGTCGCCGAGGCCGAGGTCGACGGGGCGGTGCACGTGCTCGTCAACAACGCCGGCGGGGTCGGCGGCCAGGTGGGGCGGCCGCTCGAGGAGGTGTCGAGCGAGGACTGGCGGGCGCTGTTCGCCATCAACGTCGACGCGGCCTTCGCCTTCGCTCAGGCCGTGGCTCCGGGCATGAAGCGCGCGGGCGCCGGTCGAATCGTCAACATCTCGAGCGGCGCCGGTCTTGGGGTGAGCCTCACCGGCATCCAGGCCTACGCGTCGGCGAAGGCCGCGCAGATCGGCCTCACGCGGCAGCTCGCCCACGAGCTCGGGGCGTGGGGGATCACGGTCAACAACGTCGCGCCCGGGTTCGTGCGCTCGAACCCCACGACCGAGCGTCAGTGGAAGAGCTATGGCGCCGAGGGGCAGCGCGCGCTCGTCGAGCGCATCGCTCTCAAGCGGCTGGGGACGCCCGACGACATCGCGCACGCCGTCGTGTTCTTCGCCTCGCCCTACGCGGGATGGGTGACCGGTCAGGTGCTCTCCGTGGACGGCGGCAAGTGAGCGCCGCGGACGCCACCGTCGCCTCCGCCGAGGTCCTCGCCGACCTGGCGGCGCACCACGACGCCGATCTCGCGGCGCTCTTCGACCTGATCCGCATCCCGAGCGTTTCGGCCGACCCGCGCCATGCGGCCGACGTGCGGCGCGCGGCCGCCTTCGTCGCCGACCGGCTCCGAGCCGCGGGACCGCTCGACGTGCAGGTGCACGAGACCGTGCGCCACCCCGTGGTGACGGCCGCGTGGCGCGGGGCGCCGGGGGCGCCGACGGTGCTGGTGTACGGCCATTACGACGTGCAGCCGCCCGACCCGGTCGAGCGTTGGAGCTCGCCCCCCTTCGAGCCGACCGTCCGAGACGGGCGCGTGTACGCGCGCGGCGCCTCCGACGACAAGTCGCCCATGTTCGTGCCGATCGGCGTGGTGGCCGCGTACTTCCGGACCGTCGGCCGGCTGCCGCTGAACGTGGTCTTCCTGTACGAGGGGGAAGAGGAGATCGGCAGCCCGTCGCTCGCCCCCTTCGTCGTCGCCGAGCGCGAGCGGCTGCGCGCGGACCTGGTCGTCAGCGCCGACGGCGGCATGTGGCGCGCCGACCACCCGACCACGATGATCTCGACGCGCGGGCTGGCGGCGCTCGAGTTCACCGTGCGGGCGGCGGCGAAGGACCTGCACTCCGGTCGGCACGGCGGTGGGCTCGCGAACCCCCTCCACGCCGTCGCCGAGCTCGTCGCGGGCCTGCACGACCGCGATGGCCGGGTGGCGGTGGAGGGCTTCTACGACGACGTGCGCCCGCTCTCCGACGCGCTGCGCGCGGCGACCCGCGCGCTCCCCTTCGACGATGCGGGGTACCTGGAGGAGGTCGGAGCCCCGGGTACCTTCGGCGAGGCCGGGTACACGACGCTCGAGCGGCAGTGGTACCGCCCGACGCTCGAGCTCAACGGGATGTGGGGCGGCTACACCGGAGAGGGCTCGAAGACCGTGCTCCCGAGCGAGGCCCACGCCAAGATCACGTGCCGGTTGGTGGCCGACCAGGACCCGAGCGACGTCCGCGCGAAGCTGGAGCGCCACCTGCGGGCGCACCTGCCGGCCGGCGTGACGCTCGAGATCCGGCCGAACGACCACGGAGCGTTCGCCTACCGCATCGCGGAGGACCACCCCGGACTGCAGGCGGTGGTCGGGTCGCTGCGGGCCGTCTACGGCGTCGAGCCGTGGGTGATCGGCATGGGCGGCAGCGTCCCCATCTGCGCCACCTTCCAGCACCACCTCGGGATGGACACGGTGTTCTTCAGCTTCGCGGTGGGCGACGAGGACATCCATGCCCCGAACGAGTTCTTCCGGCTCCACCGGTTCGCCGAGGGGCGCGCCGCGTGGGCCGACCTACTTGCGCGCCTCCCGCAGGTGATGGCCGATGGCTGACCTCTGGGCCGAGCTGCGGCGCTGGGCGGACGCCGAGGAGGGCTTCACCTGCGTGCTCTCGGACGCGATGGGGCGCACGAACGCGATGGTGGCCGACGTGCGCCCGATGTGGCCGGGCGCGCGGCTGGTCGGTCGCGCCGTGACCGCGCGCCCGCACGGCACCGACCTCAGCGCCGTCTTCGCCGCCATCGACCTCGCCGCCTCGGGCGACGTGCTCGTCGTCGAGGGTCCGGGTGCACCGGCGGTGGCGTTCTGGGGTGAGAACGCCAGCCTCGCCGCCCGCGCGCGCGGCGCGGTGGGCGTGGTGCTCGACGCCCCCTGCCGGGACGTGGCGGCGCACCCGCGGCTGGCGTTCCCGGTCTTCGCCCGTGGGGCGACGCCCCGCGGCGGCGTGTTCGGCGAGCGCGGCGACGTGCAGGTGGCCGTGGCCGTCGGCGGCCTGGTGGTCCGGCCGGGCGATGCGGTCGTCGGCGACGAGAACGGGGTGGTCGTCGTGCCGGCCGATCGCCTCGGCGCGGTGCTGGCGGCGGTGCCCGCCGTGCTGGAGCGCGACCGGACGATCCAGGCGCGGTGGACCGGGGGCTCCGAGGACGGCTGATTCGTCGTCGGGCACGCCATCGGGTACATTGACCGAGCACCGACCCTCCGACGGGAGCCCCGATGGCTGCGACCGACCCATCTCCACCGCCCGGCGACGAGCCCGCCCGCTTGCTCCCGCAGCGCGATCTGCGCCGCGTGCTGGGCTCGCTGCGCGACGTGTTGGTGCTCACCGACGCCGATCTGCGGATCACGTTCGTGTCGCCCAGCGTCGAGACCGTGCTCGGGTACCTGCCGGTCGAGATGCTCGGGCGCTCGGTGCTCGACCTGCTCCACCCCGAGGAGCTGCCGATCGCGGCGGAGTTCGCGGCCACGCGCTTCGCGGAGCGCCAGGGGCGCACGCTCACCCACCGGACCATCGACGCCGAGGGGCGGGTGCGGTACTTCGAGTCCATGATCGAGGTGCTCGAGGAGCGCGGCGCGTACACGGGCGTGGTGTTCAACGCACGAGACGTCACCGAGCGCATCGAGGAGCGCGAACGGCTCGAGCGTGAGGTGGCGTTCTCGCGGTCGCTGGTCGAGCTGACGAACGAGCTGCTCGCGGCGCGGCTCGACGCCCGCTTCCACCAGCACGCGCTGGAGCGCGCGATCGCCCTGGTGCCGGACGCGCAAGGGGGGAGCATGCTGCTGCGCGACGGCGACGACGGCCGCTTCGGGTACGTCGCCGCCGTCGGCTACGACCTGGGCAAGCTGCGCACCGTGCGGCCCTCCGAGCAGGAGTTGGCGCGCTCCGATCCGCCGCGCGTCGAGCGCATCCGGGTGGCGCAGCAGATCGCGCAGTTCGGGGCCGAGCCGCTGGCGGTGCTGCGCGACGCGGGCCGCCTCGACGCGATCCGCGCGACGCTGAGCGTCCCGATCGTGGTGTCCGGCACGCCGCGGGGGTACCTCAACCTCGACAACTTCGCGGACGACGACGTCTTCGGCGATGGCGCGCACGCGATCGCCACCGCCATCTCGGCGCAGGTCGCGGTCGCGCTGCAGCGGCTCATGCTCGAGTCCGACCTCCAGCGCGAGCGCGAGCGCTACGAGCGCCTGGCCGCGCACGACCCGCTGACGGGGCTGCCGAACCGGCGCCTGTTCCAGGACCGTCTGGAGCAATCGCTCGCGCAGGCGCAGCGCGGCGGTCGGGCGCTGGCCGTCGCGTACGTCGACCTCGACGGCTTCAAGGAGGTGAACGACGCCCGCGGCCACGACGCCGGCGACGCCGCCCTCAAGGCCGTCGGGCGCCGCCTCGCGGGCGCGGTGCGCGACCAGGACACGGTCGCTCGCCTCGGTGGCGACGAGTTCGGGGTGTTGCTGCTGGACGTCGGGGGCGTCGACGAGGCGGCGGCGGTGGCCGCGAAGTTGCGCGCGGCCGTCCGCGAACCGCTCGAGCTCGAGGGCGGCGACGCCCGCCTCGACGCGAGCGTCGGGGTGGCGCTGTTCCCGGACCACGGCCGCGACGCCGACGCGCTCATGCGCGCGGCCGACGGCGCGATGTACCACGTGAAGGGGCAGGGGCGGGGCGGCGTGCGCCTGGCGTGACGGGCTCGTTGACCAACTGGTACAGCAGAGGTACGCTGGCAGACCAGATCGTAGCGGAGATCACCGTGCTCGCCCACGCCCCTCGCGGGCGGCCGGGTCCCGCGCCTTGGAGGCCTGCATGACGCGTTCCCTTCGCACCTTCGCCCTGATCCTCGCCGCGGCGTTCCTCGCCTCGGGCCTGGCCCAGACGACCAACCTCACCTTCTGGAGCTGGCGCACCGAGGACGTCGCGGCCTACGAGCAGTTCATCGCCGCCTTCCACGCCGAGAACCCCGACATCGACGTCACCTTCACGCCCTACCTGAACACCGAGTACAACACCATCGTCTCGACCGCGCTGCAGGGCGGCGGCGGCCCCGACATCGTCCACCTGCGCGCGTACGGCGGCATGGAGTCGCTGGCTCAGGCCGGCCTGCTCGTGCGGCTCGACGGCGAGGTCGCGGCGCTCGAGGGCTTCGACCCGGGCGTGCTGCTCGGCGCCACCAACCGCGCCGACGGCGGCGTGTACGGCGTCCCCTTCGCGCTGCAGACCGTCCAGGTGCTCTACAACATCGACATGTTCGAACGCCTTGGGCTCGAAGAACCCACCACCTGGGCCGAGCTCCTCGCGGTCGGCGACGCGCTCCAGGCCTCCGGCGTCTATGCCTTCGCCAACGGCACCAAGGACGGCTGGACCAACGAGACGCTCTTCGGCGCGGTCGGGCCCACCTTCTACGGCGGCACCGAGTTCTTCAACGCCATCACCGCTGGCGAGACCGACTTCACCGATCCGCGATTCAAGGCGGCCCTCGAGCGCATGGCGGCGCTGCGCCCCTACCTGGCCGACGACTACATGGGCGTCGGGTACACCGACATGCAGACGCTGTTCGCCTTCGAGCAGGCCGGCATGATGGCCGCCGGCTCGTACGAGCTGGGCAACATGGCGAGCCTCAACCCCGACCTGCGGATCGGCTCCTTCGCGGTGCCGGCCGACGACGCCGCCACCCCGAGCGCCATCAGCTTCTACGTGGACGGCTCGTACGGCATCAACGCCGCCAGCCCGCACCAAGAGGAAGCGATGCGCTTCATCGAGTTCCTGGCCAGCCAGGAGTTCGGTCAGATGTTCACCGACACGCTGCAGCAGATCTCGGCCGTCCCCGGCACCGAGCCGACCAGCCCGGCGCTCGCCGGCATGGTCGAGATGATGAACGAGCAGGGCACCCCGTACCTGATGCTCACCGCCTTCCGCTTCGGCACCCCGAGCGGCTCGACGCTCCT
>JAABSI010000120.1 GCA_011390455.1 Trueperaceae bacterium
GAGCTCGTAGACGACGTCGCGCACCCGCCTGGCCTCGGCGTGGAAGCCGTAGCGCGCGAGGCCCGCGGCGAACAGGGCGGTGTCGTGGGGCCACACCGAGCCGTTGTGGTAGCTGACCGGGTTGTAGCGCCGTTCGCCCGCCCCGAGGGTCCGCAGGCCCCAGCCCGACCAGGTCTCGGGTCCGAGCAGCGAGCGGACGAGGCGCTCGGCGTGGTCGTCGGGGACGATACCGGTCCAGAGCAGGTGGCCGGCGTCCGAGTTGCGCACGCGCAGCGGCCGCTTCTCGCCGTCGAGGGCCATGGCGTAGGTGTCCAGGTCGTCGAGCCAGAACGCCTCGTGGAAGCGCGTCTGTAGACGATCGGCGCGCGTGGACCAGCGTGCGGCGGCATCGGGCTCGCCGAGGCCGGCATACCAGCCGGCCGCCGCGGTGAAGGCGGCGTAGGCGTAGCCCTGGACCTCCGACACCGCCAGGGCGCCCTCGCCGAGCCCGCCGTCGGCGTGGCTCATCGAGTCGCCGGAGTCCTTCCACGACTGCACGGTCAGGCCGGCGGCGTCGTCCGCCGGGGTGAACTCGACGAAGCCGTCGCCATCGGGGTCGCCGTCTGCGGCCAGCCATGCGAGGGCGGCCTCCCAGGCGGGACGCAGTTCGCGCACCAGGCCGTCGTGGCCCACGGCGCGCCGGTGCGCCTCCAGCAGGACGACGAACAGCGGCGTGGCGTCCACCGTGCCGAAGTAGGCGGCGTGCGGCACCCGCCCCAGGCGCGACAACTCCCCGTGACGGACCTCGTGCAGGATCTTCCCGGGGGCCTCGGCGCGGAACGGGTCGTGAACGCGTCCCTGGCGCTCGGCGAGGAAGCGAAGCGTGCCTTCCGCCACGTCGGGGCGGTGCGGAAGCAGCATGATGGCGGCCAGCAGCGCGTCGCGTCCGAAGGCGGCGACGAACCACGGGATGCCCGCGGCCGGCACGGGGCCCTGAGGCGTGAACAGGAGCAGGCCCCGCAGATCGTCGATGGCGCGGTCGAGGACCCGCCGGTCCGGGGGCGCCGGCAGCGCGGAGAAGGAGGCGCGCCAGTCCGCGTACGTCATCGGTGCGGCAGGCTCGTCGTCGAGCGGGTTGTCGATCCGCACGTCGACGCGTAGGCCCACGCGCTCGCCCGGGGCGAGGGAGAGCTCCCAGTCCGCGCCGTCGGGTCGGGCCGCAGCGAGGTCGTCGAACTTCAGGTGCACGGCCTGGCGGAGGCCATCGGAGGCCGTGTGCGCGATCGACAGCGCCGTCCTCGAGGCGATGGCGTCGGCGTCGGACCGCTCCAAGGCATACCAGCCGCGTGCCTCGAAGAGGTCTCCGAACTGGGCCTCCACCTCGAGTTCGAGGCTGAGGCTGCGGCGCTGGAGCGAGGTGTTCTCGACCTCGAGCTCGTCGCTGAGGCCGTCGGCCCGCAGCGTCAGCCGGCGCCGGACGGCGAGCAGTTGCGAGGGACCCTCGATGAGGGCGTGGTGCGCGTGGAACAGGTCGGGGCGGGGGCTCTCGGCGACCAGCGTCTGGAACTCGCCGTCGGGCGCGAGCCAGCGCCAGGCGTAGCGGCGCAGCAGGCGTGTGTCGCGGTTGTACAGGCCGTGCTCGCCTGCGAGGGCTTGGCCTTCCTCGTCGCCGACGAGGAAGGTGTAGTGCTCCTTGAGGACGGCGTTGTGGCGGAAGTCCATGCTCGCTCCAGGGTGGGGCCGCGCGGCGGCCGCTCGAAATGTACCAGAACGGCCCGTCACTCCTTGCCGCCGCCGAACGACACCCCTTCCATGAAGTAGCGCTGGAACACGACGAACAGGATGATCACCGGGATCGCGCTCATGACCGCGCCCGCCAGGATCAGGCCCCAATCGCCTACGGCACCGTAGGTGTTGCGGAAGGAGAGCAGGCCGATCGGCAGCGTCTTGACGTTCTCGGGGCTGGTCAGCACGATGAAGGGCCAGAAGAAGTCGTTCCACGCGCCCTGGAAGGTCAGGATCGTCAGCGCCCCCAAGGCGGGTCGTGCCATCGGCAGGACGATGTTCCAGTAGCGCCGCCAGTGGTTGGCGCCGTCGATCATCGCGGCCTCTTCGACCTCGCGCGGGATCGACTCGAAGAACTGCTTCATGATGAACACCGCGCCGGCGTTGAGGGCCGTCACGAACACGAGGCCGGTCAGGCTGTTGAGCATGCCGCCCGGGTAGCCCCACAGGCTCGACAGCGTGAAGCCGCCGATGGTGAAGATGCCGTCGCGCAGCACCAAGTAGTTTGAGATGAACAGCACCTGCAGGGGGACCATCTGCGAGAAGAGGACCAGCATGAAGATCGCCTCGCGGCCGCGGAAGCGCAGCCGGGCCAGCGCATAGCCGGCCATCGAGGCGATCACCAGCGTGACCACGATCCGCACGGCGGCGAAGGCGAAGCTGTTGCCGATCCAGGCGACGAAGAGGCTCTGGCCCGTGTCTGGGCTGCGGACCTCGTTGAACACCCGCACGTAGTTTCGGAGCGCGTACCCGAGCACGCCGGGCGCGACGTCGTTGAACGATGCCGTGCGGCCCCGGCGTTCCAGGCGGCTGGCCGTGAGCGTCGAGTCCAGGTACTGCATTCCCACGGCGGCGGTGACGTCGAGCGGAAGGCGATCGATCTCAGGCCCGTCGCCTTCGTAGCGGATGGTGAACGCGTAGGCGACCCGGCGACCGCTGATCGTGCCGTCGCCGGTCTCGACCGACATCTGGACGTCGGGGAGGCGCTGCAACTCGCTCACGCTGGCGTGGTCGGCCGCGTACTCGATGGCGAGCACCGCGCCGAGGCCGGCGCCAGGGCGGCGGCGAGGGACCTCGACGTCCGGATCGGTCACGTCGACGCCGTCGGGGACGAAATAGGCGATCTCGAACGGGACGACGGCGTTGGGCGCGAAACCGCCGAACCAACGGTCCCCGGCGCCGGCTTGACCGAGCCGGGCGGCGGCTGCCCAGTTGCTCGGCTGCAGCTGTGGGATCGCGAGGCTGGGGGGGTACTCGAGCGGATCCGTGCGCAGGCTGGAGACCGCGGCGAAGAGCAGCGGCCCGATGAACACGATCGCGAAGAGCAGCATGACGGCGTACACCAGGCCGGCTCGGGCCCAGCGGCGACGCGCCTGCCAGTGCTCCCACGCGCGCTGCTCGGCGGTACCGGGTCGGGCGGGGGCGGCACGCATGTCAGTAGCCCTCGCTGCGCACCAGGCGGCGCTGCAGCAGGACGATGACCAGCGTGAGCACGGCGAGGAACATCGCGCCGGCCGCGGCGAAGCCGACCTCAGGCGTCTGCGCGCCCGGGAACATGCGGTCGTAGACGAAGTAGGCGAGGGTGACGACCGACCGCAGCGGCGCGGCGTCGCCGAAGATCGCCACCTGGTCGAACATCTGCAGGGTGCCGATCATCGACAGGGTCAGGACCAGGAACGTCACCGGCGCGACCGACGGGATCGTGATGCGCAGGAACTGCTGGGTCGCGTTGGCGCCGTCGATGGAGGCGGCCTCGTAGTGGCTCTTGGGCACGTCCTGTAGCGCGGCGAGGTACATGAGCATGAAGGTCGGGATGGTGGTGAAGACGTTCTGGATCATGATCGCGGCGAGCGGGATCGGGACCGACAGCCAGAAGGGGGCGCCGCTCGGGATGGTGTCGCGCGTCTGGAGCCAGATGAAGTCGACCGGCGCCACGTCGCGGGGCGCGATCACGCCGGTGGTCACGAGCAGCCAGGTGGCGCCGAACGCGACCAGCAGCGAGACGACGAGGAGGGCGGGATCGGTCCACGTCGCCGGCAGCGCGCGCCGGCGCTCCCAGGCCACCTGGACCACCTGGACGGCGATCAGGATCAGCAAGAAGGCCAGCAGGACGGGGAGGTGCCGCTGCAACGTCTCGGTGAGGTAGTTGATGAGGCCGCGCCGCTGGAACATCCACAGGAAGATCAGCGTGATCACGACCGAGCTGGTGATGCTGGGCATGTAGAACGCGGCGCGGAAGAAGCCGATGCCGCGCACCCGCTGGTTCAGCACCGCGGCCATCACCAGCGCCAGGAAGGTCTGCACGGCGGTGACGATGACGGCGAACAGGATCGAGTTGCGCAGGGCGCTGAGGAAGAGGGCGTCGGCGAACAGGGCGGCGTAGTTGCGCAGGCCGACCCAGTTCGGCGGTCGGAAGAGGTCGTAGTCGGTGAAGCTGAAATAGACGGCGCGGCCGGTCGCAAACACGAAGAAGATCAGGAGCAGGAGGAGGAACGGCAGCAGGAACAGGTACGCCGCGACGGTGTCGGCTCGCTTGGTCCGCACGTGGGACCCCCTCGATGGTCGGCGGCCGGGCCCGGTCGGGGTGCCGCGGGAGGGTTCGGGTTTCGCTGGGCGCGCCTAGGGCGCGCCCAGCGAGCTGATCGTTCCGGCGCCTCAGCGGGCGCGTTCGATGAGGGCGTTCAGGTCGCGTTGGGCCTCGGTCAGGGCCTCGTCGACCGTCGCCTGACCGGTCATGATCGCGACCAGGGCGTCGTTGACCGGCGTCATCCAGTCGGTGCCGATGTTGCCGAACTGGAAGCCGAGGACGTGGCCGTCCGCCGCCCCCTCGAACACGACCCGGTTGGCGATGGCCTCGGGCGTGCCCTCCAGGAAGAACGGGTTGTCGGCCAGTGCCGTGCGGCTGGGGATGGCCAGGCCCTGCTCGAGCACCCACTGCTGGGCGGCCGGGCCGGTGATCGCCTCGAGGACGCGCAGCGCGGCCGCGCGGTTGGGCGAGTCGGTGTTGATGCCGTAGGCGACGGTGTAGAGGAAGTTGCCGCGCTCGCCCGAGGGGCCGATCGGCATGAAGGTGGTGCCGTACTGCAGGTTGGGGGCCTCGTTGCGCAGGAACCCGAGCATCCAGGCGCCCTCGATGGCGATCGCCACGTCGTCCGTCGCGAAGCAGCCGCCCGTCCAGCCCTGGCCGATGTCGGAGGGTTGGATGGCGACGCCCTCGCGCACGAGGTCGGTGTACCAGGTCACGGCCTCGACGAACGCCGGGTCGAGCAGGTCGGTGTGGCCGTCGGCGTCGAAGGGCTGCCAGCCGGTGGCGAAGGCGAAGGCGCCGAAGCGGTCGAAGCCGGCCGGGAAGCAGGTGCCGTAGACGTCGGCGTCGAGCGCCGCGACCGCGCGCAGCTTGTCGGCGAAGGTCGCCCAGGTGTCGCTCGCGTCGGGGTAGGCGACGCCGGCCTCGTCGAACAGGTCGGAGTTGTAGTGGATGGCCAGGGTGTTGAAGTCCTTGGCGATCCCGTAGACGCTGCCATCGACGGTGTAGGCCTCGACGAGGCTGTCGATGAACGGCGCGGTGTCGAACAGGCCGTCGAGGGCGAGCACCTTGCCGGTCGCGATGATGCCGGGCGCGGTCTCGACCGGGATGTAGAAGATGTCGGCGGCGGTGCCGGCGGACAGGGCGTTGAACAGGGCGGCGTTGTAGTCGCCCTCGAGCGGTTCGTAGGTCAGCGTGATCCCCTCGGCGGCGAGTTCGGCGCCGATGACCTCGTCGAGGAGGCGGACGAGGATGGCGGGGTCTTGGCCGCCGTAGCCCATGATCCGGATCTGTTGTGCGAATGCCCCGCCGATGAGGGCGGTGGCGAGAACGATGGCGAGGATGCGTCGCATGTGGACTCCCGTGGTCGTGAGGGGGGTGTGGGTGCCGGCGGGCGGTTCGGTCTGCGTCCGTCACCTCCTCTCGGCCGTCGTGCCGCGGCTGATCAGCGTCACGGGGAGGCGGACGCTGCGGGCTTCGTCGCCGCGCAGCGCCTCGTGCAGGAGGGCGACGGTCTCGCGGGCGAGCGCCTCGAAGTCCTGGCGCACGGTGGTGAGACCCACGCCGATCTCGGGCAGGTCGTCGAAGCCGACCACGGAGACGTCCGCGGGGACGCGCAGGCCGAGGTCGGCGGCGGCGGCGAGGCAGCCGTTGGCCATCTCGTCGGTGGCGGCGAAGACGGCCGTGGGGCGGGCGCCGGACTCCAGGTGCGCGCGCAGGACGCGGTAGGCGCCCAACGGGGAGCCGTCGTCGGCCACCAGGTGCGTGGGCGCAGTCGACGCGGCGTCCGTGAGGGCCGTCGTGAAGCCGCGGGCCCGGTCGGCCATCGCCTGGGCGTGTGGCTGCCCGGTGAGAAGGACGACGTCACGGTGCCCCAGACGCAGAAGGTGCTCCGCAGCGAGGCGGCCGCCCGCCTCGTCGTCGGCGGCGACGCAGCGGACGCCCGGGTGGCGCCCGACCAGGACGAACGGGCGCCCCGTCTTCGTCAGCTGAGCGATGCGCGGATCGTCGGGGTGAGCGCCCAGCAGGACGAACGCGTCCGCGTCGCCGGCCGGGAGGCCGTCGCTGCGGGTGGGCAGGTCGTCGACCCGCAGGCCGCTCATGGCGAGGTGCGCGCTGAGGTGCTCGAGGAACAGGGCGAAGAAGGGGGTCAGGCGGCGGTAACCGTGCGCCATCGAGAGCCCGACCGACACGGCCCGGCGGTTGGAGAGCTCGCGGGCGGCGCGGTCGGGGTCGTAGGCGAGTTCCGAGGCGGCGTCCATCACCCGCCTGCGGGTGGCCTCGTGGACGCCGGAGCGCGCGTTCAGCGCGCGGCTGACGGTACCGATCGATACGCCGGCCGCTTCCGCCACGTCGCGGATCGTCGCGCGGCCGCGCGCAGGGCTCGGGTCGGCCTCCGCCGCCGGCTTCTCCTGGTTCCGTGATCGTGGCGCCATGCACCCTCCCTCACGTCTCGTAAACGGTTACGAACTCGATGCCATGCAGGTTAGGGCATGCCCCCCGGCTTGTCAAGTGGGCTGGACATCCCGTGCGTTCTGGACGGTTCTACGGACGCATCGTCGTCGTGCGTGGATGGCTCGAAAACGTTTACGGGAATGGCCCAACCGTGACGCCGTCCCGCGCGCTCGCCGACCGCGACCCGTCTTCGCCTCTGTCGCCACTCGGACCCCGGGGCCGGTCGCGCGCGATGTACCATGTGGGGCCCTCGCGACCACGCCGCTCTCATGATCGGCCAGCGTCGCGCCCACGAACGGTCAGGTGGACCGGCGAACCGTGGCTCCCCGTGCGAGCCGCCCACGGGCGCCGGCGAGAGAGGAACGGACCTGTGGCAGACGCCCACGACGCGCCGAACGGCGGACCCCGCCGCGCCAGTGAACGAGACCAGCTATCCCCCGAGGAACTCGCCGAACTGCACCGCATCGAGACGCGCGAGTGGCTCGACTCGCTCGACTACGTGCTCGACTCCGGCGGCCCCGAGCGGGTCACCGAGCTGATCGACCTGCTGGAGCAGCACGCCCACCGCCACGGCGTGCGCACCCCGTTCTCGTCGACGACGCCGTACATCAACACGATTCCCGCGAGCGAACAGCCCGAGTACCCCGGCGACCTCGCGCTCGAGAAGCGCATCCGCGCCCTCATCCGCTGGAACGCGATGGCGATGGTCGTGCGCGCCAACAAGGAGTCCGACGGCATCGGCGGGCACATCAGCACCTACGCCTCCGCCGCCACGCTCTACGAGGTCGGCTTCCATCACTTCTTCCGCGGGCGGGACGCGGGCGCCGACGCCGACAGCGTCTACTTCCAGGGCCACGCGAGCCCCGGCATGTACGCCCGCTCGTACGTCGAGCACCGCCTCGACGTCGAGCGCCTGCGCAACTTCCGCCGCGAGCTGTCGCCGACGGGGCCGGGGCTCGCGTCGTACCCGCACCCGTGGCTGATGCCCGACTACTGGCAGTTCCCCACCGTGTCGATGGGGCTGGGCCCGATCCTCTC
>JAABSI010000121.1 GCA_011390455.1 Trueperaceae bacterium
CGCACCGAGGAGCTCGCCCCCGGCCAGCACATCGTGTTCAGCGCCACCGGCATCACCGACGGCGACTTCCTGCGCGGGGTCAAGTTCTTCAAGGACGGTGCCCGCACCCACAGCATCTCGATGGGCCACCGGTCGCGGGTGATCCGCTTCTCCGACGCGGTCCACCTGTGGGGGGACGACGCCCGCGTGACGATCGAGGTGTAGGCGAGGCGTCGTGCTCGGTGTGGAGCGGCGCGACCCGGCGTAGCGCGACGTGCTCAGCGCAGCGGCGTTCGACGGGGGTAGCCCGGCGCGACGTCAGGGCAGCCCGGCGCGCAACTCCGCCGCGCGGGCACGTACGGCGCTCCGCTCCGCCTCGGGCCGCGCGCGCCACGATCGCACGATCATGGCCATCCGTGGGTGGCGCTCGAAGCGCGCCTGGTGCCGGTCGACGAAGTCCCAGTAGCCGACCGTGAAGGGGCAGGCGTCGGCCCCCGTCCTGCGGCCGGGCTCGAACGGGCAGTGGCGGCAGTGGTCCGACATGCGGTCGATGTAGGCGCCGCCGGAGACGTAGGGCTTGCTGGTGAAGCCACCGTCGTCGGCGTACTGGCTCATGCCCATGACGTTCGGCACCATCACCCAATCGAGGGCGTCGACGTAGTGGGCGGTGAACCACGCGGTCAGCGCGCGGGGGTCGGTGCCGAGCGTCAGCGCGAGGTTGCCGAAGAGCATCAGCCGCTCGATGTGGTGGTTCCAGCCGCGCTCGTGCAGGCCCTGCCACGCGTCGGCCAGGCAGGCCATCCGGGTGCGGCCGGTCCAGAACGCGTCGGGCACCGGAGCGTCGTGTTCGAGCGCGTTGGCGGCCTCCAACGCCGGCCCGCGCGTGCGGTCGACGTGGTAGACGAACTCGCGCCAGCCGAGCACCTGCCGTACGAATCCCTCCGCGCTGGCGAGCGGCACTCGGCCGTCGCCCTCGTGGAAGCCGCGGACCACGGCCTCGACGACCTCGCGCGGGTGCAGCAGCCCCAGGTTGAGCGGCACCGACAGCTGGCTGTGGTGCAGCACGCGCTCGCCGCCGACCATGGCGTCCTCGTACGGGCCGAAGGCGGGGAGGCGGTGGTCGACGAAGTCGTCGAGGGCCGCGAGGGCCTCGGCGCGGCTCGTCGGCCAGCCGAACGGTCGCAGCCGCCCCGGGTGGTCGGGGAAGAGCCGCTCGACGTCGTCGAGCACCTCGCGCATCAGCTCGTCGGGCGCGAAGCTCGGCGGCGGCGGAAAGCGCGTGCCCGCCGGGGGCACGCGGCGGTTCTCGCGGTCGAGGTTCCACACGCCGCCGAGGGGCTTCGTCGGGTCCTCGGGATCCATCAGCCAGCCCTCACGGGCGCGGACACGGCGGTAGAACGCCTCCATCCGCCACCGCTCGCGCCCGCGCGCGTAGGCGTCGAACACCTCGTCGGGCACGAGCCGCAGGGGGTTGGGCAGCACGCGCAGGTCGCCGCCCGCGCGGCGCGCGGCGAGCGTCAGGCCCGCGGCGACGCCGCGGTCGGCCGGACGCATGAGCTCGAGGGTGGCCCCGGGCCAACGGCGCAGGTGTTCGGCGATCGCGGACGCGAACGAGTCCGCGGTGCGGTGGTGGTCGACGCGGAAGCCGCGGGATGCGAGGTCGCGCGAGAAGCGTCGCAGCGCGCCGAAGAACAGCGCCGCCTTCTGGGCGTGGGCCCGCGTGGCGCGGATCAGCTCGACGGATTCGACGGTCAGGACGACGGTCGTCGCGGGGTCTGCGTCCGCGAGCGGTCCGTGGTCGGAGGTCAGTTGGTCGCCGAGTACGAGGACGTGGCGCACGGGCGGGGCTCAGCGGCGGTGGCGTGGCGCGGGCGACGGGTGGAGCGGATGCCGCAGGAGAAGCGACCCGCGCGCGGACGGAGCCTCGACGTCAGTCGTCGGCCGCCTCCGCGCGCGCGATCGACTGCGCCAGGAAGTAGCGGTAGGTCTCGTCGTCGGGGGCGAGGCCGGCGGCGTTGGCGTAGGCGCGCCGCGCGTCGACGTAGTCGCCGGCTTCGAACGCGACCCGGCCCAGCCATGCCCAGGCGGCCGGGTAGGCGGGGTTGATGACCGTGGCGCGGGCGAAGCGCTCCGCCGCGGCCTGCGGCGCGCCCTGCTCGTAGAGCGCGACCCCCTCGCGGAAGACGTCGACGGCGCGGGTGCCCCAGGTGGCCTGCTCCCGGGCCAGCTCGGCGAAGTACGCGGCCCGGGCGTCGGTCGGGTCGAGCTCGAGCACGGAGCGCCAGAACGCGACCGCCTGTTCCGGGCGCTCGCTCTCGATCAGGATGCGGCCGGCCCACACGCGCGACTCGATGTCGTCGGCGACGAGATCGCTGACCGTCAGGTAGTACTCGAGCGCGGTCTCCAGGTCGCCGCGGGCGTAGGCACCGTAGCCGAGTTCGTGGCCGACGAGCGCGACGAGTTCGCGTGCCTCCTCGTCGAGCACGCCGCCGCGGTCGACGAACTCCATCCACGCCGGCCAGGCCCGGCCGGCCCACTGGCTGCGGCTGTACGCCTCGGCCAGGAAGCGGACGGGTGCGAGCGACTCGGGCGCGAACTGGGCGGCGCGCCGCCCCTCGGCGAACGCCTGCTGCCACAGGGGGCGGTCGGGGTACTGAGCGGGGTAGGTCTGCAGGGCCTCCGCCATCCGCGCCTCGCCCGTGCGCAGGGCGGCCTCGGCCTCCGCCGGCAGCCCCTGGGCGAACCCGTGGCCGAACGTGACGAGGACGGCGAGGATCAGGGCGAGCAGGGAAGCCGAGCGGATCATGGCGAACTCCCTTCGTCGGCGGGGCGGTGGCTGTCGGAGGTGGCCCGCGGTGACGGTGATTCGAGGATACCGGAGAAGGGGCAACGCGGGGGTCCGGGAGCGCACGCGCACCGGCGCTCGGGCGGGTGCCCGTGAGCCGACGCGGCCGGATCTTTCAGCCCAGGAACGGTTCGGCGTCGGGACCGGCGAGCCAGGCGCGCAGGTCGGCCAAGGCACGTCCCCGGTGGCTGACGCCCTGCTTCTCGCCGAGCGTCGCCTCCGCGAAGGTCACGCCCAGCTCGGTCGAGCGGAACACCGGGTCGTAGCCGAAGCCGTCGTCGCCGCGCGGACCGTGCAGGATGATGCCCTCCGTGCGACCCTCGAAGGTCGCGACGGCGCCCGACGGCGCGGCCACCACCACCACCGACACGAAGCGCGCGGTGCGCTGCGGCATCGGCACGTGCTTGAGCCTGTCGAGCAGGTGGGCGATCCGTTCGCCATCGGTCAGGCCTGGTCCGCCGAAGCGGGCGGATCGGACCCCCGGTGCGCCGCCGAGAGCGTCGACCTCCAGACCGCTGTCGTCCGCGATGGCGACGCGCCCGAGCGTGGCGGCGGCGAACCCCGCCTTGCCCAGCGCGTTCTCCTCGTACGTCGCGCCCGTCTCCGGCGGAAAACGGTCCACCCCGAGCTCACCGGCGGCCGCGAGGTGGATGCCGGTCCCCTCGAGGGCGGCGGCGAACTCGCGGACCTTGCCCGCGTTGAGGGTCGCGAGGACCCAGCGCAGGGGCCCCTCGGCGGTCACCGCGACCATCCCGAACGCGCCAACTCCACGACGCTCGCCACGCCTGAGAGGCCCAGCGCGACGAGGCGGACGTATGCCTCCGCGTCCAGCGGAGCGCCCTCGCCGCCCCCGTGGACCTCGACCAGCTGGCCATCGCCGGTGCCGACCACCGCCAGGTCCGCGGTCGCCGCGGCGTCCTCGGCCTGATCGAGGTCGACCAGCGCGCGGTCGGCGACCAGGCCTACCGACACGGCCGCGACCTCGTGGGTCAGTGGCCAGGCATCGAGCCGGCCGGCGAACACGAGACGGTCGGCAAGGTCGTGCAGGGCGGTGTAGCCGGCGAGGATCGCGGCGCAGCGGGTACCACCGTCGGCCTGGAGGACGTCGCAGTCGACGTACAGCGTCTGGCCGGGGAAGGCGTCCAGGTCGACGGCCGCACGCAGCGCGCGGCCCAGCAGGCGCTGGATCTCCTGGCTGCGCCCGCGCACCTGGCCGCGCTCCCGAGGCGTGCGCTCATGCGTCGCCCGGGGCAGCATCGCGTACTCGGCGGTCAGCCAGCCCCCGCGGTAGCCGCGGCCACGCAGGTGGGGCGGCAGCCTGGACTCGACGCTGACGGTCGCGACGACCACGTTGTGGCCCCAGGTCACGCGGGCGGCGCCCTCGGCGTGGCGGTGGCCGCCGCGCTCGACCGTGATGCTTCGCAGGGCGTCGTCGGCGCGGTCGCTGCGCGGAGGCGCATGGAGGCGCCCGGTCACGCTGGGGCCTCCGCTCGAGGCGTCCGGGCCGCGCGCCGCGCGAGGGGAAGGCGAAGGAGGAGGACGTCGCCGGCGGGCACCCGGTCAGCGTAGCACCGCGCCACGCGAGCGGCGGCGAGGCCATCGCCCACGGGGCCGGGTCCTCGGTCGGGTCCTGCGCGGCGGCGCCCGATCAGGAAGGGGGGCGGGCGTTCCGGTCGCGAGCGTCCCGGCCGGGCACCGGGCTCTCCAGGCGCTGCTCGAGGTCCTCGAGGCGGCCCTGGATCTGGTCGTGTTCGCGGCGGTGCTCGTCGAGCGGGCGGGCGAAGCGCGACATCAGGTACTGCAACCCCGTCCACAGGAAGACGACCAGTGCCCCGAGGAACAGCAGCGTGACCAACAGGCGCATGGCGGTACCTCCTCGCGTTCGGCCGGGGCCGGGCGGGACGCGGAGCGCCGACGCCGCTGCCGACCGACTCGAAGCTACCACGCAGGTGACAGGGACGAACGCCTCTTGCGCCGTTCGTGGCGGGGGCGTAGCTCGTGATGATGAGAGACCGTCCGACCGCGTGCGGCGCGCCGCACGCCCCGCTGGGCGGCGCTCGACGCGATCGATCGTCGCGCGGTGCCGTCCGCCCAGCCGCTGGTAGCGTGGCCACCTTGGTCCCTCGAGCCACCTCCAGGGCCGTCGTTCGCCGACGAGGTGGCGTGATGCGCAACGCGACGCACGTGCTCCTGATCCTCCTCGCAACGCTCGCTCACGCGCTCGCCCAGGCGCCAGGAGCCGTCGTCGCCCCGACGACCGGCGCGGCACTGGTGGGCGCCCTCGCACCCGACGGGAGCGCCGAGGGCACGCTGATCGCCGCGGCCGGTGGCGCGGCGTTCCACACCTACTGGGTGGACGTGCCCGCCGGGGTGGCGCGCTGGACGCTGACGCTGGATGCGGACACCGACCTCGACCTGGCGCTGAAGTTCGGCTCCGAGATCGGCAGTTACGAGGACCGCGATCGCGGTGGCGACTGGGATTACCGCGACTGGGACACGGTGAACCCGACGGTGATCGTGGTCGACGCGCCGCAGGCCGGGCGTTGGTACGTCGACGTGTTCAACGCGCTGCCGGTGGGCGCGGGCGGCAGGTACCGCCTGACGTCTTCGGCCGGGGACGGGCGCGACGCCGTCGGTCCGATCCCCTCGTCCCCCGTCGTCGACGGCTCCGGGTTCGCGGGCAGCTACCGCCTGATCGGCGGTGACGTCGTCCTGGAGCTGCAGCAGGACGCGGCCGGCAAGCTCGCCGGCACCCTCAGCGGGTCGGGCGTGACGATGACCGTCGAGGGGGTCAGCGACGCCGACGGCACCTACGGGATCGTCTACGACGACGAGGGCGGCATGTACTTCATGGCCGAGCTCGCCGCCGGCGGGCTGCGCCTCACGCTCTACGACGCCGACGCCGACGGCGACCCGGTCGAGAGCAGCGCGCGCGCACTCGACTTCGAGCGCGTGGGCGGTGCGCCAGGTACGCGGCCCGCCAATCCGCTCGCCCCGCCAGGCGGCGCCCTGCCGTCGGCCCCGGCGACAGCCACCGCCGGCGGCTGAGCGGCATGCCGGGCCGGCGACGGTCGGGGCTCACGGCTACCGGGGCGCGACCGCCCGCCAGAACGCGCTGAACGAACGCGGGGCCGCGTCCACCGCCCAGCGGTGGGCGAAGGTGGTCGGCAGGGGATCGCGCGGCCCGGGCCAGTGCGCGACGGCGGGGTGGGCCCGGTGTCGCGCGGCGGCGGCCTCGCCGCGGTCGGCGGCGACGACGCGCGGCGCCAGGACCTCGCGGGCATCCGCGACCGCGACGCGCAGCCCGGGGACCGAGCGGGCCGCCGCCAGCAGCCACGCGAGGCGCATCGGGCTCCACGGGTGGCGCGCGAGGAACGCTGGCTCCAGCAGCAGCCAGCGGTCGGCGTCCTCGGCGGCCCGCCAGTTCGGATCCAGCCCCCAGGGGTGGTACAGCAACGCGCTGCGCCGTGGATCGAGCTCGGGTGGCGGCAGGTCGGGGAGCGTGACCGGCAGGTCGAGCCCGATCGACTCACGGAGCGCCTCGGGCACGGGACCCGCGAGGAGGTCGTCGTGTGGCCGATCGAGGAAGGTGCCCACCTGATGGGTGTCCGCGAAGCGGTTCAGGTTCGCCTGGTCCATCAGGTACGGCTTGGCGCTGCCGCTGCCGGCCACCCACTGCCACGACAGCGCGTTCGAGGCGAGGTCGCCGTCGAGCAGATGGAAGTGGAACCAGGCGGCGCCGGCGCGCCAGTCCGCGCCTGCGAGGTGGCAGGCCGTTGCCGCGAGCCACATGCGGGCGTGGTTGTGCACGTAGCCGGCGTCGACGAGCGCGCGCACCGCCGCGTCCAGCGCCGCGACCCCCGTGTGGCCCTCGACGAGCGCGCGCGGCAGGCGCCGGGGTCCCGCGTCGGGTGCCGACCGCGGCTGGCGGCGGAAGCGGTCGCGCAGGATGCCGGCGCCCTCGCGCGCATGGACCAGCTGGAAGAACTCCCGCCAGGCGAGCTCCTGGGCGAGCTTGCCGTCGTCACCCACCGCAGCGACGACTTCGGGCACCGAGAGGAGCCCGTGCGTCAGGTAGGGCGACAGCCGGGTGACCGCGCCGCGCAGATGATTGCGGGTCCGCGCGTAGGCCACCGGATCGACGGCCGCGAGCCGGGCGAGGCCGGCCGCGCGCGACGGCGGGAACGTCGCCGCGACCGCTGGCGGCAGGCGTAGCTCCGCGGGGTCGATGCGGGTCGGGTTCGCCACCACGCCGGGAGGTTAGCCTGGTCGACGCGCGGCGAATGTGGGCACGACGGCCCTCGCGACGCGCCAGGAGACCCCATGCCGCCCTTCGACGCGTACCCCCTGCTGCTCACGTATGGCGTCCGACGCTACGCCTTCGGTGCCCGCCTGATCGCCGACCGTCTCGGCAAGGAAGGCCTGCCCGGCGGCGTGATCGCCGAGACGTGGGAAGTGAGCGACCACGACGACGAGCCCGCGGTCGTCCTGAACGGCGCGTACCGCGGTCGTCGGCTGCGCCAGCTGGTCGGCGCCTTCCCGGACGAGGTCGTGCGCCCCGGCTGGTCGGGGCCGCACCTCCCGCTGCTCGTGAAGTTCCTCGACGCCAGCCACCGCCTGCCGGTGCACGTGCATCCCGACGATGCGGTGGCGCGGGCGCGCTACGGTGCGCCCAACGGCAAGGACGAGGCGTGGCACGTCGTGTGGGCCGCGCCGGGGGCGTCCGTCCTGGCCGGGGTCAGGCCGGGCGTCGACCGCTCGGCGTTGCGGGCGGCGTTCCGCGCGGGCGCCTTCGAC
>JAABSI010000122.1 GCA_011390455.1 Trueperaceae bacterium
GGGTTCATCCAGAATCTCCAGCTCGAGGGCGCCTGGCGGACGCTCTTCCTCGCGTACCCCTTCGTGTTCCTGGTCGCCCTGGTCGCCGGCGCGGCGCTGGTGGCGCTGAAGCGCGATCTCGAGGCCGTCGGCGTGTTCGGCCTGCCGGTGGCGGCCGCGGTGGCGTACTACCTCGCGCTGATCCACCTGCGCCCCGTCTGACGCCCGCCGTCAGACGGCGCACGCCGTCCGTCGGCGCAGCCGCCACGCACGCCCGCGCGAGCACGCCCGCGCGCGGCGAACCCGTTCCTGGAGGCCCCGTGAAGCTCACGTTCCTCGGTCACGCAGCGACCGCGCTGCAGCTCGGCGCGCACGAGGTGCTCGTCGACCCGTTCCTCACCGGCAACCCCAAGGCGGCCGTGTCCGCCGACGCGCTGTCGCCGCAGACGATCGTGCTCACCCACGCCCACGCGGACCACGTCGGCGACGCCCTGCCGATCGCCGAGCGCTGCGGCGCCACGATCGTGTCCTCGGTCGAGATCGTCGGCAAGCTGCAGCGCGACCGCGGTAGCCGCAGTTCCCGCGGCGACGCCGCGGGAACTGCCAACGCCCAGGAACTTGGCTCCGCCAAGTTCCTGGGCGCCAACTCCGGCGGCCGCGTCGCGATGCCCTTCGGTGCGCTGCGCTTCACCCCCGCCTGGCACTCGTCGGGCTTCGCGGACGGCAGCTACGGCGGCATGCCGATGGGCGTGGTCTTCGAGTTCGACGACCTGCGCATCTACCACGCCGGCGACACCGCGCTCTTCGGCGACATGGCCCTCATCGGTCGTCACGGGCTCGACCTGGCGCTCCTGCCCATCGGCGGCCACTTCACCATGGACCCCGGCGAGGCGCTGGAGGCCGTCCGGCTGCTGCGACCGCGGCACGTCGTACCCATCCATTACGGCACGTTCGACCTGATCGAGCAGGACGCGCTCGCGTTCCGCGAAGCGGTCGCCGCGCTGCCCGAGGCCGACGTCGGCGGGGCGGTCGTGCACCCGCTGGCGCCCGGGGAGGCGTTGGAACTCTGAACCGCCGCGCGTCGCGAGGGCGCCGATGACCGGCCGGGTGCCGCCCGGCTACAACGTGATCCAGCGCCTCGGTGCGGGACGCACGGCGTTGGTGTGGCTGGCGCACGAGGAGGCGACCGGCCGGCAGGTCGCCCTGAAGATCCCGCGGCCCGAGTTGAACACCGACCCGGTGCTGCGGCGCATGTTCGAGAACGAGGTGCAGATCACCCTCAAGCTCGACCACCCGAACGTCGTGCGCGCCTACTCGGGGCGCACGACGGGCGACGAGGCCTTCCTGGCCCTGGAGTACTGTCCCGGCGGCACGCTCGACCAGCTGCTGCTCGAGCGCGGCCGCCTGCCCCTGGAGAAGGCCATCGGCCTCGTGCTGGACGTGGCCAACGGGCTGGCGCACACCCACGACGCCAAGGTGCTGCACCGCGACGTCAAGCCCGCCAACGTCTTCGTCGACGGCGAAGGGCGCGCCAAGCTCGGCGATTTCGGCACCGGCACCTTCAAGGGCGACGATGCCGAGGAGCGCGTCGGCACGGCCTTCTACATGGCCCCCGAGGTGTTCGAGGGGCGCCCGACGAGCCTCCGCAGCGACGTCTATTCCCTGGGCGTCCTCGCCTACGAGGTGCTGAGCGGCGAGCGGCCCTTCGTCGGCTCCAGCTACGAGGCGCTGATGGTGGCGCACCTCCATTCGCTGCCGCGCGAGCTGCGGCAGGTCCGCAGCGAAGTGCCGATCAAGGTGACCCAGGTGGTGGGCCGCGCCCTGGCGCGCGACCCCGTCCGCCGCTACCCCGACGCCGCGGCGTTCGTCGCGGCCTACCGCGAGGCGATGGGCCTCGCGTCGGTCGAGTCGCCCGCCGCCGCCGAGTCGCCCCAGACCCTGGGGCGCGGCGGCGTTCGGCGCCCCACGCCGGTCGACTCGCCGGTGCCCCCCCGCGAACCCCGCGGCGGGGGGCGGCCGGACGGCCGCCCCAGCGCAGGGCACGACGATCCCGTCCAGGCGAAGGACGAGCGGGCGCGGACGAAGCGCAGCTGGTGGCCCTTCCGGCGACGGCGCTGAGGCGCGCGACACCCGGTTCCTGAGCGTGCGCGGCGCACGACGATCCCAATCCTGAGTCGTGCGCGGCGCACGACGATCTCAATCCTGAGTCGTGCGCTATACGTTCCGGCGTCCAGGGTGTGTAGAATCGTAATCGGAACGAGTCCGACTTAGGGGCGCGGCGCAGCCGCGCCACGGGCTCCGCCCGACACCACACCACCGCGATCGGCCGCCGCGAGCGGCCCGAGAGGACCCGCGATGAGCGAACACAGCCTGGAGATCCGTGACCTGCACGCCCGCATCGCCGACGGCGAGGAGATCCTGAAGGGCGTCGACCTCGTGGTGCCCCGAGGCGAGGTCCACGCGCTCATGGGTCCCAACGGCTCCGGCAAGTCGACCCTGGCGAAGGTCATGGCGGGCGACCCGCAGTACGAGGTCACCGGCGGCGACGTCCTGATCGACGGCGAGTCGATCCTCGAGATGGAGCCCGACGAGCGCGCCCGCGCCGGCCTCTACCTGGCGTTCCAGTACCCGGTCGAGGTCCCCGGCGTGTCCATCGCCAACTTCCTGCGCCTGGCGCTCAACGCCCGCCGCGAGGAGGGCGACGAGATCGGCGTCATGGAGTTCTACACGAAGCTGCAGCGGGCCGTGAAGGCGCTCGACTGGGACGAGTCGATCATCGAGCGCAACCTGCACGAGGGCTTCTCGGGCGGCGAGAAGAAGCGCTCCGAGATCCTGCAGTTGCTGGTCCTCGAGTCGCGCTACGCGATCCTCGACGAGACCGACTCGGGTCTCGACGTCGACGCCCTGAAGGTCGTCGCCAAGGGCGTCAACGCCGCTCGTGGCCCCGAGTTCGGCGCCCTGGTGATCACCCACTACCAGCGACTGCTCAACTACATCGTGCCCGACAAGGTGCACGTGATGGCCGCCGGCCGCATCGTCAAGCAAGGCCCCAAGGAACTGGCGATGGAGCTCGACACCCGCGGCTACGACTGGATCCGCGTCGAGGCCGGCCTGGCGCCGGTCGGCGACGACGAGCACGCGCCCCGCGTGGGCGCCTGAGACACGGAGGCAACGATCATGGCCGACCTTCTGCCACAGGACGCCCACCCCGACGCCGCCAAGCTCGAGGGCATGGCGCACGCCGACCAGTACTCGTACTACATGCCGGAGACCTACGCCTTCCGGTCCGAGAAGGGCCTGACGAAGCGCGTGGTCGAGCAGATCAGCTACCAGAAGAACGAGCCCGAGTGGATGCTCAAGTTCCGCCTGCGGGCGCTGGAGATCGCCGAGAAGAAGGGCCGCCCGAAGTGGGGCCCCGACCTCAGCCACCTGAACTTCGACGAGATCTACTTCTACATCCGCCCGCAGGACAAGAAGGGCACGAACTCGTGGGACGACGTCCCCGAGGAGGTCCGGGAGACCTACCGCAAGCTCGGCATCCCCGAGGCGGAGCAGAAGATGCTCGCCGGCGTCGGCGCGCAGTACGAGAGCGAGATGGTCTACCACAACCTCAAGGAGGAGTGGGAGAAGCAGGGCGTCATCTTCCTCGACTCCGACACCGGTCTGCAGCAGTACCCCGAGCTGTTCAAGGAGCACTTCGCCACCGTCGTGCCGCCGGAGGACAACTACTTCGCGGCGGTGAACTCCGCGGTGTGGTCGGGCGGCTCGTTCGTCTACGTGCCCGCCGGCGTGGAGATCGACGTCCCGCTGCAGGCCTACTTCCTCATCAACGCCCAGTCGATGGGCCAGTTCGAGCGCACGCTGATCATCGGCGAGCCCGGCAGCCGCTTCCACTACATCGAGGGCTGCACGGCGCCCACCTACAACAGCGATTCGTTCCACTCCGGCGTCATCGAGATCATCGTCAAGGAGCGCGCGAACGTCCGCTACTCGACGATCCAGAACTGGTCGCACAACGTCTACAACCTGGTCACGCAGCGCGCGATCGTGCAGCGGCACGGCTCGATGGGCTGGCTCGACGGCAACCTCGGCTCCAAGGTGACGATGAAGTACCCCAGCACCTACCTGATGGGCGAGGGCGCCCACGGCGAGGTGCTCTCCATCGCCTTCGCCACCGACGGCCAGCACCAGGACGCCGGCGCCAAGGTCATCCACGCCGCGCCCAACACCACCAGCAGCGTCGTCAGCAAGTCGATCTCCAAGGGGACCGGCCGCAGCAGCTACCGCGGCCTGGTGCAGATCCACGAGGGCGCGACGAACGCCCGCAGCAACGTCGAGTGCGACGCGCTGCTGCTCGACGATCAGGCCAAGACCGACACCTACCCCTACATCGAGATCAACGAGAAGTCCGCCCACGTGGGCCACGAGGCGACGGTGAGCAAGCTCAACGACGAGCAGATCTTCTACCTGCAGTCGCGCGGCCTGCCCGAGGACGCGGCCATGGCGCTGATCGTACGCGGCTTCCTCGACCCCGTGGCCAAGGAGCTGCCGCTCGAGTACGCCGTCGAGCTCAACCGCCTGATCGAGCTCGAGATGGAAGGGAGCGTCGGCTGACGTGGCGCAACTGAAGGACAACGCGGCCGTCACCGAGGCCGCGGTCGACGCGCTGATCGCGCGCTTCGAGGAGCCGGCTTGGTTGGCCGAGGAGCGCCGCGCGGCGCTGCGCACCTACGCCGCGACGCCGCACCCCACCAACCGCGACGAGGTGTGGCGCTACACCCAGCTCGAGCGCTTCGCCATCGACGGGCTCGAGCTCGTCGACGGGCCGCTCGACGCCAGCGTCGTCGACCGCGTCTCCATGCGCCTCACCGACTCCGACGCCGAGGCCGCGATGGTGATCAAGAACGGCGAGGTCGTGCAGCGCGCCGGCAGCGTCGGGGAGCGAGGGGTCGTGTTCACCGACCTACGCACCGCCGTGCGCGAGCACGAGGCGCTGGTCCGCGAGCACCTCTACACGGTCGTCAACGCCACCATGAGCAAGGCGGCCGCGCTCGACGCCGCCCTGTGGACCAACGGCACCTTCCTCTACGTGCCGCGCGACGTCGAGGTGGCGCTGCCGCTCGGCACCTTCACGACCGCCGATCGTGGCGGGCTGTCCGCCGGCCGGACGCTGATCGTCGTCGACGTCAACGCCAAGGTCACCTTCGTCGACGAGTACACCAGTGAGCCGTTGGGCGAGCGGCTGGCGCACCACGCGGCCACCGAGATCGTCCTCAAGGACGGCGCCAAGCTGCGCTACGTCAGCCTCCAGAACTGGAGCCGCGAGGTGGTGCAGCAGAACAAGATCCGCGCCCGCCTCGCCCGCGACGCCCGCCTCGAGTCGCTCACCGTGTCGCTGGGCGGCGACGCCGCCCGCGCCGAGGTCGAGGTCGACCTGGAGGGCCCCGGCTCCGAGAGCGAGATGCTCGGCCTCTACTTCGCCGACGAGGGCCAGCACTACAACCAGTACACGCTGCAGCACCACGCCACCGACCACGCGCTCTCCGACCTGCTGTTCAAGGGCGCGCTGCGCGACGCCAGCACGGCGGTCTACTCCGGCGTCATCGTCGTCGACCCGGGCGCGCAGAAGACGGACGCCTACCAGACGAACCGCAACCTGCTGCTCGACGACGAGTCCGAGGCGGTGTCGATCCCGCAGCTCGAGATCCAGGCCAACGACGTCAAGTGCTCGCACGGCTCCACCACCGGACCCGTGCCCGAGGACCAGCGCTTCTACCTCATGTCGCGCGGCCTGCGTCCCGAGGTCGCCGAGCACGTGCTCGTCACCGGCTTCCTCTACGAGGTGATGAGCCGCGTCACGCTGCCCAAGGTGTCGGAGTACGTCGAACGCGTCGTGCAGGCGAAGCTCGGCGTCCCTGGCGTCAAGGAGAAGCTCTGATGGAGCGCGCGCGCGTGGGGTCCGTCGGCGACTTCGCCGACGGGGCGATGGTGCGGGTCGAGGCCGCCGGCAAGTCGTGGGTCGTCGTGCGCGACGGCGCCGACTGGTTCGCCTTCCCGGACCGCTGCACCCACGCCAAGCGACCGCTCTCCGACGGCGACTTCGAGGCCGGGGTCGTCACCTGCATCTACCACGGCGCCACCTTCGACCTGCGGCAAGATGGCAAGCCGACGATGCCCGCGATCCGCCCGCTCGCCTGCCACGCGGTGGCGGTCGAGGGTGAGGACGTCTTCGTGACGTTGGACTGACGGGTCCCCTGGGTCACGCTGCGGGCGCGTCGTCATGGCGCGCCCGCCGTCTTCGGGCGCGGGGAGGGTACACGCCCGCCGCCCCGAGCGGCCAGCGGCGCTCAGCCCCAGAGGACGACCGCGCGCGCCTGCACGTGGTCGGGCGCGAGTCCCTCGCTGGTCTTGAAGGTGATGCCGACGCGGTCGAGCGGCAGCTCGAGCAGGGCCGCCAGGCTCGCCGCGATCGCGTCCCGGTGCGGCCCCAGCTTCGGGCGGTCCAGCGTGACCACCGCCGAGACCTGCCGGGGGCGCAGGTCGCCGGCGTGGTCCAGTGCGACGCCCAGGGCGCGGCGCAGCAGCACCGCCGAGTCCGCGCCCGCGTGCGCCGGGTCGCTGTCGGGGAAGTGGGCGCCGATGTCGCCCAGCGCCCAGGCCGACAGCAGGGCGTCGGTGACCGCGTGCAGCAGCGCGTCGCCGTCGGAGTGCGCCACCGCGCCCCGGGGCGGCTCCGGGAGCGGCACGCCGCCGAGGACCAACGGCCGCCCCTCGGCCAACCGGTGGGCGTCCTCGCCGAAACCGATGCGCGCTTCGTCCATGGCGGCATCATCGCACGGCCGCCGGGTCGCGCCCGTCGGCGCCCCGCCAACGACCGCGGGCGCATGGGATGATGGTGGGCCGTGAGCCCCGCCCTGGGCGTCGTCACCCTGGTCCTGATCACCGTCGTGTGGGGCACGACCTTCGCCATCGTGAAGGACGCGCTCGACACGATCCCGGTACCGCTGCTGCTGGCGGTGCGCTTCTCGCTCGCCGCCGCCTGCTTCGCGTTCGTGCGCTTCGACCGGCGCGCCATGCGGCCGGCCCTGTGGCTCGGCCTGCTGGCCTTCGCCGGTTTCGCCACCCAGACGATCGGCCTCAGCCTCACCAGCGCCTCGAACGCCGCCTTCATCACCGGGCTCGCGGTGGTGCTCACGCCGATGGTGGCGGCCGCCGCCTGGCGCCGCTCGGTGGCCCCGCGCGCCTACCTGGCCGCGCTGGTCGCCACGGCCGGGCTGGGGCTGCTGACGCTGGGCGAGGGCGGGCTCGCTGCGGTCAACGCCGGCGACGTGTGGGTGCTGCTCACGGCCCTGGCGTACGCGCTCTACATCGTCTACCTCGGCGAGGTGGCGGGGAGGGCCTCGGTGTTCTCGCTGGCGGGCATGCAGCACCTGCCCATGGCGCTGCTGGCCTGGGCGTGGGCCTGGCCCGAGCGCGCCGCGCTGGCCGACGTCCCGCTCGCCACCTTCGGGGCGATCGCCTACCTGGCGGTGGTCGCCACCGCGCTGGTGGCGGTGCTGCAGGTGGCGGCCCAGCGCGTTGTGGCGGCCCCGCTGGCGGCGCTGGTGTTCGTGCTCGAGCCGGTGTTCGCGACCGCCTTCG
>JAABSI010000123.1 GCA_011390455.1 Trueperaceae bacterium
GCCAATCGTGCAACGCGCCCACGCGCATGCTGGTGCCGCACGAGCGGATGGACGAGGTCGCCGCGCTCGCGAGGGCCGCCGCCGAAGGGATCCGCGTCGGTGACCCGAACGATCCCGACACGTCGATCGGACCAGTGGTCTCCGAGTCGCAGTGGGAGAAGATCCAGGGCCTGATCGACACGGGTGTGCGAGACGGAGCGCGCCTGGTTGCGGGCGGCACCGGCAGGCCCGAAAGGCTGTCCCGCGGCTACTAGGTGCGGCCGGTACGGCTTCGAGGACTACCTGGAGACGAAGTCGATCTTCGGCTACTGGCCCAGCGAGTAGCCTCGCCCGCCGGCTGGCGGCGGCGCTCGTCGACGAGGTGCTACCGACGCGCCGGTCCCGGCGCGTCCGCGTGCCGGGCGCCAGGTGCCAGATCCGCGTCCATCACCCCCTCGCGCCAGCCAGCCAGCGGCGCGCGACGTCCGCCAGCAGCGCCGCCCCGAGCGGGAGCGCGTCCTCGTCGAGGTCGAAGCGAGGGTGGTGGAGCGGGTGGCTGAAGCCGAGCGCCTCGTTGCGCACGCCCAGGCGGGCGATCATGCCGGGGACGCGCTGGGCGTAGTAGGCGAAGTCCTCGGCGCCCATCGTGGGCGCCATCTGGGCGTTGCGCCCCTCCCCCATCACGGCGGCGACGCTGGCCTCGAAGTCCGGCAGCAGCGACCCGTCGTTGACCGTGGCCGGGTAACCGAAGCGGACGTCGAGCGTGGCGGTGGCGCCGTGGGCGGCCGCCACCGCGTGGATCACCCGCTCCAGGCGGGCGGGCATGGCCTTTCGGAGCTCGGGGCCGAAGGTGCGGACCGTGCCCGTCATGCGCACCGATGGCGCGATGACGTTGGACGCGAAGCCGCCCTGGATGGTGCCGATCGTGACGACCAGCGGCTCGAGCGGATCGCTGTGGCGGCTCACCACGTGCTGAATCGCGGTGACGACCTGCGCCGCCACCGCCACCGCGTCGACCGACAGGTGCGGGTAGGCGGCGTGCCCACCGGCCCCGGTGACCTCGATGGCGATCTCGTCGGCGGCGGCGTTCGCGGGGCCGACGGTGGTGCCCGTGTGCCCGACGGGCGTGCGTGGGTCGACGTGCAGCGCGTAGATGGCCGCGACGGCGTCGAGCGCGCCGTCCTCGATCATGCGCGCGGCGCCGGCGCCGGCCTCCTCGGCGGGCTGGAAGAGCAGCCTCACGTGCCCGCGTGCCGGCCGCTGCCGCGCCAGCAACGCGCCGGCGCCGATCAGCATGGTCGTGTGCGCGTCGTGCCCGCACAGGTGGGCGACGCCCGGCGCCTTGGAGACGTACGGCGCGCTCGAGTCCTCCTGGATGGGGAGCGCGTCCATGTCCGCGCGCAAGGCGACCGTGGGGCCGTCCTCGACGCCGTGGATCGTGCAGGTGAGACCGGTGCCGCCGGCCATGGGCGGCGACGCCTCGAGCCCCAGCGCCGCCAGGCGTTCGCGCACGAAGGCGGCCGTCGCCTGCTCCTGGTACGAGAGTTCCGGGTGCATGTGCAGGTGGCGACGCCAGGCGACGAGGTCGGGGCGCAGCGCGCGGGCGTCGGCCAGTAGCGGGGAGTCCATGGACGAGCCTAACGGAGGGCGACGGGGGCGGGCCGCGGCGGGCGCCACGTGCACGCCAGGATCGTGGTCAGCCGCTGGAAGCCGAGTCGCTCCAGGATCGGCCGGCTCATGGGCCCGGCGTCGACCGTGAGGAAGCGGTACCCGCGGGACCTGGCGTAGCGCGCGCGGGCGGCGACGACCGCGCGGTAGTGGCCACGCCCCCGATGCGACGGCAGCACGGACCCGCCCCACAGGCCCAGGAAGGGCGTGACCGGGCCCGAGGCCTCGGTCCAGCCGGCGGCGACCGGCGCGGCGCCGTCGTAGCCGACGAAGAACCGGGTGCGTTCCGTCGCCGCGGCGCCGTGGTCGCGGTAGCGGGCCAAGAAGCGATCGACCTCGTCGGGCCAGACGCCGGCCATCACGGTCGCCACGTCGTCCACGCCCTCCGGGCCGACCACGCGCACGTCGTGGCCGCCGTCCGCCTCGACCCACGCCGGCGCCTGCCGCAAGTCGAGCGCCATGAGCGCCTCGTCCACGTCGGCCTCGAAGCCGGCGGCCAGCAGGCGCTGGCGCAGGTCGGTCGGCAGGTCGTGGGCATGGAACTTCCACTCGACCTTCTGGCCGAGCGCCGTCCAGTAGGCGATCTCGTCGGCGATCACGGCGTCGACGTCGGCGTCCGCCAGGTCATGCCAGACGATCCAGCTCGGCTGACCCGGAGCCCCCACGTGGCGGACGAGGCGCGCGGTGCGTTCCAGGCGCTGACCGACGGGCATGGCCTCGCGGCGCTCGAAGCGGTCGAAGAGGGCGAGCATCCCCGGGTGGTCCATGAAGCCGAGCCTAGCGCGGCCGCGCCCCCGTGGGCACGGCCTCAGGGGGCACGCAGCAACGCGAGACGCTCCGCCAGCCACTCCTCGAACCCCGCGTCCCCGGCCCGCACGATCAGCTCCGGCAGCGGGACGTGCGCGGACACGAGACGCAGCGCGGCGGCGTAGTGGGCGTACGCGCCTTCGCCGTCGGCGCGCACGTGGCACCAGAAGTCGTCGGCGGTCGCCACCTCGAGTCCGACGAGGTCGCCCGAGGCGACGACGGCGAAGCCCTCGAAGAACCACACCGGTCCCATGCGCTCCTCGTCGCCGTCGAGGACCGCGATGTGCAGCCGGTGCGCCATCTCGTGCGCCAGCAGTCGCGCGTAGGCCCCCGGCGCCGCGCCGTAGCGCGGTCGCGTGCCGGCGTAGACCTCGGGCGTCACGACCATGAGCACCCCCTGCTCCAGCGCCCCCGCCAGGCTGGGTGTCGGGAGCGGCGCATCGTCCGGCAGCCCGAAGACGGGCCGCAGCCGCGCCCACAGCGGGCCCTGGTCGGCGAAGACCTCGACGCGGTGGAAGAAGGGCCGCACGCGACCCACCCAGCCGTGGCCCGCGGCGAACGCCGCGATCGTCTCGTGCGCGGCCACCACCTGCTCCGCGTACCACCCTCGCCGTGGCTCCTCACCGGCGGGCAGCGCGAGGCGTTCGGCGACCCAGGTGCGCGCGACTCGGACGGCGGCGGCGGTCACGACCGGCCACCACCGCCGCGGGGTTCGCGGGCGTCCCTAGCCGGACACAGTGACAGCCACAGCATCGCGCCGACGACGGGCACCACGGCCCAGTTCAGCGCCGCCCCCGGCGCCGTTCCCAGCGTCTCGAGCGGCTTGAGCCGACCCGCCAGCTCGCGCAGGCCAGGCTCGACCAGGAACACCAGCAGCACGAGCGGCACCAGCCCGCGGTAGCGCAGCAGCAGGACCCACAGGAGCAGCGCCAGCAGCAGCTGGACGGCGCCCCACTGGCCGAACATGGCGACGACGTTGGCGCTGCCCGCCTGCGACAGGTCGATCGTCGCGATCGAACCGGCGCCGCCGTCCGGCGCCAACAGATGGATGACGCTCCGTACGGTGACGACGGCGAGGTAGGCCGCCGCGAACCACCATGCGAGCGCGGGCCCGTCGTAGCGGGTGGGCGCGGTCGGCAGCAGCGCCGCGATGCGCGGGCGCCAGGAGTCGGGCAGCAGGCCCCTCACGCCGCACGCACCCACGCGTCCACCTCGCGCACGGCCGCCAGCAGTTCGTCGAAGCCGAGTGACGGCAGCGCGCTCGCCACCGACGGGTCCGCCAGCGCCCGCCGCACCACCGCCTCCTCGACCGGCGCCGAGCGGGCGTCGCCGCAACCGAGCGCCTCGAGGTGGCAGCGGACGCCCAGCTCGGCGTAGCGCACCGCCTCCGCGCGGAACGCGGCGACGCGCTCCGCTGCGGTGCAACGGCTCGCGTCGTCCGCGCGCACTTCCCGCCCGGCAACACGCAGTTGCACCAGTGTCCCGAAGCCGACCAGCTCGCCGTGCAGGGCCGCGTGCGCGCCGGGCAGGTGGGTGAGCGCGTCGTGCAGGGGGTGCGCGAGCGCCAGCTTGGCGTCCGCGCCCGCGAGGCCGCCGATCAACCCGGGGTAGGCGACCACGGCCTCGGCCACCAGCCGGCGCCGCGGGAGGAGCCCTTCGTCGCGCTCGCCCCCGGGGCCGGCCGCCAGCGCGTCCGAGGCGTGCGCTCGCAGCAGTTCGGCGAGGTCGTCGACCAGCGCGAGCGCCGCGCGCGTGGTGGCGCTCGTCACGGCGCGCGCGCCGGCCGCGCCGTTCCCGCCGGCGCGCGCGCTGGTGAGCCGCACCTCGTGGACCTTCGCCCAGGCGTCGACGACGCCGGCGGCCAGCAGGCGGTCCGGGGCGGACGCGAGCAGGCCGGGATCGAGGGCGCACGCCGCGGCGACGGGGCCGCCCTCGAGCACGTCGACGTGCGCGCCGCGCTCGTCGTAGCGCACCACGGTCGCCGCGGTGGCGGCGCAGGTGGCCGGGCTGGTCGGCAGGGCGGCGAAGGGCAGCCCGGCCGCGAGGGCGGCGCCCTTGCCGGCGTCGAGGACGCGGCCGCCGCCCACGCCCAACACGGCCCGCGCGCCCTCCCGGGCGGCGGCCGCGGCCAGCGCGTCGATGGCCCGCGCGGTGCAGGACCCCTCGTGCGCTGCCCGCGCCGCCCGCACGCCCGCGGCGGCGAGCGCCGCGTCGAGCCGGTCGCGCACCACGGGGTAGCCGACGCGCCCGTGCACCAGCAGCACGACGGGCGCGCGCGCGGCCAGGTGCCCCGCCAGCGCCTCGATCGCGTCGTCGCCGCGGAGCCAGGCGGCGGGCGCGACGCGCAGGCCGCTCAAGCCGGACCCCGCTTGGCGACCGCCGCCAGGGCGATCATCTCGTACGCCAGGTTGGCGGCCAGCAGCTGCGTGACGGCGCCGACGTCGTAGGCGGGCATGACCTCGACGAGGTCGAAGCCGACGAAGTCGAGGCCGGCCAGGCCGCGCAGCAGCCGCAGCGCCTGCACGGACGTGAGCCCGCCCACCTCGGGCGTGCCGGTGCCGGGGGCGTAGACCGGGTCGAGGGCGTCGATGTCGAAGCTGAGGTAACGCGGACCGGGCCCGCCGGCGCGTTCGCGCACCAGCTGCACCGCCGCGTCGACGCCGCGGCGGTGCAGCGCGTCAGCGCTGAGGCTCGCGAGCCCCAGCCGCTCGGACACCTCGACGTCGTCGGCGTCGTAGACGGGGCCGCGAAGACCGATCTGCACGCTGCGCCCCGGGTCGATCAGGCCCTCCTCGAGCGCGCGCCGGAAGGGCGTGCCGTGGGTATCCTTGCCGCCGTAGTAGCCGGGCCACAGGTCGGCGTGCGCGTCGACGTGCACGAGTGCCACGGGCCCGTGGCGCGCCGCCACGGCACGCAGCAGCGGCAGGCTGACCGAGTGGTCGCCGCCGAGGAAGAGCGGCGTGACGCCGGTCGCGAGCACGCCGGCGGCGGCCTCGGCGATCTGCGCGTGCGACTCGGGGAGGTAGCCGGGGGTGACGGGCAGGTCGCCGTGGTCGACCAGCGAGAGCTCGGCGTGCACGTCGACGGCCAGTTCGGGGTGGTACGGACGCAGGAGCATCGACTCGTTCCGGATGCCCGCGGGACCGAAGCGCGCGCCGACGCGGTAGGTCGCGCCGGTGTCGAAGGGCACGCCGACGATCGCCAGGTCGGCCTCGCGCAGCCGCTCGACCTCGGCGAGGTGGGGCAGGCGCATGAAGGTGCGGATGCCCTCGAAGCGCGGGTAGGCCATGGCGTCGACGGGTCGGTGGTGCGGCATGCGGCGTCCTCCCGAGCGCGATCGTACCCGGCGCCGGTAACGCGCCGACCGGCGCCCGTCCGGCCCGGCGCGGGCGCGCCTGCGGAACGGGCGCGCCGATCGGCGGCGGTTCCGCGGCGGCCGTTGACTTCTCGCGCCCCGCTCGGGATACTCCAGCGGTGAGCGCGGGCATCAGCACCCAACACGGGCACGACGCGGGCGTCGTCGACCTCGCGCGCGGCGACCCCGGTCGCGACCTGCTCCCCGCCGCGCTGGTGCGCGAGGCCGCCGATCGCGCCACCGCCGCCCTCGACCCCGACCTGCTGCAGTACGGCCTCGAGCCCGGCGACGCGGGCGTGCGCGAGGCCGTGTCGGCCTTCCTCGCGCGCGAGGGCGCCGGCGCGGTGCCGCCCGAGCGCCTGTTCCTGACGGCGGGCGCGTCGCTGGCCCTGCACCTGATCTGCGGCCTCTTCGCCCGCCCCGGCGACCGGGTGCTGGTGGCCGACCCGACGTACCACCTGGCCCTGGCGCAGTTCCACGACCACGGCCTGCGCGTCGCGGGCGTCGCCAGCGACGCCGACGGGCTCCTGCCCGACGCCCTCGAGACGGCGCTGCGGGCGGAGCCCGCCGCCCTGCTCTACCTGGTGCCCGACTTCGCGAACCCCACGGGCACGACGCTGCCGACCGAGCGGCGGGCGGCCGTCGTGGAGCTCGCCGCGCGTTACGGCGTGCGCGTCGTCGCCGACGAGGTCTACCGGCTGACGGGCTTCGGGCCGCCGGTCGGCGGCGAAGCCGCCGCTGCGGTACCCGCCGCCGCCCGGCCCCGGCCCAGCCTGGCCGCGCTCGACGGCGAGCGGGTGCTCGCCCTGAACTCCGTCTCCAAGGTCCTCTCGCCGGGCCTGCGCCTCGGCTGGATCGAGGGCCCGCCCGCCGACCTGCGGCGGATCGCCACGAGCGGCGTGCTGCGCAGCGGCGGCGGCATGAACCCCTTCCCCGCCGCGGTGGTGCGGTCCGCGATCGAGAGCGGCGCGCTCGCCGAGCACGTCGCCCGCGTGCGCGCGCTGCTGCGCCAGCGCCACGAGGCTCTGGCCGCAGCGCTCACCGCCGAGATCCCGCGGGCGTCGTTCACCCCAGCGGCCGGCGGTTACTTCCTGTGGGTCCGCGTGCCGGGGCTCGACCTCGACGCGGACGAGACCCGCACCGCCCTCGCCCGCCACGCCGTCCGGGTGGCGCCCGGCACGCTGTTCTCGCCGTCCCGCGTCGAAGGCGCGGGACGCCCGGGCGTCGAAGGCGCGGGACACGCGCGCGAGTTCATGCGCCTGTGCTTCGCGCACGCCGGGCCGGAGGCGCTGCGCGAGGGCGTCGCGCGACTCGCCGCGGCCATCGAGGACGTGCGACCGGGACACGCGGCGCGGCCCTGAATCGCGGAGCACGCTCGCTGCGCGGGCCCGCGCCTCGAGGCGTGGGGCCCGCGCCAACCGTCATCGGGAATCTCGGCACGAGCTCTCGCTCGTGTGTATGATTTATCCTCGCTGGCGATCTGGGCGCGCAGGCGCCCAGCCGGCACACGCGCCGGTGCGCCGCCCGGCACACACCGTAAGGAGAACCCCATGAAGCTCGCCTTCGCCCGTCCCCTGCTGCTCACCGTCGCGGCCGCCGCGCTCGCCCTGGCCGCCGGCACCGCCGCCGCCCGCGGCGCCATGGCTGGGTCGGGTGCCGCGCGCGCCGCGCTACCCCGCCGTGGTCAGTCCGTCGTGGGTGGCGCTCGAGGGCGCGGGACGCGCACCCGAGCCGCCGGTGCGGGCGCCCTGGCCCGCGCCGCTGCGCGCGCCCGGCGGCTGGGGCGAGGGCGAGGAGATCGA
>JAABSI010000124.1 GCA_011390455.1 Trueperaceae bacterium
GACCTGCAGCCCATCTCGGTCGGGCTGTTCCGCTTCAACGGCCTCTACAGCTCCGAGCCCCAACTCATCCAGGCCGCCTCGATCATGACGATGCTCATCCCGCTCACGATCTTCTTCTTCGCCCAGCGCTTCTTCATGCAAGGCGTCGTGATCACCGGGGTCGACAAGTGACCGCCCCGACGCGCTGACGTCGCCCCTCCGCCGCACCCGCTCACGAAGGCGAACCATGACCCAACCCGAAATCCACCTCGGCGCCGGCCCGCTCCTAGCGGCCGGCGCCCCGGTCGAGGGCGGCCCCGTCACCCTCGACGGCGAACGCTTCTACCGCATCCGCAACGTCGACGCGATGCCGCCCTTCCTGATGAGCGTCGTCAGCGCCTCGGACCTGTGGATGTTCGTCTCGAGCACCGGTGGCCTCACGGCCGGCCGGGTCGACGCCGACGGGGCGCTCTTCCCCTACACGACCGCCGACAAGCTGACCGAGAACTTCGAGCACACCGGTCCCAAGACCCTGCTCCGGGTGACCCGCGAGGGACGCCGATCGCTGTGGGAGCCCTTCTCGAACCGCGGCCGCGGCCTCTACCGCGTCGAGCGCAACCTCTACAAGAACGCGCTCGGCAACCAGGTGGTCTTCGAGGAGCTCAACGTTGATCTGGGGCTCGGGTTCCGCTACGGTTGGCGCGCGAGCGACGCCTTCGGCTTCGTCCGGACCGCACGGCTCTCCGAGCTCGCCTCGGCGCCGTGCACGGTCGAGCTCCTCGACGGGCTGCAGAACCTGGTGCCCGCGGGCGCGACCGCGGCGATGACGAACGACCTGAGCAACCTGCTCGACGCCTACAAACGCAACGAGCTCGAGCCCGACACCGGCCTCGGCCTCTTCACCCTCAGCTCGACCCTGACCGACCTGGCGGAGCCGAGCGAATCGCTGCGCGCGACCACGGTGTTCGCGCTCGGCCTGGAGGGCGCCCGGCGCCTGCTGTCGTCGGAGCAGCTCGAGCGCTTCCGCCGCGGCGAGGCCGTGGCCGAAGAGCGCGACGTGCGCGGCCGCCGCGGCGCGTACTTCGTCCGGGCCGACGTCGAGCTGGACGCCGGCGCGACCCTCCGCTGGCGGTTGGTCCTCGACGGCGGCCAGGACCACGCGCAGGTGGTCGCGCTCGTCGGCGCCCTCGAGCGCAGCACGACCGACCTCGAGGCGCGCCTCGAGGCGGAGGCGCGCCGCTGCGACGACGCGCTCGCCGCGATCGTCGCGAGCGCCGACGGCTTCCAGTGGACGCGCGACCGGGAGGCCACCGACCACCACCTCGCCAGCGTGCTCTTCAACCTCATGCGCGGCGGCGTGTTCCTGCACGACCACGACGTCCCGCGCGCCGATCTGATCGACTTCGTGCGGACCCGCAACCCCGGGGTGCTCGCGGCCCACCGAGCCTTCTTCGCCGACCTGCCCGAGGCCCTACCGCGCCGCGAGCTGGTCGCGCGGGCCGCGGCGGTGGCCGCCACGACCGGCGCCCCCGATCTCGAGCGCCTGTGCATGGCGTACCTGCCGCTCGCCTTCGGCCGCCGCCACGGGGACCCCAGCCGCCCCTGGAACCGCTTCACCATCAACGTCCGCGGCGCCGACGGGCGCCCCCGCCTCGACTACCAGGGCAACTGGCGCGACGTCTTCCAGAACTGGGAGGGGCTCGCCCACGCCTTCCCGGAGTTCGCGACCGGGATGATCGGCGTCTTCCTCGGGGCCACCACCGCCGACGGCTACAACCCCTACCGCGTGACGCGCGACGGCATCGAATGGGAAGCCCCCGAACCCGGCAACCCCTGGGCCAACATCGGCTACTGGAGCGACCACCAGGTCGTCTACCTGCAGAAGCTCTTGGAGCTCGCCGCGCGCTTCGACCCCGGCGCGCTCGACGCGCTGCTCGACCGCCCGGTCTTCAGCCACGCGAACGTGCCCTACCGCATCCGCCCCTACACGGCCATGCTCGACGACCCCTACGACACCATCGAGTTCGATGCCGAACTCGACCGGCGCATCGCGGCGGCCGTCGCGACCGAAGGCACCGACGCCCGGCTGCTCAGAGGGCCCGATGGCGCCATCCTCCACGTCACGATGGCGGAGAAACTGCTCCAGTTGCTGCTCGTCAAGCTGGCGAACCTGGTGCCCGAGGGCGGCATCTGGATGAACACCCAGCGGCCCGAGTGGAACGACGCCAACAACGCGCTCGTGGGCAAGGGGTTGTCGGTCGTCACGACCGCCTACCTGTACCGCACGGTCGTCTTCCTGCAGAAGCTGCTCGCCGAGCGGCCCGCGGTCGCGCTCACCCGCGAGGTGCGCGCCTTCTTCGACGCCGTCCACGACGGCCTCCGCGCGCACGCAGCCGGGCTCGACGGCGGGTTCGACGACCGCGGACGGCGCGCCTTCATGGACGCGCTCGGCGGCGCCGGCAGCGCGTACCGCCAAGGCGTCTACGCGCACGGGTTCTCGGGCGCCACGACCGAACTCGACGGCGCCACGCTGGCGGCGTTCCTGGAGCTCGCCCGGCGCTACCTCGAGCACACCCTGCGCGCCAACCGGCGCCCGGACGCGCTCTACCACGCCTACAACGTGCTCGCGCTCACCGACGACGGCGCCGCCATCCATCGCCTCGACGAGATGCTCGAAGGCCAGGTCGCGATCCTCTCCTCCGGCCTGCTCTCCACCGAGGAGAGCCTCGACCTGCTCGCGAGCCTCCGCCATGGCCGCCTGTACCGAGCCGACCAGCACAGCTACGTGCTCTACCCCGACCGCGACCTGCCCGGCTTCCTCGCCAAAAACCGGATCCCGGCCGCGGACGTGGAGGCCTCGCCCCTGCTCACCGCGCTCCTCGAGCACGGCGACCGGCGCGTCGTGGTCCGCGACGAACGCGGCGACGTCCATTTCCATGGCGGCTTCCGCAACGCCAAGGGGGTGCGCCGGGCGCTGGCCCACCTCGCGCGCGAGGAGCGCTGGTCCGCGCGGGTCGCCGCCGAGGGCGAGGCGGTCGCCGCGCTCTTCGAGCGCGTCTTCGACCACGCGTCCTTCACCGGCCGCTCCGGCACCTTCTTCGCCTACGAGGGTCTGGGCAGCATCTATTGGCACATGGTCTCGAAGCTGATGCTGGCGGTGCAGGAGGGCCACCAACGCGCGCTGGAGGCGGGCGAGCCCGCCGAGCACGTCGCCGCGCTGGCGGCGGCCTACGCCGACGTCCGCGCCGGGCTCGGCTTCCACAAGAGCCCGGACGTGTTCGGCGCCTTCCCGGCCGACCCCTACTCCCACACCCCCGCCCACGCCGGCGCCCAACAGCCCGGCATGACCGGCCAGGTCAAGGAGGACGTGCTCGCGCGCCTCGGCGAGCTGGGCGTGGAGGTGCGGGACGGTCGCCTCGGCTTCGCCCCCGCGCTCCTGCCGCACGAGGAGTTCCTCGACGCGCCGACCCCCGCCACCGTGCGGGGCCTCGGCGGACCGGTCGCGTGGACGTTGGAGCCGGGCACGCTGGCCTTCACCTTCTGCCAGGTGCCGGTCGTCTACCGGCTCGCCGAGGCCGCCCGGGTCTCCGTGGTGCGCCGCGACGGCACGGAGCAGGGCTTCGACGGCACCACCCTCGACGCGGCGACCAGCCGCGAGGTCTTCGAGCGCACGGGCGCGATCGCCCGCATCGAGGTGGACGTGCCCGCCGCCTCCGTTGGAGGAACCCGACCGTGACCCACGCCGTCGATCGCCCTCGGGAGGCAGCGACCGCCCGCGTCGCCGACCTCCTCGCGCGCATGACGCTGCGCGAGAAGATCGGCCAGATGACGCAGGCCGAGAAGAACAGCGTCACCCCGGACGAGGTGCGCCGCCACGGCCTCGGTTCGGTGCTCTCCGGCGGCGGCGGCAACCCGGAGCCCAACACGCCCGCCGCCTGGCGGGCGATGGTGCTCGGTTTCCGCGAGGCGGCGCTCGAGAGCCGGCTCGGCATCCCCCTGCTCTACGGGGTCGACGCCGTGCACGGCCACAACAACGTCGTGGGCGCCACCGTCTTCCCGCACAACGTCGGCCTCGGGGCGATCGGCGACGCCGATCTGGTGCGCCGCATCGGCCGCGCGACCGCCGTCGAGGTGGCCGCCACCGGCGTGCGCTGGACCTTCGCGCCGGCCGTGAGCGTCCCGCTCGACGTCCGCTGGGGGCGCACGTACGAGGGCTACGGACAGGACCCCGAGCTGGTGGGGCGCCTCGCGGCGGCCTACGTCGAGGGGCTGCGCGGAGCCGATTGGGCGGCCCCCGACGCCGTCCTCCCCTCCGTCAAGCACTTCCTCGCCGACGGCGGCGCCGTCCACGGCACCTCCACGCGCTGGGACCGGGCGGCGCTGAAGAGCCTCGCCGACGACCCCACGCTCGCCAACGCGCACGTGGACGAGGCCTTCGTCGAGCTGCTCGACCGCGGCGCCTGGACGATCGATCAGGGCGACGTGCTCGTCGACGAGCGCACCCTGCGCGAGGTGTTCCTGGCGCCGTACCGCGCCCCGCTCGCGGCCGGCGCGCTCAACGTGATGGTCTCGTACGGCAGTTGGCACGGGCTGCGCATGCACGCGCACCGGTACCTGATCACCGACGTCCTCAAGGGCGAACTCGGCTTCGAGGGCTTCGTGGTGACCGACTGGGCGGCGATCGACCAGATCGACCCGGACTTCGACGTCTGCGTCGAGCGCTCGATCGACGCGGGCATCGACATGGTGATGGTGCCCTTCGAGCACCAACGCTTCATGGACGCGCTCGAGGCCGCGGTCGAGCGCGGCGCGGTCGCGGAGGCGCGCATCGACGACGCCGTCCGGCGCATCCTCGCGACCAAGGAGCGCCTCGGCCTCTTCGACGCCGCCGGCGACCCCGAGCGCGAGCCCGCGCTCGACGCGGTCGGCCACCCCGACCACCGGCGCCTCGCCTTTGAAGCCGCGCGGCGGAGCCCGGTGCTGTTGCAGAACCGCGGCGCCGCGCTGCCGCTTCCGGCGGTGCTGCCCGCGCTGCTCGTCGCCGGCGCCGCCGCCGACGACGTCGGCCTCCAGTGCGGCGGTTGGACGGTCAGCTGGATGGGGGCCGCCGGCCCGATCACCCCCGGGACGACGCTGCTGCAGGGCCTCCAGCGCCTGCGGCCCGACGCCCAGGTCGCCTATGAACCCGACGGCCACGGCACCGCGCGTGCACCGGTGGGGATCGTCGCGGTCGCCGAGGCGCCCTACGCCGAGGGCATGGGCGATCGGTTTGATCTCGACCTCGCCGCCGCCGACGTTGCCCTGATCGAACGGGTGCGCGCCCGAGTCGACACGCTCGTGCTGGTCGTGTACTCCGGCCGGCCCGTGGTCCTGGGCGACGCGGTGCGGCACGCCGACGCGATCGTCGCCGCCTGGCTCCCCGGGAGCGAGGGGGCCGCGGTCGCCGAACCACTCCTCGGCGCGAGCGCCTTCGAGGCCACGCTGCGGTACCGCTGGCCGGCCGCCAGCGCCGACCTGCCGCTCCATCCGTTCGGGGTCGAACCCGGTCCCGCCGCGCAGTGGGAGCTCGGCCACGGGGTGCGCACGCGCCCCTGGCCCGACGCCGAGGTCCCCGCATGAAGCGCCCCGTGCGGAAGCCCCCAGGCGTCCGGGCCGCGGCGTCCGGCATGGCCGCTCGGCTCGCGGCGTTGGTGCTGGCGTTGGCCGCGCCGTGGCAGGTCGCCGCTCAGGGGGCCGCGCCCCCCTACCTGGACGCCAGCCTGGCCGTCGAGGCGCGCGTCGCCGATCTGCTCGCGCGCATGACGCTCGAAGAGAAGCTCGGCCAGATGACGCTGATCGAGAAGGGGAGCGTCACCCCGGCCGGGGCGGCGCGCTTCGCGCTCGGCGGCGTGTTGAGCGGCGGCGGGGGCTACCCGGCCGGCGACAACACGGTCGCCGGCTGGACGGCCATGGTGCACGCGTACCAGGACGCCGCGCTCGGCACCCGCCTGGGCATCCCGCTGCTCTACGGCGTCGACGCGGTGCACGGCCACGCCAACCTCGCCGGCGCGGTCGTGTTCCCCCACAACGTCGGCCTGGGCGCGGCCGCGAACCCCGACCTGGTCGCCGCCATCGGCCGCGCGACCGCCGTCGAGCTCATCGCCACCGGCATCTATTGGAACTACGCGCCCGTCCTCGCGGTGCCGCGCGACGTCCGCTGGGGGCGCACGTACGAGGGCTATGGCGAGGACCCGGCGCTCGTCACCGAGCTCGCGCTCGCCGCCATGCGTGGCCTGCAAGGCGACGATCTGGCAGCCCCCGACACGGTGCTCGCCACCCCCAAGCACTTCGTCGGCGACGGTGGCACCGCCTTCGGCACCTCGCCGCTGCCCGACGGCTTGCTCGACCGCGGCGAGACCGCCGTCGACGAGGCGACGCTGCGGGCGGTCCACCTGGTGCCGTACGTGGCCGCCGTCGAAGCGGGCGCCCGGAGCGTGATGGTCTCGTTCTCGAGCTGGGGCGGCCTGCCGATGCACGCGCACCGCACGCTGATCCAGGACGTCCTGCGCGGGGAGCTCGGCTTCACCGGCTTCGTCGTGTCCGATTGGGCCGGCATCGACGCCGTTGCGGCCGACTACGACGAAGCCGTCGTCGCGAGCGTGAACGCGGGCATCGACATGAACATGGTGCCCTACGACGCCCCGCGCTTCCTCGCGGCACTGCGGCGCGCCGTCGACCGCGGCGACGTCGCCCTCGCGCGGATCGATGAAGCGGTGGCCGCCATCCTGCGCGTCAAGTTCGAGCTCGGCCTGTTCGAGCGGCCGTACGGCGACGCCGCGCTCGAGGCGGCCGTGGGCTCGGACGCGCACCGCGCGCTGGCACGCGACGCCGTCGCCCAGACGCTCGTACTGCTGAAGAACGAGCGCGGCGCCCTGCCCCTGCAAGCCGATGCCGTCCAGACGGTGCTCGTCACGGGCTCGGGCGCCGACTCGATCGGCGTGCAGTCCGGCGGCTGGACGATCGAGTGGCAGGGCTCGACCGCCTCCCTGACCCCCGGCACCACCATCCTCGAGGGCCTCGAGGCGGGCTTCGGCGCCGGCACCACGCTGCGCCACAGCCCGCGCGGCCGCTTCACCGGCGACGACGGCCAGCCGCTGCGGGGCGACATTGGCATCGCGGTGGTCGCCGAGCCGCCCTACGCCGAGTGGTTCGGCGACACGGCCGACCTGGCGCTGCCGGCGCGCGACCGCACCCTGGTCCAGAACCTGCGGGCGCGGGTCGACACGCTGATCGTCGTGGTCCTGTCCGGCCGGCCGGTCGTGCTGGACGGCATCCTCGAGCTGGCCGACGCGGTCGTCGCCGCCTGGCTCCCCGGCAGCGAGGGCGACGGCGTCGCCGACGTGCTCTTCGGCGACCGCGACTTCGTCGGCCAGCTGCCCTACACCTGGCCGCGCGACGTGGCGCAGCTCCCGTTCGACTTCGACGCCTTGGCAACCGTTGGCTGCACGGCGCCGTTGTTCCCCCGCGGGTACGGCCTGAGCTACGCGGACGGCGCGGCGGCGAACCCGTGGCTGGCGCTGGCCGCCGACTGCGCGGCCGGTGGCGACGGGGTGGGAGCGGATCCCGC
>JAABSI010000012.1 GCA_011390455.1 Trueperaceae bacterium
GAGGCGGGGAAGCTCGCCGACGTGGTCGTCGTGCGCGGCAACCCGCTCGAGGACCTCGACGCGCTGGAGCACGTGGCCCTCACCTTCGTCGGCGGTGTGCCGCGCTACGTGGCGCCGTGAGCGGCGACCCGGTGAACGGCATGGCGACGAAGCCCGACCCCAAGGAGAAGTTCGTCTCGGTCCAGCTCTCCCCCGTCAGCTTCATCGACGAGGGCGTGGACGCGGTCCTCGACACGCTCCAGAACCGCGTGGGCGTCAACGTGCTCATGCTCGGCACGGTGTCCTGGCTCGGCCTCAAGGCCGGCCGCAGCATCAGCCACGCGCTCGATGGCTGGCCCGACCACGGCGTGCCCGAACCGTTCGCCATGAAGGGGGGCGCCTACTTCGACCCCGACCCGCGCTACTACCGCACCACCTTCATCGACGACTACAAGGCGAAGGACGTCGAGATGGAGGGGGTGAACATCCTCGAGACGGTCATCCCCGCCGCCAAGGCGCGCGGGATGAAGGTGTTCATCGAGCTGATGGAGCCCTTCTTCAAGTACGCCGGCCACGGCTCGGTGAACAACGTCGCGATCCCCAACCTGCCGCAGGTGCTCGAGGTCGACGTGTACGGGCGCATGGGCGGCGAGCCCAGCACCAGCCACCCGGCGTACCGCCAGTGGATCCACTCGATGATCGAGGACCAGGTCCGCAACTACGACCTGGACGGCGTCATGTGGTGCAACGAGCGCCGCAGCCCGCTCGACCAGATGATCGCCGGCCAGGCACCGGGCGACTTCTCGCCCGCCGCGCGCCGCGAGGCGATCGAGCGCGGCATCGACGTCGAGCGCGTGCGGATCGCCATGCTGAACGTCTGGGGCTACTTCCAGAAGGCGCGCGCCGGCGAGACCTTCGTCGACGGCTCGATGATCGAGTTCCTGCGCGTCCTCCTCGCCAACCCCGAGGTGCTCATCTGGGAGCGCTTCTGGCTCGAACGCAACAAGGACCTCGACCGCGAGCTCTACGGGCTGGTCAAGTGGTGCAACCCGGACGTCTCGTTCGGCCTCAACGTCTGGAACCGCAACCACTTCAACCCCATCCGCAAGGCGCAGTGGCCCTGGGAGGAGCAGACGCTCTACGCCGACTGGGTCAAGCCGATCACCTACCAGCACCAGTCGGGGCTCATCTACGCGAAGGAGATGGAGGAGTTCCACAAGTCGATCCTCCGCGACTTCACGCCCGACGAGATGACCCCGCTCATGTACAAGCTGCTCGGCCTCGACGAGGCCCCGTGGGACCAGGTGGTCCAGGCGGGCATGCAGCCGGCCACCTACGTCGGCGGCCAGTGCGCCGACGCGGTGCGCGGCGTGGACGGAAAGGCGAAGGTCTACATGGGCATCGGCGTCGACGCTCCGCGCCAGCGCGCCGACCAGGCGGTCTGCACCCCCGAGATCGTGCGCGACAGCGTGCTCGCCACCTACGCCAACGGCGGCGAGGGCGTGGTCTTCTCGCCCAACTACGCCAGCATGAAGCTCACCAACCTCGACGGCGCCGCCGAAGCGCTCAAGGAGCTCGGCCTGTTCTGAGCTCCTTCATCCTCCTGCGACCTCTCTCCTCCTAGGGGTCGCGTGCGGCGGGCGCGGACGCGTCCGCCGCACGTCGTCGGGCACCGAAGCGATGCGCGCCGGTCAGCTCGCGCGTGCCCACCGCCAGGTCGCGACGGCCCCGGCCGCCAGGTCGTGGCGCGGTCGCCAGTCGATCGCAGCCACGGCCCGCGTCGGGTCGAGCCCTGCGCGCGCCTGTTCCGGAACCTGCACCAGATCGGCGGCGGCCGCGCCTTCGACCGCGCTCCAGGCGAACCCGGGCGCGGCCGCGGCCAACGCGTCGAGCGCCGCCCGCAGCGGCTCCGCGCGCGCCGGACCGACGTGGACCACGCCGTCGGGCGCCTCGGGGCGCGAAGCCAGGCGCCAGAGCGCCTCGGCGACGTCGTCGACGTGCACGAAATCGCGCGCGACGTCCGCGCCGGACACGCGCAGCGGGCGGCCCGCGAGCGCCGCCTCGACCGCGCGCTGCACCGACGACGTGCGCGGCCGCGTCACCGACGACCGCTCGAGCGGTCCGTACGCCGTCGCCACCCGCGCCACCCGGCCCCGCATGCCGGTCAGGGCCGCGTACCGCGCCACCAGGTGCTCGGCGGCGAGCTTCGCGATCGCGTAGCCGTTCGTCGGCTGCAGCGGCTCGTCCTCGCGCACCGCCGGTTCGGGCGGGCGCGCACCGTAGAGCCCGGTGCTGCTCAGGAACACGAAGGTACCCACGCGCGCCAGGCGAGCCGCCTCGAGCACGCTGACGGTGCCACCGAGGTTCACGTCGACGACCCGCGCCGGATCGGCGCGCTCCTCGTCGTCGCCCGGCGTGAGCGCCGCGCCGTGGACGATCGCGTCGGGCGCGACCTCGGCCACCAACGCGGTCATGGCGGCGCGGTCGGTGACGTCGCCGCGCCGCCAGGTCACCCGGCCCGCATCCGCACCGAGGCGCCCGAGCACCTCGGGATGCGGGTCGCCCAGGTCGAGCGCGACCACCTCGGCGCCCGCATTCGCCGCGCGGACGACGGCGTTCGCGACGACGAAGCCCGCCGCCCCGGTGGCCAGCAACCGCACGCGCCGCTCAGCCCGGCCGGACGAAGGCGCCGTCGCCGGGTCGGTTCAACACTTGGGCGCCATCGAAGACGACGCGCCCCGCCAGCACCGTCGCGGCCACCCGGCCGCGGAAGGTGAGGCCGTCGTGCAGCTTGTCGGTGTCGCGCGACGCCGACCACAGCTTGCTCGTGTCGATCGTCGTCGTCGCGTTCAGGTCGACGATGGTGAGGTCGGCGTCGGCGCCGGGCGCGACGACCCCCTTGCCGCTCAGGCCGAAGCGCTCCGCGCCGTTCGTCGAGATCAACCGCGCGGCCTCGACGATCGTGACGCGACCGGCCGCCACCGCGTCGAGCATCCCGACGACCAGCGTCTCGATCCCCGGGGCGCCCGGAGGCGCGGCCCACAGGTCGGTCTTGGCCTTCTCCTTCTCCGCGACGGTGAACGGCGAGTGATCGGTGGTGACGTACCCCAGGGTCCCGTCCGCGAGCGCCGCCCACAGCGCCTCGATGTCGTCCGCGTCGCGCAGCGGCGGGTTGATCTTGGCGTAGGCACCGTGCTCGGCGAGCGCCGATTGATCGAAGCGCAGGTACTGGGGGCAGGTCTCGGCGGTGACGTCCTCGCCGAGCATCTGGAAGGCGCGCACGACGTCCACCGCCTCGCGGCTGGTGACGTGCGCGATGTGCATGCGGGCGCCGACGCCGCGGTTCATCGCGAGCAGCGAGGCCACGGCGGTGGCCTCGACGAACGGCGGACGTGAATCGTAGTGGGCCGGTGGGTCGTTGCGCCCCTGGGCGATCAGCCCCTTCGTCAGGTGGACGATCAGCCCTTCGTTCTCGGCGTGGACCGACAGCACGCGGCCCGTCTCCTTGACCAGCTGCAGCGCCTGGTACTGGCCCGGCGTCTCCGGGAGGCACAAGCCGATGAACTCGTCGTCGCGCCCCTTGGGGGCGGACGTGGTGAAGATCTTGTAGGCGACGGCGCCCTCGTCGGCCATCCCCTGCACCTCGGACGCGACGAGGCGGCCCGGCGCGCCGTACAGACCGAAGTTGACGTGCGCGCGCGAGGCGAAGTGCTCGCGCCGCGCGCGGAAGACCTCCGGCGTCGCGCAGCAGGGCTTGGAGATCGGCATCTCGAGGAGCGTGGTCACGCCCGCCGACGCCGCCGCGCGCGTCTCGCTCTCGACGGTGCCCCGCTCCGGATAGGCCGGGGCGCGCACGTGGAAGTGGATGTCGATGACCCCCGGGAGCACGTGCTTGCCCGTGGCGTCGAACGTCTCGACCGCGCTGGCGACGGTGCCGGGCGCGAGCAGCGCCACGACCTTCCCGTCCTTCACGCCGACGTCGGCACGCAGCTCGCGGTCGGGCAGGACGACGGTACCGCCCGCGACGAGCAGATCGAAGGCAGGTCGGGCGTTCACGCTTCACCCCGCAGGCCGTTCACGAAGCGCTCGATGCGTTCGGCCGCCTCTTCGATGCGCGCCATGGGTTGCAGGTAGCCGATCCGCATGTAGGTGTCCGAGTCGTCGCCGAACAGGGCCCCCGGGAAGACCAACACCCGCGCCTCCTGCAGGAGCCGCAAGCAGAAGTCGTCGGCTCCGAGGCCGGTGCTCGTGACGTTGACGTACAGGTAGAAGGCGCCGCCCGGAGGGCCGTACGTGAGGCCCATGCGGTCGAAGGCCGCCATCAGGAAGGTGCGGCGGCGCGCGTACTCGGCCACCATCTCCGCCACCGGCTCCTGCGGTCCCTCGAGCGCCGCGAGCGCCGCGAACTGCGAGGGCGTCGCCGTGTTGATCGAGAGCGTGTGGCGCACCTCGGTGATCGCGCGCACGAACGCGCGCGGCGCGGCCAGGTAACCCACCCGCCAACCGGTCATCGCGTACGACTTGCTGAAGCCGTTGAGCGTGATCGTGCGGTCCTTCATGCCCGGCAGGGTGGCGATCGACAGATGCTCGTGGCCCTCGTACAGCAGCTTGGCGTAGATCTCGTCCGAGAGGACGATCAGGTCGTGCTTCTCGGCGAGCGCCGCGATCTCGCGGATCACCTCGGGCGGGGTGACCGCGCCGGTGGGGTTGTTCGGCGACACCAGGACGAGCACCTTCGAGCGCTTCGTGAGGCGCTGCTCGATCTCGGACGGCATCAGCGCGAACCCGTCCTTCTCGTACGTGGGCACCGGGACGGGTACGCCGCCGCACAACTGCACGGCCGTGTCGTACGTGGTGAAGCGCGGCGAGGTGATCAGCACCTCGTCGCCGGCCTCCACGAGCGCCAACATGCAGAGCATCACCGACTCCTGCACGCCGGCCGTGACCACCACCTCGTCCAGCGTGTAGTCGAGGCCGTACTCGCGCGCCAGCGAGGTGGCGATCGCCTCGCGCAGCCTCGGCATGCCGGTCGGGTGCGTGTAGTGGTGCTCGTTCGCGTCGATGGCGCGCTTGGCCGCCTCGGCGATGTGGGCGGGGGTGTGGAGGTCGGGGTCGCCGCGCCCCATCGCGATCACGTCGTCGAGCTTGGCGGCCGCCTCGAGCATCTTGGTGCGGATCGAGACGTCCTCGTCGTGGAGGCGCCCGGCCAGGGCGCGCAGGAGTCGGTCGGGGGGCGTGCGGGTCACAGGGTGCACCTCATCGGGTCTCGATCACGCGCGCGGCCCACGGGACGCGCGCCTGGAAGGTGGAGGGGATCTCGACCCCGGTTTCGCCGACGATCATCGAATCGATCGTGCGGTAGCCGTCGATCCCCGGACGGTAGATGCCGGGTTCGTTGGAGAAGACCATGCCGACCGCGACCGGGGTGGCGTCGCCCGGCGCGAGCCACGGACCCTCGTGCCCCTGGACGCCCATGGCGTGCCCCACCCGGTGCCGGATGAAGTCGCTCATCCCGGCGGCGCGCAGGCGATCGAGACCTGCCGCGTTGACGGCGGCGCACGGGGTCCCGGGCACCAGAGCGGCGACCGCCGCATCGTGGCAGGCCTCCGCGGCCATCAGGCAGCGCCGCTGGTCGTCGCTCACCGCGCCGATCGAGAAGGTCGCGCCGCTCTCCGCGTGGTACCCGCCGACCGCGGCTCCGATGCCGGCGATCAGCACCTCCCCGGCTCGCGGCCGGCGGTCGCTGGTGCGGCCGTGCGGCAGGGCGGCGCGCGGACCCGAGTGCACGGTGCCGACCACGGTCGTCTTGGCGGGCCCGAAGCGGTCGCCGAGCTCGGCGACCTGGAGCGCGCGCGCCGCGGCGATCCCCAGGTCGAGGACGTCGAGCTCGCTACCCCCCGCTCCGATCACCGCACCCGCGCCTTCGAGGATCGCGTCGAGGCAGGCGTCGGCGTAGCGTGCGGCGGCGCGGATCAGGTCGAGCTCGGCAGGGTCCTTGAGCGCGCGCACGTCCGCGCCGACCGGGTCGATCGCGAGGTGCGGCAGGCGTTCGCGCGCCGCGCCCCAGAAACCCGCGTCGAGGGCGTCGACCGCGATCCGCTCCGAGCGGGGGTGCGCGGCGCGCACGCGGTCGAGCATCCAGAGCACCGCCGGCACCTCGCCCGGGTACTCCTCGTAGGTCTCGACGTGCACGCCGCCGGCGTCCTCCTCGGCGTGCTCGCGCTCGAGCAGCGGCACGAACAGGGTCGGCTCGCCGTCGACGGGCACGTAGAGCCCCACCGGGCGCTCGCTCGGCGAGTGGTGGAAGCCGGTCGCCCATACGACGCTCGCCATCTCGAGCAGCAGCACGCCGTCGCGGCCGCGATCTGCGACCGCTCTGCGCAGCCGTTCTCGAAAGCGTGCGCGATCGGCACGTTCGAGGGGACGCGGATCGGGTCCGGACGGACCATCCCCGCCTTGTGTACCTAGCGATGCGGTCACGAGTACTCCGTTCCTCGAGAGGGCTCGATGAAGGTCCGTGCCTTGACAGGTCTCCAGACCGAACGTATATTCATCCACCATAGCAGGAAGTCGATTGTCGACAGTCGGTTTGAGCTCTTCGTCCTCACCCCCTCCCGGTTCGCTCGAACCGGCCGCCCGATCGAACCCGAAGCGAGCCCAGGGAGGCCCCGTGACGCAGACCGCCGACCCGAACGCCCAACCGTCCGCGTACGCCGAGGGGTTCAGCCACGAACCGCTGCGGTTGCGGGTGGCCACGGTGATCCGGGAGGCGATCCTGTCCGGGAGCCTGCTCCCCGGCGCCCCGCTCATCGAGAAGACGATCGCCGAGGACCTCGAGATCAGCCGTGCCCCGGTGCGCGAGGCGATCCGGACGCTCGCCAAAGAGGGGCTCGTCGAGTCCATCCCGTACAAGGGGAGCCGCGTGCGCGTCTTGCACGCACGCGACGTGCACGAGGTCTACTCGATGCGCGGTCTGCTCGAACGCTACGCCGTGCGTCAGATCCTCGCCGCCGACCCCACCGTCGACCTCGCACCCCTCGACGCCGCCTGTGAGGCGATGGAGTCCGCGGCCGCCCTGGGCGATGCGCGCGCCCTGACCGCCGCCGACGAGCGCTTCCACGAGGCGCTGATCGCCCTCCCCGACCACGAGTTGCTGCTCGGGATGTGGAACCTGATCGAGCTGCGCGCGCGCCACGTGATGGCGCTGCGCAACGTCCAGATCGGCGACCTCGGGATGGTCGCCGCGAACCACCGCGCGATCGTCGCCGCGCTGCGCGCCGGCGACCTCCAAGGCACCCTTCGGCTCGTCACCGAGCACTTCGATTCCGGAGCGCAACTCATCCTCGAGGATTGGGGCGAGGAGCCGTGACCGGACCCCTGAGGCTCGTCCTCGCCGGTCTCGGCGCCCGCGGCAGGTACTGGCGCACGGTCATCGAGCGCGAGCCGGGCGCCCATGCCGTCGCCTTCGTCGATCCGTCGCCGGAGGCGCGCGCCGCCTTCGAAGCGCTGGAGTCCGGCGTCCCGACCTTCGCCGACCTCGCAGCGGCCGTCGCCGCCGTGCATCCGAACGCGCTCGTGCTCGCGACCCCGCCGGACACCCGCGAGGCGCACCTCGAGCTCGCCTGCGACCAGCGCCTCCCGGTGCTGATCGAGAAGCCGCTCTCGCTCGACCTGGCCGAGGCGGCTCGCTTCGTCCGGATGGCCGACGCCGCCGGCATCCCGCTGATGGTCGGGCTCAACTTCCGCTACCTCGACGTGACCGTACAGACCAAGCGGCTGCTCGCCGAAGGCACCGTGGGCCACGCCGAGTTCGCGCGCTTCACCTACGAGCGCTGGCGCGACGGCCACCGCCCCGGCATCAACCGCTATCCGCTCACGATGGTGCATCCGATGCTCTGGGAGCAGTCGATCCACCACTTCGACCTGCTCCGCTTCGTCTACGACGACGAGCCCACCGACGTTTACGCGCGCACCTTCAACCCGTCGTGGAGCATGTACCGGGGCGACACCAACGTCAGCGCCATCTTCTCCTTCGCGGCCGGCCGGACCGTCAACTACCAAGGCACGTGGCAGTCGAGCCACGTGACCCCCGGCTTCGAATGGCGCAGCGAGTGCAGCGAGGGCGTCGTCGTCCAGCGCGACCAGTTCGGCGACCTGCACTACGCGCGTCGCGACGTGGCCGAGCTGACCGAGGTGCCGCTCGTGCCGCACGAGACCTGGGTCACCGACACCGCCGGGGTGCTCGCCGCGTTCGTCGGCCACCTTCGCGACGGAGCGCCGCTCGAGTGCAGCGGCGCCGACCACCTCCGTTCGCTCGCGATGGTGGAGGCGTGCGTCCGCTCGAGCGCCATCGGGGGACCCGTCTCGGTCCCCGAACTGCTCGCCGAGGTCGGGGCCTCGGTGCTCGAACCGAATCTCGGCAGCGCCGACTCGGGGGGCCCGTCATGACTTAGGCCGGCGCAATCACCGCACCCGCCCACCCGCACGGACCCCACGCTCCCTCGGGAGCACCTTCAGGAGGAACGCATGAAGCACATCCGCACCCTCGCGCTCGCCGCCGTCATGGGGGTGGCCTCGGCCGCCTTCGCGCAGGCGCCCGACGCGAACACCTTGGTCGTCGCCCAGAGCGTCGACGCCAGCCAACTCGACCCGGCCGCGATCGGCTCGCGCCCCGAGGCCAACATCGCCGCCCACCTGTGGGGCTCGCTCGTCAAGACCACCAGCGACGGCGACTTGGTGCCCTACTTCGCCGACAGCTGGACGACCAACGACGAAGGCGACGAGATCACCTTCCGCCTGCGCAACGACCTGACCTGTCACGACGGCGAGGCGCTCACCGCGATCGACGTGGCGTACTCGTTCAACCGCGCGAAGGACCCGGCGAACGCCTTCACCGGCAACACCCCGGGCTTCATCTTCGCCTCGCTCGGCTTCGTCGAAGCCCGCGCCGACAGCGACCTCGACGTCACCATCGTGATGGAGCGCCGCAACGCGATCGCGCTCGGACTCATCGGTGAGGTCTACGTCCACTGCCAGGACTCCTACGCCGCGATGAGCCTCGACGAGGCCGCGAACAACCCCGTCGGTTCGGGCCCGTACCGCTTCGTCGAGTGGGTCCGCGACGACCGCCTCGTGATGGAGCGCGTCGCCGACTACCCGCTGGCCATCGAAGGCGCGTTCGACCGCATCGTCTGGCGCGTCATCCCCGAAGCGTCGACCCGCGCCGCCGAGCTGATCGCCGGCAACGTCGACATCGTCGCCAACGTGTCGCCCGATCAGGCCGGCACCATCGATGCCAGCGGCAACGCCGAGGTCCAGGCCGTCGCCGGAACCCGCCGCATCTACGTCGGCTTCAACCTGCGCCAGAACCTGTTCCCGGACGACGAGGGCGCCGAGGCCATCCAGAGCACGCTCGTGCGCCGCGCGATGAACCACGCGGTCGACGTCGAGACCATCTGCAGCCAGCTGCTCGGCACCGAGTGCGAGCGCGCGACCGGCCTCGTCAACCCGCCGAACGACAACGCGAGCCTCGAGCCCTACGCGTACGACCCCGAGGCCGCCGAAGCCCTCCTCGACGAGGCCGGCTACCCGCGCGGCGACGACGGCGTGCGCTTCTCCATCACGCTGCAGTCGCCGAACAACCGCTACCTCAACGACGCCAACGTGGCGCTGGCCGTCGGCCAGTTCCTCTCGGACGTCGGCATCGAGACCGAGGTCGACCTGCTCGACTTCGCCTCGGTCTACGTGCCGCTGATCACGACCGCCGGCGGCAACGCGGCCGGTCCGCTGTTCCTGCTCGGCTCGGGCGGCGCCACCTGGAACGCGCTGTACGACATGGCCGACCTCTCGCGCGTCGACGCCGGCACCAACTACACCGGCTGGGCCAACCCCGACTGGTACTCCGGTTGGGACCGCCTCGCGGCGACTCAGGACCCGACCGAGGAGCGCGCGATCATCGACGACATGCTCGAGGTGTTCTACAACGATCCGCCGTGGCTGATGATGTACTTCCAGCCCGACTTCTACGGCGTGAGCACCCGCCTCGATTGGGACGCTCGTCGCGACGAGAAGGTCCTCGTCGACGACGCCCGCCTCCGCTAACCTTCGCCACGCCCCGGGGGTCGACCGGCACCATCGGTCGGCCCCCGGGCCCTCCCTCGTCTCGAGCGCACGCGAGTATCTGATCCGGAGATCCCTATGTGGTCCTACGCCCTCAGCCGCTTGATCCAGGCCGCGATCGTGGTCGTCGCGGTCACGCTGATCACCTTCCTCACGCTCCATATGGCGGGCGATCCGACCTATCTGTACGTCAGCGACCGAGCCACCGAGCAAGAGATCGCGCTCGTCCGCGAGCGCCTCGGCTTCGACCGACCGCTCCACGAGCAGTACCTCGGGTTCCTCGGCGGCCTCGTCCAGGGCGACACGGGGCGCTCGTTGACCTATCGGCTCCCCGCGTTCGACATCGTCATGGAGCGCCTGCCGGCCACCATCGAGCTCACGCTGATGGCCATGCTCATCGCGGTCACCTTCGCGATCCCGTTGGGCATCATCGCCGCGCTCAACCGCGGCACCGCGATCGACGGCGGCATCATGGCCCTCGCGATGGTGGGTCAGTCGATCCCGAGCTTCTGGCTCGGCATCATGCTCATCCTCGGGGTCGGGCTCGGGCTCTCGTGGCTTCCGATCTCGGGCCACGTCCCGGTGATCCAACCGCTGCTCCAGGGCGACGTCGCGACGGCGATCGGCAACGTGCCGCAGGCGCTGCGCTACCTGATCATGCCGGCCTTCACCATCTCGCTCTTCTCGCTGTCGCGCAACGCCCGCCTGGTGCGCTCCTCGATGCTCGAGGTCCTGTCGCAGGACTACGTGCGCACGGCGCGCGCCAAGGGCCTCAAGGAGTGGGGCGTCGTCATGCACCACGCGCTGCGCAACGCCTGGATGCCGGTCGTCACCATGCTGGGGCTCGAGTTCGGCTTCCTGCTGTCGGGGGTGGTGGTCGTCGAGACCGTCTTCTCGTGGCCGGGCGTCGGGCGGCTGGTGTTCAACGCCATCAACCAGCGCGACATCCCGCTCGTGCAGACGGCGGTCGTCGTCTTCGCCTTCGTGTTCGTCCTGCTCAACCTGTTGGTCGACATGGTGTACGCGCGGCTCGACCCTCGCGTGAGGCTCGGATGACGCGCCCCGAGTCGACCGCCTCGGTCCGGGGACCGACGCCGTTCGGGCGTGCGTGGCGCAGCCTCGCGCGCAAGGGCTGGCCGCTCTTCGCGATCTTCGTCCTGCTCGTCGTGGTCGTCGCCGCCATCGCCGGTCCCGACCTGGCCCCCAGGGACCCGAACCGGCAGAACATCATCCAGCGTCTGCAGCCGCCCATGACCGCCGACCGAGCGGGAGTGGTGCAGTTCGCGCTCGGCACCGACGCGCTCGGCCGCGACGTGCTGTCGCGCCTGATCTACGGTGCGCGCGTCTCGCTGCTGGTCGGCCTCACGGCAGTGCTGATCGGCGGCACCCTCGGTACCGCGCTCGGCATGATCGGCGGCTACTTCGGCGGGCGCGCGGACGCGATCATCATGCGCCTCGCCGACATCCAGCTCGCCTTCCCGTTCATCCTGCTCGCGATCATGTTCCTGGTCGTGTTGGGGTCCGGGGTCCTCAACCTGATCCTCATCTTGGGGATCGGGCAGTGGGTGACGTACGCCCGCATCGCCCGCGCCCAGACCCTGTCGCAGCGCGAGAAGGAGTACGTCGAGGCGGCCCGGGCGCTCGGCGCGCGCAACGCGTCGGTGATCTTCAAGTCGATCCTGCCGAACATCCTCGCCCCGCTGATCGTCATCGCCTCGTTCAACGTCGCCAGCGTGATCCTCTCCGAGGCCGCGCTCTCGTTCCTCGGTCTCGGCGTCCCACCGACCACGCCCACGTGGGGCGGGATGCTCGCCGAGAGCCGCGAGCAACTCCTCGCCGGCCGCTGGTGGCTCGCCGTCTTCCCCGGCGTCGCGATCGCCCTGACCGTGCTCGCCTTCAACATCCTCGGCGACTGGCTTCGCGACCACCTCGACCCCCGCCTCCGCGGCGTGGGTTGAACCCAGAAAGGACGAACCCATGACCCTACGAGTCGGCATCATCGGCGCCAGCTTCGCCAAAGCCGCGTACCTCCCCGCGCTCCGCCACGTCCCCGACGCCCAGGTCGTCGCGCTCGCCAGCGCGCGCATGAGCAGCGCCCGCGCCACGGCCGACGCCTTCGGCGTCGAGCACGCGTACGACGACTGGCGAACGATGCTCCGCGACCACGCCTTCGATCTGGTGTGCATCGCGACCCCCACCGATACCCACGCCCCCATGGCGCTCGCCGCGCTCGACGCCGGCGCCGCGGTCCTGTGCGAGAAGCCGACCGCGATGGACGCCACCGAGGCGAAGGCGATGCGCGACCGCGCCGCCGAGCTCGGTCGCGTGACGATGATGGGCCACGAACTGCGCTTCAACCCCAACCGCCGCAAGGTGGCCGAGCTGATCGCCTCCGGCGCCATCGGCGAGATCCGCCACGCCCACATCGCGAACATCACGCCGGGCTGGTCCGACCCGGCCGCCCGCCCCAAGGGCGACTGGTGGTCGCTCGCCGAGCGCGGCGGCGGCCGCTTGGGCGCAAACGGCTCCCACCAGACCGACCTGCTCCGCTGGTGGTTCGGCGAGGCCAAGGCGGTGATGGGGCGCGCGGTGACGATGATCCCCGACCGCCTCGACAAGGACACCGGCGAGCCCTGGACCGCCACCGCGGACGACGTGGTGCACATGGTCCTCGAGCTCGAGCGCGCCCCCATCGCCGACGTCTTCCTCTCCGGCGTCGCGCGCCACAACATGGACAACGTCACCCAGATCTACGGCAGCGAGGGCACCATCCTGCTGACCAACTCGGACGAGAAGCTCTTGCTCGGCAAGCCGGGCGCGGCGTTCGAGGACGTGAGCGTGGCCGACCCGAACGCCCAGCTCGAGGGCGTCGGCAAGGGCATCTGGAACGTCTCCTTCGTCGCCCTCCTGCGCGAACTCTGCGGGGCGATCGCCGAGGGACGCCCCGTGCGCGAGGGCGCCACCTTCGAGGACGGCTGGCGCAACCAGCGCGTCCTCGACGCCGTCAAACGATCCGGAACCGAGCGCCGCTGGATCGAGCTCGATGCCTGAGCGCGGCGTCGCGGTCGTCACCGGCGCGGCCCAGGGGTTGGGTCGCGCCGTCGCCCTGGCGCTCGCCGCCGACGGATGGCGGGTGGCGGCGCTCGACGTCGACGCCGCCGGCCTCGCGATGCTGACGGATCGCGGACTCCACTCCGTCGCCGTCGATCTCGCCGACGCGGACGCCACGCGTGCCGCCATCGAAGGCGTGCAACGCGACCTGGGCCCGGTGACCTACCTGGTCCACAACGCAGCGATCCTCGTCCCCGAAGCGTTCGAGGACGTCTCCTTCGCGCGCTGGAACGCGACCGTGAACGTCCAGCTCCAGGCCGCCTACCTGCTCACCCACGCGGTCTGGACCGGCATGCGGGCCGCCGGCCACGGACGCGTCGTGTTCGTCAGCTCGCAATCGGGCATCCGCGGCTTCGCCGACGAGACCGCCTACTGCGCTGCCAAGCACGGTCTGGAGGGCTTCATGAAGGCGCTCGCGCTGGAGGCGGAGGGCAGCGGCGTCGCGGTCTCGACGATCACCCCGGGGATGCTCATGCGGACCCCCATGTCCGAGCGGAACTACGACGCCGAGGCGAAGACGAAGTGGGTCGACCCCGCGCTGCTGGCGCCCGCCTTCGTCCACCTCGGCGCGCTCGCCGACGCCCGCCACAACGGCGAGCGCCTCGACGCCTGGAAGCTCGCCCTGGAGGTCGCCGATGCCGGCTGACGTACCGACCGTGAGCGCGCAGTTGCAAGCGGTGTTCGACTGGATCGACGCCCACGCCGACGAGTGCGTCGCCGACCTCCAAGAGCTGGTCCGACAGCCGAGCGTGTCGGCGCAGGACGTCGGCCTCCAGGAGTGCGCCGACCTGGTCGAGGCGCAGATGAAGCGCGACGGGCTCGACGTGCGCCAGTACCCGCTCGACGGCGGGCCGCCGGTGCTGTTCGGGCACATGACGACGCCACGCTCCACCAAGACGATGCTGTGCTACTCGCACTACGACGTCCAGCCGGCCGAGCCCCTCGAGGCCTGGACGCACGGTGGCCCCTGGTCGGCGGCGATCGTCGACGGGGTGATGTACGGGCGCGGTACCACCGACAACAAGAGCGGCGTGCTCGCCTTCAACAAGGCCGCCAAGGCCTTCATGGCCGTGCACGGTGAGCTCCCCGTCAACCTCAAGTTCATCATCGAGGGCGAGGAGGAGATCGGCAGCCTCCACCTCGGACCGTGGGTCGAGCGCCACACCGACCTGCTCGAGGCCGACGGCATGCACTGCCTCGACGGTCCGATGGACACCGCCACCGAGCTCCCCGACGTCGACCTGGGGCTCAAGTCGGTGCTGTTCGTCGAGCTGGTCGTGCGCGGCGCCAACGCCGACATCCACTCGCTCAACTTCCCCCTCGTCCCCACCCCGGTCTGGGACCTGGTGCGTGCCCTGAACACGATCATGGACGACCAGCGCCGGATCCTGATCGAGGGCTGGACCGACGGCATCTACGAGCTGCAGCCCGAGGACTGGGCCGAGCTCGAGGAGAAGGCGGAGCGCGTCGACACCGAGGCCATGAAGCGCGAGTGGGGCATCGACGCCTTCGCGCTCGGTCGCGACGGCGTCGACGCCCATTTCGCGCGCACCTACGAGCCCACCGCCAACATCGCGGGTCTGGTCGCCGGGTACACCGGCAAGGGATCGAAGACGATCGTCCCGAACGAGGCGCGCGCCAAGATGGACTTCCGCCTCATCCCCGGGATGCGGCAAGAGCAGGCGATTGCCAAGCTGCGCGCGCACCTCGACGCGCACGGCTTCGGCCACGTCGAGATCGTCAGCGAGGAGCGCGCCGAACCGCCGTACAAGATCTCGGCCAAGGAGCCGATGGCGGAGGCGGTCGTCGCGGCGGCCATGCAGGTCTACGGCGAGAAGCCGATCGTCAACGGCGTCTCGGCCGAAGGGACGATCCTGCGCCACGTCTGGATCCCCTGCGTGCTGACCGGCTTCGCCAACCCCGGCGCCAACCTCCACGCGCCGGACGAGAACGTGACCGTTGCGTCCTACCTCCAGGGCATCAAGTACGCCGCGGCGATCATGCACGCGTTCGGAGCGAACGAGCAGCCCCCCCAGCCCACCCCGCCCGGCTTCGCGCGCCGGGGCGAGGCACGCGCATGAGCCGCGCGCCGACGCCCGCGCGCGCCGTGTCCTGCCCGGCGCGCGTCGTCGACGGCGGTCCGACCGATGGCTGCGACGTCCTACCCGACCCAGCCCACCTGAGGCGCGACCTCGCAGGTCGTCCAGTGGAGGGCTGACCCATGGCCGGGTCCCCGCACACCCGCATCGAGCCGACCGGCATCTACGCCCCGGCGACCTACGCGCACGCCATGCGCGCCGGCGACACCCTCTACGTGGCGGGGCAGGTCGCCCGCGACGCGGACGGGGCGCTCGTCGCGCCCGGCGACGCCTCCACCCAGGCCGAGGTGGTCTTCGCCAACCTCGGCGCGGTCCTCGCCGCCGCGGGCGCCAAGCCCGAGTACGTCGTCAAGGTGACCACGTACCTGGTCGACCCGGAGGACGGCGCCGCCGTCGGCCGCGCGCGCCAGGCCTTCTTCGGCGACCATCGCCCGCCCCACACGGGCCTGATCGTGCGCCTCGGCGCCGGCGTGAAGGTCGAGGTCGAGGTCGTGGCGGTGTTCCCGTGAGCCCGCCCCCTCGATCCGCCCCACCACCCCGCCCCGCCTCCGCACCCCGACCCCCCGAACCCGCACCCACCCGACCGAAGGAGATCCACCCATGAGCATCCAGGTCCAGAAGGTCCAACACATGTCGTTCGCCGTGAACGACGTCGAGGCCACCCTCGAGACGTACAAGAAGCTGCTCGGCGTCGATCCGTCGGTCACCGTCACCCGCTTCGAGAAGTCGCGCAACCTCGTCGCCCTGTTCTGGCTCGGCGGCGTCGAGTACCAGATCTCGCAGTCGATGGACCCCGACGGCCGCTTCGCCAAGTGGATCCGCGAGCGCGGTGGCGAAGGGTTGCACCACATCTGCTACGCGGTCGAGGACATCGACGCGGCGCTCGCCGAAGCGCAGGCGAACGGCGCGACCCTCAAGGAGTGCGCAGCCTGCAAGGTCAAGGGGAGCCACGTGCACCCCGAGGGCTGGGTCGCCTTCCTGGAGCAGGACGTCGGTGGCATCGAGATCGAGTTCATGCAGCTCTACACCCCCGAGCAGCTCGAGCAGTACAAGTCGGTCCAGGGGATCTGATGGAGCTGGTCGTCCCCCTCGCTGCGCGCGTCGCCAAGCTGCAGGCGCTCCCCCCCGAAGCCCGCGACGCGACCGCCCGCGGCGCCGACGTCGACGTGCCGCAGGCCGTGCGCGACGCCGCCGACGCGGCGCTGGCGCGCGGCGAGACCCACTACACCGACCGCCCCGGCATCCTGCCGCTGCGCGAGCAGGTCGCGCGCGACGTCCAGGCCCGCTTCGGCGTCGAGGTCGACGCCAAGGCGGGCGTCGTCATCACGTGCGGCGGCACCGAGGCGCGCTTCGTCGCGGTCCAGCAGCTGCTGCCCACGGGCGGCACGCTCGTCGCGCTGTCGCACCCCGAGCGCGTCGCCGCCGCGTGCATCGTGCGCGACGTGACCCTGGTGGGCCCCGAGGCCGACCCGACCACAGACGGCGTGGCGCTGTACCTGAACGGCGAGACCCCACACGACGTCGCCGACGCCTGGCTCGCCCGCGCCGAAGCGCAGGGCTGGCCCGTGATGTACGAGGCCGACGCCGGCGGCCGCCACCCGGCCACCCTCGGCCTCGCCGAGCAGACGATCACCATCGGCAGCCTCGGCCTCGACCAGGGCATGGCCTCGTGGCGCCTCGGCTTCCTCGCGGCGCCCGTCGCCAAGGCCGGGCCGCTGCGCGAGTTCAAGCTGGCGCTCACCCTCTGCTCGACGAACGTGTCGCAGTGGGGCGCGCTCGGTCTCGACCAAGGAGACGCCGCATGAGCCTCGACGCCATCCGCACCCTCGACGGCACCAAGCTGCGCTACGCGCTGATGGACCTGGCCAAGGAGATCCCGGACGCGATCGCGCTCGGCCGCGGCGATCCCGACCTCGACGCCCCGCAGCACGTGATCGACGCGGCCCGCGCCGCAGCCCGGATCGCCCGCCACCCGCTGTCGCCGGTGGAGGGAACGCCCGAGCTGCGGCGCGCCATCGCGCGCCGCGCGGCGACCGATCACTCGGTCTCGGTGGGTCCCGAGAACGTCCTCGTGACCACCGGCGGTCAGGAGGGGCTCTTCCTGGTCATGCAGGCGCTGCTCGATCCGGGCGACGAGATCCTGGTCCCCGACCCGCGCTACACCAGCTACGACCAGGCGATCGAGCATTGCGGCGCGGTCGCGGTCTCGGTGCCCACGCACCCGCACGAGGCTTTCGAGGTGCGGGCCGAGGCGATCGAGCCCTTGATCACCCCCAAGACCAAGGCGCTGCTGCTGGTCACCCCGAGCAACCCCACGGCCGGGATCATCACCCGCGCCGAGGCCGAGAAGATCGCGGCGCTGGCGCGCAAGCACGACTTCGTGGTCATCAGCGACGAGATCTACGGCAAGTTCGTCTGGGAGCCGTACGAGCACGTCTCCATCGGCTCGCTGCCGGGCATGCGTGATCGCACGATCACGCTGTCGGGCTTCAACAAGGCGTGGGCGATGACCGGCTTCCGCGTCGGCTACCTGATCGCGCCGCCGGCGACCATCCGCGGCATGGCGGCGGTCAAGGCCGCCACCACCGGCCCGGTGGCGGGCGTCAGCCAGGCAGCGGCGCTGGCCGCGGCCGAAGGCTCCGACGACTGCATCGCCGAGGCGCGCGTCGTCTACGGCGAGCGCCGCGCGCTCATGGCCGCAGGCCTCACCGAGATGGGGCTCACGTACCCCGAGCCGCGCGGCGGCTTCTTCTTCTGGGCCGACGCCGCGAGCACCGGCATGCGCGCGCTCGAGCTCTCGTACCTGCTCCTGCGCGACGCGCACGTGCTGGTCTTCCCCGGCAACGCCTTCGGCGCGCGCTGGAACGACTACCTGCGCATCACCGTGCTGCAGCCGACCCAGGACCTCCGCACCGCCATCGACCGCATGACGCCGGTGGTCCAGCGCTACGCCGCCGAGGCGGCCGGCCGATCGTGAACCGAAGCCAGCGCCACCCCCACCGCGAGAGGTGCACCGCATGATCCGAACCAACGCCGACCAGCTCGTCGAGATCGCCATCGCGGGCGCGATCACGCCCCCGGCCTTCAAGCGAGGCCCCTTCATCCCCGACAACGACGGCCTCTCGGTCGTGCTGCCGGGCATGTACGGCTACGTCTACAACGTCCGCACGGGCGACCCGGCCTTCGGTTGGCAGGGCGACCACGTCGAGCCGGGCGCCTCGATCGACTCGGGCGACGCCGGCATCCACCACGCGCTGCACTACCTGGTCTGCATCGGCAACGAGGCGGTCGTGACCAGCGGCGAGGCCGCCGGCGCCGTCGGCGTCGTCACCGGCGAGCACGCGCGCAACCTGGTCGACTTCGAGCCCGACGTGGCCGCGATGCTCTGCGTCGGCGACACCATCCAGATCCGCGCCAAGGGGCGCGGCCTCAGGCTGCTCGACCACCCGGGCATCGAGCTCAAGAAGATGAGCCCCGAGCTGCTCGCCAAGATGGGGCTCGAGGACCTCGGGAACGGCAAGCTGCGCGTCCCGGTGGCGATGGAGCTGCCGGTCCGGATCATGGCCTCGGGCGCCGAGCTCAACTCGGAGTACGTCGATCAAGACCTGGCCTCGGTCGACCGCGCGCTGATGGCCGAGCTCGGCATCGACCAGATGCGCCTCGGCGACGTGATCGCCATCCGCCACACCGACCACCGCTTCGGCCGCAGCTACCGCGAGGGCTTCGTGGCCATCTGCCTGTGCATCCACGGCGATTCGGTGATGACGGGCCACGGCCCCGGCATCCTGACGATCATGACCGGGACGGAAGACAACCTCGAATGGGTCATCGACCCGCAAGCCAACATCGCCCGCTACCTCGGGATCCGGGAGACGCTCTGATGCTTCGCACCAACGCCGACAAGCTCGTGCACGTGTCCGTGATGGGGCAGATCGCCAGCCCCTCGCTCCCCGGCCTGCCCGCCGAGCCCTACCGCCTCGACGCGGACGGGGTCCCCTTCCTGCTCCCCTCGTACGGCGGCATCGTCTACAACGTGTCGGTGGGCGACAGCGCCTACGGTTGGCTCGCCGACTGCGTCCACCCCGGCATCAGCATCCACCTCAAGGACGACGGCGCCAACCAGGGCCTGAACGTGCTCTCGTGCGTCGGCAACGAGGCCGTCGTCATGTCCGGCGCCGCCAAGGGCACCAAGGGCGTGGTGACGGGCAAGTCCGGTCGCTTCTCCGAGCACGTGATCGTGCACGTCCCCAAGGCCGCCCGCTCGAAGATGGCGATCGGCGACAAGGTGCTCGTGCGCGCCGCCGGCGTCGGCCTCAAGCTCCCCGACCACCCCAACGTCAAGGTCAAGGGGGCCGCCCCGAACCTGCTCGAGCAGATCGTGGACGGCGCCACGGACGACGGCAAGCTGCGCGTCAAGGTGGTCGCCACCGCACCCGCGCACCTGCTCGGCGCCGGTGCGGGGCTCACCTCCGAGGGGGGCTCGCTCCACATCCAGACCGTCGACCGCAAGGCCCTCGCCGAAGCCGGTCTCGACAACCTGCGCCTCGGCGACGTGGTCGCCCTGCAGGACTACGACAGCCGCTACTCGCACGGCTACTTCGGCGGCGCGGTGGGCATCGGCGTGATCGGTCAAGGCGACAGCCCGCGCCCGGGCTACGGCCCCGGCGTCACGCTGCTGATGACCGCGCACGACGGCAGCATCCAGCCGGTCCCCACCCCGGGCACCAACCTGGTCGACCTGCTCGGCCTCGAGCCTTGAGCGCGGTCGCCCCCCTCCCGACGCAAGGGCTCGGCGCGGACGGCGAGGTCGTCCGCGTCGAGGCCGGCGCGCTCGAGGCCTTCGCCGTCGCCTGCTTCGAGGCGATGGGCGTCGCCGCCGACGACGCGCGCGTCTGCGCCGACGCGCTCATGCAATCCGAGCTGCGCTACCACCCCGGCCAGGGGCAGGGGGTGCGCCGGCTCGTCTCGTACGACGAGCGCATCCGCCTGGGCCGCCTGGACGTCCACGCGCCCTTCGAGGTGCTCAAGGAGAGCCCGGCGCTCGCGCTGGTCGACGCCCACAACGGCCTCGGCAGCGTCATCGGGCGCAAGGCGATGCTCCTCGCCTGCGACAAGGCCGCGGTCTGCGGCGTCGGCACCGTGGTCGTGCGCGGCAGCACCCACTACGGATCCTCGTCGGTGCACGCACGCGCGGCGCTCGAGCGCGGTTACGTGGGCCTCGCGCTCACGAACGCCGGCCCCGAGATGGCCGCCTGGGGCGGGCGCACGCCCGTCGTGGGCACCAACCCCTGGGGCATCGCGGCGCCCACGGGCGCGGAGTTCCCGGTGGTGCTCGACATCGCCCTCACCACCGCGGGCAAAGGGATGATGCGCTTCCTCGCCGATCGCGGCGCCCCCATGCCCACCGACTGGGCGCTCACGCCCGAAGGCGACGAGACCGACGACCCCGCCGCCGCCATGGCGGGCGCGCTCTTGGGCATCGGCCAGTACAAGGGCTTCGGCCTCTCCTTCATGACCGACGTGATCACGGGGGTGATCGCCGGCGGCGGCTTCGGGCGTGCGCCGTACTCGGACCCGGCCAAGCTCGACGTGTCCCATACGTTCCTGGCGCTCGACCCGGCCTGGTTCGGGCCCCTCGAGGACTTCCACGCGCGCATGCAGGCCTTCGTCGCCGAGGTCAAGGCGAGCGAGTTGCGCCCCGGCTTCACCGAGGTGCTCGTCCCCGGCGAGCTCGAGCACCGCCGCGAGACCGAGAAGCGCGCCCATGGCGTGCCGCTGCCGTCGTCCGAGGTCGCCGCGCTGCGCGACCTGGCCGCGCGCCTGGGCGTCGACGCCGACGCCCTCGAAGGGATCCCCGCATGACCGTCGCCACCCGCTTCGACCAGTACTACGACTACGACGGCCTGACCGAGCAGTTGCACGCGCTCGCCGCCGCCTACCCGAAGCTCGCCACGCTGCGCTCCCTCGGGACCAGCTTCCAGGGCCGCGACGTCTGGCTCATGGAGATCACCAACCCCGACACCGGCCCTGGCGCCAGCAAGCCCGGCTACTACCTCGACGCCCAGATCCACGCCGAGGAGCACACCACGTCGGCGGTGGCGCTCTACGCCATCCACAAGCTGCTGACCGACTACGGCACCGACGAGGAGGTCACGCGCCTCGTCGACCAGCAGGTCTTCTACGTGCTGCCGCGGATCAACCCCGACGGCGCCGAGCTGGCGCTCCAGCCGCCCTACTACCACTGGTGCGGCAACGGCCGCTTCCTGCCCGGCCAGGACCGCCACGCCGGCCTCAAGACCCAGGACGTCGACGGCGACGGCTACATCGTCACCATGCGGGTGCGCGACCCGCTGGGCGAGTGGAAGAAGAGCACGGTCGACGAGCGCATCATGGTCCAGCGCGCGCCCGGCGAGGAGGGCGGCGCGTACTACCGCCTCTACCCCGAGGGCCTGATCGAGGACTACGACGGCGTCCACGTCGCGATCGAGAAGCCCTTCGACGGCAACATGAACCGCAACTTCCCGGCCGGCTGGGACGCCGAGGAGTACGGCGCCGGCGAGCACCCGCTCTCGGAGCCCGAGGCCGCGGCCGTCGCGCGCTTCATCCTCGACCACCCGAACATCGCCGGCATGAACAGCTACCACACGCACGGCGGCATCATCCTGCGCCCCTCGATGACGCAGTCCGACGCCACCATGTCGCCCAAGGACCTGGCGCTCTACACCGCGCTCGGCCAGGTGGGCACCGAGCTGACGGGGTACCCGACGATCTCGATCTACGAGGAGTTCACCCCCGACAAGAGCAAGCCGCGCCGCGGCGGCTTGATGGACTGGACCTACGAGAAGATGGGCATCCCCAGCTTCGCCACCGAGGTGTGGGACCTCGAGACCGCGGCCGGCGTCGAGAAGACCGCGTACTACAACCTCCACCCGCGTACCGAGGAGGCTCAGGTGAAGGTCTTCCGGTGGGTGCTCGAGCACCTGGGCGAGCACGGCGTCCGCCCCTGGAAGGCCTTCCAGCACCCGCAGCTCGGCGAGGTCGAGGTGGGGGGCATGGCCTACATCTGGACGTACCGCAACCCGCCGCCCGCCATGCTCGAGAAGGTCTGCCGCGACAACGTCGCCTTCAACCTCAAGCACGCCGCGGCCGCGCCGCGGGTGCGGGTCGACGACGTGGCCGTCGAGGCGCTCGGCGGCGACCTCTACAAGGTCCGCGCGGTGGTGGCCAACCACGGCTACCTGCCGACCAACCTGAGCGACGTCGCGATCCAGCGCCAGGTGGCCAAACCCGTCGCCGTGGAGCTGCAGCTCGAGGGGGCGGAGCTGGTCATGAACCCGCGCCGCGCCGACCTCGGGCACTTGGCCGGCCGCAACGAGCGCCAGTTCCCCTGGTCGCCGTGGGGGCCGACCTGGTCGCCGACCACCAAGGCGATCGAGTGGCTGGTGCGAGCGCCCGACGCTGCGGCCGCGCGGGTCACCGTGGTGGCCAGCAGCGAACGGGCCGGTCGGCACGCGCACGAGGTCGCGCTGGCGGGCTGACCCCGGCCACGCGCGGAACGGAACCGGCCCGGGGGAACCCCCGGGCCGGTCGCCGTCTGGGCGGCGCGGCGGATGGCCGCCGCTCGCGTCAGCCGCCGAGCGACGTCGGCGCGGGCCGCTCCTCGGCCGCGCTGCGGTCCTCCGCCTCGGCCAACGCCCCGACGAAGCGCCCCTGCTCGATCACCCGCTCCCCGTCCAGCTCGACGTTCGCCCCCAGCATGACCAGGCCGACGTGCGCCCGGCTGCGGATGCGCCCGCGGAAGAACTGGTCGTCGTTGCTGCCCAGCTCCACCTGCACGGCCCCGAGGTACGCCTCGGCGTCGGCGTTGCCGGCGCCCGCCTCGGGGAACTGCACCAGCCCCGCGGTCCAGCGCGCCCGAGGGTCGGTGCCCCAGGCCACGTGGCCGGCGAGGAAGGCCTCGGGCTCACCGTGCTCCGCGAGGTGGCGCTCGAGCAGGACCGCATCGAGGCCCCCCTCGATGGCCACCGCCCGTCCCTGCTCGAAGCGGAGGACGACGTCGTCGTCGACGTAGCGTCCCAGGTGGAACACCTGGTCGCCGCGGTGCAGCACGAGCGTCCCCTCGAGGCTCCCCTCGTGCTGGGCGACCTCGACCATCCCCCCGCCCCAGAAGTCGAACTGGCCCGGTCCGTCGGCCACCCCGCCGTGCGCGAGCACCGGCCGGCCCGCGACGTCCATGCGCACGTCGCTGCCCCACGCCGACGTGATCCGGAGGGTGCGCGCGCGGGCCAGCCGCGCCGCGCCTCGGCGGGTGCGGGCGACGACGTCCGGGTCGTACGTCAGGCGCCGCGCCACGTGCAGCGGCTGCACCGCCATCAGCGCGCGGCCGCCCGCGTCCAGGGCGGCGCGCACGTGCGGGTCGTAGTGCACGCCGTGCGGCGTGAGCGCGACGATCAGGTCGGCGCCCGAGAGCGCGCCGCGCAGCGCCTCGCCCGGGAACGGCCCCGCGAAGGGGACCGTGACCACGTACGCGCGCGCGCCCAGCTCGAGCGCGGCCCCGAGGCACGCGGCGGAGGCGATCGGGTCGTATGCGGTGTCGGTGAGGATCAGGCAGGTCTCGTCCGCCCGCAGGCGGCACCCCTCCAGCTGGTGCCGGAAGAGCGCCACCAGCTCGGTGGCGGCGTGGGGGGTCGACGTGGTGCGGCCGTACGGCATGCGAACCTCCTGGACGCGGCGCTCACGCGAGGAACTCGCCCTCGGGCAGCACCGCCTCGAGCGCCTCGAGCGACCGCAGCGTGCGCTCCGGCGCGCGCAGCGTCCACGCGACCACGAGGGCGTTGAGCAGGCTCACCACCGGCGCGTACGAGTGTTGGAACGACGCCGACGCCACGTGGGCGTGCAACGACAGGTCGGCCTCGACCACCGCCGGGGCCGTGAGCGCGTCGGTGATCGCCACCGTCGTCGCGCCGCGGCCACGCGCGAGGCGCAGCGCCTCGATCGTACGGCGCGTGTAGCGGGCGAAGCTGAAGGCCACCAGGACGTCCTCCGGCCCCACCGTGCGCAAGCGGTCGAAGAGCGTGACGTCCCCGCTCGTGCGCACCCGCACGTCGGCGCCCGCCTTGTCGAGCAGCAGCCCCAAGAGGCCGGCAAGGTGGGCGGACCCCCGCAGGCCGACCACGAAGATCGTGCGCGCCTCCAGGAGCGCGGTGACGACCTCCTCGAGCGGCGACGACGACGCGTCCTCGAGGGTGGCCTCCAGGTTCGCCCGGTCCTGCGCCGCGACCGCCGCCCAGACCTCGGCGGCCGGGGTCGCCGCGGTGAGCGCCGCCGGTCGCCGCCGCATCCGATCGGGGAGGCTCGCGCGGGCGCGCAGCCGCCCTTGCAGCTCCTGGACCAAGCCGGGGTACCCGGCGTACCCGAGCGCCGCGGCGAAGCGCACGACGAGCGACTCGCTCACGCCCACCGCCGCCGCCACCTCCGCCGCCGTCTGGAAGGCGGCGTCCTCGGGGCGCGCGAGCAGGTGGTCGGCCACGCGCGCCTGACCGGGGCTCAGGTCGGCCCGGCGGGCGCGCAGCCGCGCGAGCAGGTCCTCGCCGGGGGTGGGCGCACCCCCGGCGTCGGCTCCGGCGGTTGGCCCGCGCCTACGCGCCACCCACCACCCGTTCCCCGCCCTTGTAGACCGCGCGCACCGCATCGAAGCCAGGCTCGAAGACCGCCAGGTCGGCCGGCCGCCCCGGCTCGAGCAGGCCGGCGCCCGTGAACTCCGGGAAGCGCCGCGCCACGTTGCCGGTCGCGAGCGCCAGCGTCGCCGGCAGGTCCATGAGGCCTTCGCGCACGATCGCGAACAGCGGCACCGAGACCGGGTCGTACTTGCTCCCGGCGTAATCCGTGCCCACGAAATCGACGAGTCCGGCGCGCACCAGCGCCCGGAACGGAGCGGCGTCCGGCAGGTCGGCCCGCTTGCCCATCAGGTCGAGCCCGGAGAGCTCGAGGGCGGCGCCCAGCCGGCGGAGTTCGCGCGCGTAGCGCACCGCCTCCTCGGGCAGGAAGCTGGGGTGGTTGCAGTGCCCGGCGATCATGCGCTCGTTGGCCACCTCGACGACCACGTCGCCGGAGGCCGCCGCGTGGTGGACGATGAAGGGCGCCCCGGTGGCATCGGAGGCCCGGCGTGCCTCGCGCATCCCCTCGTACGCGTGCGCCATCGAGGGCATGACGCAGGCGACGATGAGTTCGACCACGGCGTCCTCGGTGCACACGCCGGTGAGCCCGGCGCCGGCCATCGCGCGCGCCAGGGCCGCGCGGTCGAGGTTGGCCGGGTCGATCGCGCGTCCGAGCACCGCCTCCTTGAGCGCGCGCGCCTGGGCGGCGTCGATCGCGACGCCGGCGGCCTTCTGGACGGCCGCCGGGAGGTAGGCGTAGTCCTGCATGCCGCCGCCGAGCGTGCCGCCCGCGCCGATCTCGCCGATGCAGCGCGCCCCCTGCGCGAGCAGCTCCGCCATGGTGGCCCGCTTGTGCGCCTCGGTCAGCCCGGTGCCGTCGGCCTGCTCCGCCGCGCGCACGTTGGCCGGCGAGTGGGCGGTGCACTTGATCACCTCGAGCGGGTGGGTGCCCGCCAACGCCTGCGACTCGGCCCACAGCGGGAAGCCGTCGACCGACATCGCGGTGGTCGTGCCGCCGCGCAGGTGGCGCTCCTTGAAGGCCGTCACCTCCTCGGCGGTCAGCGAGGGCGAGCCGGTGGCGTGGATGGGGCCGAGCGTGAGCCCGTGGGCGTGCAGGTTGACGAGCCCGGGCGCGACGATCGCGCGCCCCAGCTCCTCGCGGCCGTCGGCCGGGCCCGGTCCGGCGCCGACCGCTGCGATGCGACCCGCCTCGAGCACCACGTGCCCGGGTTCGTGCACGGTGCGGCCGTCGCCGGTGACGACGGTGCCGACCAGGGTGCGGATCACCCGCCCACCGGGACGCGGGCCCACGAGTAGGGCGTCAGGTCGTGGGTGGTGGGGCGACCCTGGATGAGTTCGGCCAGCGACTGGCCGATCACCGGCCCGAGCGTCACGCCGCTGTGGGTGACGGCGGTGTACACGCCGGGGTGGCCGGGCACCTCGCCGAGGACCGGCAGGTCGTCGAAGGGCTTGGGGCGGATGCCCGCGTACGAGCGGATCACGCGCACGTCGCCGAGCGAGGGCGCGAGCGCGAGCACGTCCTTGAGCGCCTTCTGCAGGCCCTCGTACGTGTTGACGTTCTCCGTCTGGTCGGTCTCCATGACCCGCCCCATCAGGATGATGCCTCGCTCGATCAGCTGGCGCACGCTCCCGTTGGCGAGGATGTGGTGGACCGTCGGCGGCATCGGCTCGGAGACCATCACCTGGCCGCGCGACGGCTTCACCGGCAGCTCGAAGCCGATCATGCGCGCGAGCTCGATGCTCCAGACGCCAGCCGCCAGCACGAGCCGCCGTGCGTGCACGGTGCCGGTGCTGGTGGTGATGCGGTATACGTCCGCCTCGCGCGCCACGGCGGTCACCTCGGTGTACGGCCGGAAATCGGCGCCCGCCTCGCGCGCGAGCCGGTTCATGGCGTACATGACCGAGAACGGGTTCACGCAGCCGTCGAGCGGACCGTAGATGGCGCCCTTGATGTGCTCGGGCGAGACGATCGGCTCCTTGGCGGCGACCTCGTCGGGCGTGAGCAGGTGGCACTCGATGCCGGCCTCGTTCTGCTCGCGGACCGTCCGCTGCGCCTCCTCGAGCTGCGCGTCGGTCCAGAGGATCGAGAGGCCGCCGGAGCGTTCGTACTGGAAGTCGACCCCGTGCTCGCGCGCGAGCGCCTCGTAGCGCAACGAGCTCGCGTAGCTGAAGCGGCCGTAGAAGCCGGGCGTCTTGGTCGACACGTAGATCCAGGCGTGGGTGGCGCCCGAGGTGCCGGAGGCGGTGTACCCGCGCTCGAGGAGCAGCGTGTCGAGGCCCTCGCGGGCGAGGTCGAAGGCGATGAAGTTGCCGAGCACCCCGCCGCCGAGCACGGCGACGTCGTGGACGTGCGTCGCCGCGTTCACGCGGGCCCCGCTCACGCCGCCCCCGCTCACGCGGGACCCTCGCCGGCGTACATGGCGCGGGCCGTCAGCGGCCGCACCGGCGGACGCACCCGCATCGGCGGGAGCGTGGCGACGTCGACGCCACCGACCACGTCGAGCAGCCGGACGACCGCCCGGTGGCAGCCGCGCCCCTGGCATGGCCCCATGCCGGCCTTCGCCTGCCGCTTGACGTCGTCCACCGAGCGGGCGCCGTCGCGGATGCTCGCGCTCGCCTCGGCGTAGGTCGTGCCGGTGCAGAAGCAGACGGGGCGCGTCGCCGTCGGGTCGAGGTCGCGGTAGACGGGCGGGATCGATGCGGGCGCCCGCTTCGGCGCCGGCGGCCGCTGGGCGAGCAGCGCGTCGAGGCGCGCGACCGGCACGCGGCCCGCGCGCACCGCGGCGGCGACCCCGGCGATCGTGCCGCTGGCGCTCGACGCCTCGCCGCCCACCGCGCCCGCGAGCGACCCGGCCAGGAACAGCCCGCCGAGCTCGGTGGCGCCGTCGGCGCCGCAGCGCGGCCGGAAGCCGGCCTGGTAGCCCTCGAAGTGCGCGGTGCACCCGGCGAGCGCGGCCAACTCCCCGGCCGCGGTCCGCGGACCGGACACGACGACCCAGGCCGCCGGGAAGGTGCGCGAGCTTCCGTCGACGAGCCGTACGGCCACCTCGCGCACGCTCGGGTCGCCGTGCGCCTCGGGGGCGCCGTCGATGACGACCACGTCGCACGCGGCTCGGCGCGCGCGCGCGCCGAGCAGGACCACGTCCTCGACCCCCTCGCGCACGAGCAGCGCGACGAGGTCGTCCGCGTCGTCGCCGTCGATCACGACCACGGCCTCGTCGCGGCGCACGAGCCCCTCCTCGAGCGCGCGCACCAGGCCGAGCGGGGTGACGACGCCGTCGAGCTCGTGGCCCGGGAAGGGGCTGCGCGCGACGTACGAGCCGGTCGCGAGGACGACCTGCTCCGCGTCGAGGCGTTCGGTGCCGCGTCCGCCCCGCGCCACCGCGAGCGTCCATCCGGGGAACAGACCCCAGGCGAGCGCGTCGGCCACGAAGGTCGCCTCGCCGGCCGCGGCGCGCAGCCGCGCGATCTCGGCGACCGCGCCGGCGTCGTGCCGGAGCGGCGGCGACAGCCAGGCCCCGTCCGGGTCGTGCGCCGACGCGCCCAGCGCGCCGCTCACGCGCCCGCCGGGCGTCCGGCGCTCGTCGACGACGGCGACCGACAGGCCGGCCTCCGTCGCCGCCGCTGCCGCCGCCAGGCCGGCTCGGCCGGCCCCCACCACGATCAGATCCATCCGCATACCCGTCACGCCCTTCCTGCGGTCGCCCCGGCCGCCCGTGATCGGACCCGACGGTTGACGCACGCCTTGGAGGCCCCTACGATAGGCCGCAAGTTCTCTTGCGTCAACGTCTCATTCATGCAACGAAGCTTGCAGGGCGGACGTGGCGCACGCCGAGGAGGCGCCATGGCCCGCCCCATCGACCCGCGCGACCCGTACATCGGCTGGCGCCAGCGCCTCCCGGAGCTCGACGTCCACGCCGACGACACCGCCCTCGTCGTGATCGACATGCAGTACTCGTGCGCCAGCGCCGACCACGGCACGCACGCCGAGCGCCGCGCCCTGGGCTTCGGCGAGGCGGTCGACTACATCGCCGAGCGCACCGCCACGGTCGTCCCCAACATCGCGCGGCTGCAAGCCGCCTTCCGCGAGCGCGGCATGGAGGTCGTCTTCGCGCGCATCTGCGCGCTCACGCAGGACGGCCGCGACCGCAGCAAGGCGCACAAGGACCTCGCCAACCACTCCCCCGACGGCACGCTCGAGGCGACGATCCTCGCCGAACTGGCCCCGGTGGGCGACGAGCTGGTCTTCGACAAGACCGGCGGCAGCGTCTTCAACTCGACCACCATCCACTACGTGCTCGGCAACATGGGGATCCGCAACCTGATCTTCGTCGGGATGATGACCGGCGGCTGCGTCGAGTCCTCGGTCCGCGACGCCAAGGACCTGGGCTACGGCGTCGTGATGGTCGCCGATGCCACCGCCACGTGGACCGCGGCGATGCAGGAGAACTCCGAGCAGGTGGTCGACGAGGTGTTCGGCAAGGTCAAGGACACCGACGAGGTGCTCGCGATGCTCGAGGCGGTGCCGGTGCGCGCCGCGGTCGCGACCTAGACGTCCCCCTCCGGGTAGCGCGCGGCCCGCCACGTGGCCCGATCCGCCGCGCGGAAGGCGCGCACGTCGAGGCGCCCGAAGGCCGCCTCGGCCTCGCGCCGCGCCGCCTCCAACACCGCCGGCAGGTCGACGCGCACGTGGCGGCCATCCTCGAGCAGGACCTCGCCCCCCGCCACGACGTGGGCCACGTCGCGCCCGGTCGCGTACTGGACGAGCAGGTGGGGAAGCGTCTCGGGGTACCACGGGGTCAGGTGCGCCTGGCGGAGGTCGACGGCGATCAGGTCGGCCGCCTTGCCGACCTCCAGCGACCCCACCTCGGCCTCGAGGCCGAGCGCTCGGGCGGCGTCGATCGTGACCATCCGCAGCGCCCTGCCCGGCGGCAGCGCGTGTTGCGACCGGTGCCGCGCCCACTGATGCCAGAGCGCGCGCGAGGGCTCGCGCAGCAGGTCGTAGCTGGCGTACGGCGCCGCGCCGTCCGTGGCGATCGCGACGTTGGCGCCCGCCTCGAGCAGCTCCACGATGGGCGCCACCCCGTACCAGAGGTCCTCGTGGGTGTGCGCCACGGTCGCGACGTGCACCCCGCGCTCGCCCAGGACGGCGACCTCGTCGGGCTCGAAGCCGTTGCCGTGCGCGACGACCACGTCGGGCCCCAGCAGGTGCGCGACGACCTCGTCCCCGAAGTGCCGGCGCGCGAAGGCGACCGAGCCGCGGAACAGATGGGTGTGGAGCTGAACGCCGTGGCGGTCGGCGAGCGCGCGCATCTCGAGGGCATGCTCGCGCATGCGCGGCACGTCGCTCGCCTCGGGGAGCCGGTGCCCCGCGAGCCGCCCGTGCGCCACGTGGCGGCCCAGCAGGTAGGGGGGCGCCAGCTGCACGCGCACGCGCCCCGCGCCGGAGCCGTGCCAGCGCTCGATGGCGGCGACCGAGTTCGCGACCGCCTCCTCGTAGCCGTACACGAACGAACGCCAGGCGCCGTCCACCTGGCGGCGCACGGTCCAGGGCGCCTCCAGGTGCGGGAACACCGGGTCGGGCGGCCCCACCCCCACCGCGAGGCGCAGGCCGGCGTCCAGGTACGCCCGTACGTTCGCCTCGGTGAAGGCGAGGTCGTCCATGCGCGCGGGCGTGGCGCCGACGATCGACTGACCGGTCGTCACGCCGAAGCGCAACCGCTCGGCCGCCGCGAGCGCCGCTTCGGCCGCCCACCAGGCGGGCGTGGTCGCCTCGAAGTAGAGCCGGCCGGCGGGCCAGCCGTGGTCAGGATGGAAGTGGCCGCGCACCAGCCCGTGGCCGGCGTGGCCGTACGTGTCGACCAGGCCCGGCAGCAGCACGTGGCCGGCCGCGTCGAGCGTGCGCGTGCCGCGGAAGCGCGCGACCAGCTCGGCGCGCGCGCCCACTGCGACGATGCGGCCGGCGTCCACCGCCACGGCACCTTCCGGGATCACCCGGTCGTCGGCGTCCATCGTGGCGACGGGGCCGCCGAGGACGAGCAGGTCGACGCTGCGCGGTGCCGTCGGCGACGCGTCGGCGCCCTCGGCGGCGCCGACGGTCACGGGTACGCGAACGGGTCGAACGGCGCTCCGAGGGCCTCGCCGACCGCGTCGACGAAGGTGCGCGTGGTCTGCGGGGTGCGGTAGATCAGGTCGATGAAGCGCTGGCGGAGCGCCGGGTCGTGCTCCATGCGCTTCAGGGCCTCGTTCACCACCCGGCGGCCGTAGTAGTACTGCGGGTAGTGGGTGCGCGAGACGGCGTTGGTGAAGAAGCCGTAGGCGCGCTCCGCGTCCTCGCGGAGCACGAAGTGGTCGACCATCCGCTGCACGGCCTCGTCGCGCGTCATCTGGCCGGTGTTCACGAGCAGGCAGCAGTCGTTCATCGCGATGCGCCCGAGGTCCTTGTAGACCTGCCCCATGCGCAGCCCGAGCGCCTCGCGCGAGTCGCCCACGTCCCAGCCGATCAGGTGCATCGCGACCTCGGGGCCCCCCTCGAAGATCGGGTTGGTCGGGGCGTTGCGGGTGTAGAAGGCCGCCTCGATCGGCCAGCGCCCCGCGCGGAACAGTTCGTCCCACAGCGTGTAGAAGGTCTGGTGGCCCGGGTACGCCTCGTGGCAGAGCACCTGCACGAAGACGTCGCGCTGCCAGTCCTTGTCGACGTTGAAATGCAGCCAGCCGCGGTAGTCCCCGGTGTACGCCGACCGTCCGCTGTAGAAGACGTCGCGCACGCCGGTGAAGGAGTCGACCCCCTCCCCCTCCGGGAGCGGCGTCACCTTGGCGAGCGTGTCGACGCGGGCGCGGTCCAGGATCGTCTTGCCGAACTCGATCACGGCGTCGCCGGTCATGCTCGTCGCCGCGAGCCAGGCCTCGACCTGCTGCTCCAGGCTGCCCGTGTACCCGAGCTGGCCGAGGCCCTCGGCCAGCTCGGCGCGCAGGCGCTCGGCCTCGCTCGCCGGGATGAGCTGGAAGTCGACCTGGATGATGTCGCGGACCAGGTCGAGGTAGGGGCGGTCCTCGGTGCGCAGGACCGACAGCACCGCCTGGGCGCCCGTGACGACGCCCTCCATGTAGGCGCGCGGGTGGCCCGTCAACCGCTTGGCCGCGGCCGCCACGTCGTCGAGCGTCGCCGCGACCGCGTCGAGGGTGGTGTGGGTCGGCTCGGTGCCGCTGTAGTTCGAGAGCAGCATCTCGCGCCCCAGGTACTCCGGTCGCTCGCCGATGGCGCTCATCGAGGCGATCGCGTCGACGAAGCGGCGCCCGGTCGCGGGATCGGTGTAGGCCATCGGTTCGGTCGTCGGCACGGTCATCGGGTCGCCTCCGGGGCGGCGGGCGCGGGCGCGCCCAGAGCGGCGTCGACGCGTCGCGCCGCGTGGTACAGCAGCTCGGCGGCCGTCGCGCAGTCGCGGGGTTCGGTGTGCTCGTTCGGGGCGTGGCTGATGCCGCCCGCGCTGGGCACGAACACCATGCCCACGGGCATGCGGCGCGCCAAGACCTTGGCGTCGTGGCCGGCCCACGAGGGCATGACGTGCGGGTCGAGGCCGGCATCGACGAGCGCTCGGCGGGTGGCCTCCACGAGGCGCGGGTCCATCGGCACCGCCGGGGCGTGGTGCCAGGGGTCGAGGGCGACCTCGAGGCCGTGGCGGTCCGCCGTCGCGGCCGCGTCCGCCTCGACGGTGGCGCGCATCGCGGTCAGCCGCTCCTCGTCGGGCGAGCGCATCTCGACGCGCATCAGCGCCTGGCCGGGCACCACGTTCGTGGCGCCCGGGCCGACCTCGAAGACGCCCACGGTGGTCACCGCGCGGCCATCGCTCGCGCGCGCCAGGTCGCGCACTGCCAGCGCGAGCTCGGCGGCGCCCCACAGGGCGTCGCGGCGGAGGTGCATGGGGGTGGTGCCGCCGTGGTTCGCCTGACCGGTGAAGCGCACCGTGGTGCGCGAGATGCCGACGATCCCCTCGACCGCCGCGGCCGGCCGGCCCTCGGCCTCGAGCACCGGCCCCTGCTCCACGTGCGCCTCGAGGTAGGCGGCGAGGTCGGGGCGGTCGACGCGCGGCACGCCGGGCACGTCGAAGGCCGCCAGGTAGGCGTCGAGGCCGCGCCCGTCGCGGTCGCGGACCTCGCCGTAGCGCTCCGGGGGGATCTCGCCGATCCACAACTGGGCCGAGAGCACCCCGATGCCGAAGTTGTTGCCTTCCTCGTCCGCGAAGCCGAGCACGGCAACCGGGCGCTGCAGGCGCTCGCCACGCTTCGCCATCGCGTCCACCGCTTCGAGCGCGGCCAGCACGCCCAGGGCGCCGTCGAAGGCGCCGCCGTGCGGCACCGTGTCGAGATGCGAACCGAGCCCGATGGCGGGCGCCCCCGGCTCGGTGCCGGGCCAGACGCCGATCAGGTTGCCGGTGGCGTCGAGGCCGACCTCGAGGTCGGCCTCGCGCATCCACCCGGCGACCATGGCTGCCGCCTCGGCGTGGGCCGCGCCGTAGGCCGGGCGGACGATCCCGCCGCCGTCGGCCTCGGCGACCGCGCCGATGCGCGCCAACGCCTGCAGCCGCGACCAGAGCCGGTCGCCGTCGACGATCATCGGTCCCTCACGACGCCCAGGTCGGCGCATCGAGCGTCTCGTGGACCTCGCCGAAGAAGCAGGCCCAGTCGCCGGGGAGGCAGGCCGGCATGGTGCGCATCCCGAAGATCTGGCCGTCGGCCGGCGCGACCACGTCCTCCAAGACGTTCCCATAGAGGTCGCGGATCTCGGCGAGCTTGGTGCCCTTGGCGACGGGGGTGCGGTAGACCACGCCCTCGACGGGCACGAAGAAGCCGCCGACGCCGCACAGCACCGTCTTCTGCGCCCCCACGTGCCAGCGCTCCGCGTAGGCGGGCGCCGCCTCGAGCATGCGGTAGTGGCGCATGACGTTCTCGAGCGCGTCCGCGAGCGTGCGGCCGTTGTAGAGGAAGTCCTTGGGGAGCGTCGAGCAGATGCCGCCCAGCTCGACGGTCAGCGCCGCCTTGCCGGCGTTCGCCATCGCCGCCATGGGCGAGCCGCTCGTCGACATGGCCTTGAGGAACAGGTCCCAGCCCGGACCCATCGCCTGCGCCAGCTCGAGCGAGGGACCCGCGTGCCCGAAGAACAGCGCTTGCGCCAGGTACGAGTGGGCGCCGCCCGAGTGGATCGAGATCTCGAGATCGGCGACCTCGGACATCGCGCGCCAGTGGGCGTGGGCCACGCGCTCGGATGGGTAGCCGTCGGGCTTGCCCGGGTAGATGCGGTTCATGTCGTAGGTGAAGCCGTCGGCGGGGTCGCCCCGCTGCTGGGCTTCGAAGGCGGCGACGTTGACGACGGGGACGCAGACGAGCGCCCCATGCAGCTCGGCGGGATCCACCCGGTCGAGCAGCATCTGGACGGCCAGCGGCCCCTCGGGCTCGTCGCCGTGGATCGCGCCGTTCACCCACAGCACGGGGCCGTCGTGGGCGCCGTTGAGCACGACGACGGGCATGGAGAGTTCGCCGCCGCCGGGGCGTCGCGAGACGACGATGCGGCCGTCGGCGCGGGTGCCCGGCGCGGCGGTGGCGGTTCCTACGGTCAGATCGGTGGTCATGCAGGGTGCTCCTTCAGGTGAGCGCATCGAGGATGCGCGGCTTGATCGCGGTCATCGCCTCACCCAAACCGCGCGCCGGCGCCGCCCCGACGTGGGGCGAGAGCACGACGTTCGGCGCGGACAGCAAGGGGTGGTCGTGCGGGACGGGTTCGAAGGCGAAGACGTCGAGGCCGGCGCCGCCCAGGTGGCCCGAGCGGAGCGCGGCGTCCAGAGCCGCCTCGTCGACGAGGCCGCCGCGGGACACGTTGATCAGCAGGGCTCCCGGCTTCATGGCCGCCAGCCGGCGCGCGTCGATCATCCGCTCGGTCTCGGGGGTGTGCGGGAGGTGGAGGCTCAGCACGTCGACCTCGGCGATCAGGTCGTCGAGCGACCGGTAGCGGACGCCCAAGGCAGCCTCGACCTCCGGCGCCAAGCGCGTGCGCTGGACGTAGCGGACCTCGGCGCCGAAGGCGCGCACGCGGGCGGCGAAGGCGCGGCCGATGTCGCCGAGGCCGACGACGCCCACGGTGGCGCCGTACAGCGTGCGCAGACCGTCCATCGGCATCCACTGGAAGCCGTGCTGCACCTCGCTCGTGGGCTGCGGCGTGCGCCCGGTGGTGCGGTAGGCGCCGGTCGCGGTCGCCACGTGGCCGTCCACCACCCGCCGCGTGAGCGCGAGGAGCAGCGCGAGCGCCTGCTCGGCGACCGCGACGTTGCCGAGGCTCGGGGTGGCGTGCAGCGGCACCCCGCGCGCCTCCGCCCAGGCGACGACCTCCGGGCGCGGGACCCCGCCCAGGTGCTGCACGGAGCGCAGCCGCGTCGCTCCGGCGAGGAAGGCGGCCGGGATCGCGCGCCGGCGGGTGATCAGTACGTCGGCCTCGGGCGCCCAGCCGACCAGCTCGGCGTCGTCGAAGCCGCTCGCGATCCGGACGGTCCAGCCGGGCTCGCGGAGGGCCTCGCGGATCGCCGCCTCGTAGGCGGGGCGGCTCGGATCGGCGACGACGATGACGGCCGGGCGGGCGCCGCTCACGCCTGCTCCACGAACGCGCGCACCTCGCCGGCCACACGGTCGACCTGCGCGTCCGTCATCCCCGGGAAGATCGGCAGGCACAGGATCCGCGGCGCCTGCGCCTCGGCGACCGGGAACGTGCCGGGACCGCCCAAGCCGTGGTCGGCGTACACCGGCTGCAGGTGCACCGGCGGCGCGTAGAGCACGGAGGACGTGATCCCGAGCGTCCGCAGATGCGCCCGCAGCGCGTCGCGCCGGTCGACCTGGATCGTGTAGTTGCGCCACGCGGACACGGTGCCCGCGGGGCGGCCAGGGCGCTCGAGGCCCGGAACGTCGGAAAGGGCGGCGTCGTAGCGGTCGGCGACCGCACGCCGGAGCGCGCCCCAGGCGTCGAGCCGCCGGAACTTGGCGTGGACGACGGCGGCGTTCAGGCCGTCGATCTTGAGGTTGTAGCCCTCGGCGACGTGCACCTGACCCGGGAGCAGGTGGCGCTCGGCGATCGGCAGGTCCTGGACGTCGGGGTCGAGCCCGTAGCCGCGCAGCAGGCGCATGCGACGGGCGACGTCCGGATCCTTCACGAGCGCGAGGCCGCCGTTGCCGAGCCCACCCATCACCTTGCGCGGCGCGAAGCTGAAGAAGGCGCCGTCGCCGAAGGTCCCGGCGGGGGCGCCGTCGGCGGAAGCGCCGAGCGCGAGCGCGGCGTCCTCGAGGAGCAGCAGGCCGTGGACGTCGGCGAGCTCGCGGAGCGCCGCCATGGCCGCCGGCTGCCCGTACATGTGGATCGGCAGCAGCGCCTTGGTGCGCTCGGTGATCGCCGCGGCGGCGGCGTCCGGGTCGAGGTGGAAGGTGCCCGGGGCGACGTCGGCGAGCACGAAGCGGGCGCCCACGTGGCTGATCGCGGCCGTCGTGGCGAGGTCGCTGTTGGGCGCCGTCACCACCTCGTCGCCGGGCCCGATCCCCCATGCCCGAAGGAGCAGCGCCTGGGCCGCCAAGCCCGACTGGGCCGTCACCGCATGCCAGGGCGCGCCGAAGCGCTCCTCGAACGCGTGTTCCAGGGCGTGGGCGAAGGGGGCGCCATCGCACGTGGGGTCTTCGGTCAGGGTCCGGAAGGCGGCGTCGATCTCGGCGCGTACCTGGCGATGCTGCCAGGCGACGTCGGTCAGCGGGATGGGCTCGCTCACGCCTGCCCCGTCCGGGCGAGTCGGCGCATCCCGTCGGCGTCGAGCCCCGAGAGGCCGAGGCGCTCGAGCGTCCGCCCGGTGGCGCGGTAGTCGGTCCCCATGACGGCGCCGACCACGGCGATCAGGCCGCGGGTGACCGGCATGGCGACGCCTACGGCGGCGCCGATCTCGGTGAGGGGGACGAGCCCGAACGGGAGGTCCTCGGTGAAGTAGCGGTGGTCGACCGACCCGGGCGCGCGCGCCGCACCGTGCACCGGCGTCGTGTGCACCGCCTCGTAGTACGTGGCGCCACCGAACCCCTGATCGCCGTAGAAGCGGATCAGCTGCGCCAGCGTGGACTCCGGTTGGTAGCCCAGCGCCGCGACGACGGCCATCCGCTCGGCATCGATCGCCTCGGTGAGGCGCGCCACCGAGGGGGTCATGCCCTCGTGGAAGAAGCTGTAGTCGCCGCCCTGCGCCTCGATCCGCGCGACGTTGAGCAGCAGGGCCGGTGGGTGCGCGACGTGGTTGGCGTTCGCGAGGCTGGTCTCCAAGACGTCGCCGGCCGCGGCGAGCTCGGGGTAGAGCGGGTGCAGGAGCGCCATCACCGCGTCCGTCGCCTCGGCGGGCAACACCCCCACGGGGAGGCCGCGCTTGACGCCGCGGATCCAGACGCCACCCGGTCCGTCCTTCTTGCACGCGAAGACGAACGACGAGGCCTCGGCGACGGGCACCGCGGGGGCGCCGGCGGCGAGCAGAGCCCGCCGGAACGCGAACGCGCCGCCGGCGTTGCCCGGCATGAGCACGACCGTGTGGCCGATCCGCACGTGGGGGGCGAGCAGCCGCGCCATGGCCTCGTGCGCGTACGCCGGCACGACGACGAAGGCGAGCTCCACCCCCTCGAGGGCGGCGCCCGGATCGGTCGTCGCCAGCGCCAACACCGCGTGCCCCTCGCCCGTGACGCCACGCACGTCGATCCCCCCGGCGCGCCGGACCGGCTCGATCGCGGCGACGAAGTCGGGGTGCTCGCACAGCCGCACCTCGAAGCCTCGGAGCGCCAGGTCGCCGGCGAGCCCGAACCCCGAGTGCCCTGCGCCGAAGACCGCGATCGGCTTCGACTCGGTCACGCGTCCTCCGTCAGGAAGCACGCCGCGCGGTGCACCGGGTCGCCGGCGACCGGCAACAGCTCCGGTCGCTCACGCCGACAGCGGTCCATCACGAACGGACAGCGGGTGTGGAAGGCGCAGCCGGTCGGGAGGTGGATGGGGCTGGGGATGTCGCCCACGAGCCGCACCCGCTCGCGGCGGAGGTTCGGGTTCGTCACCGGGATCGCCGACATGAGCGCCTTGGTGTACGGGTGGCCCGGAGCCGCGAAGAGGTTCTCGGCCGGGCTGTTCTCGACGACCTTGCCCAGGTACATGACGGAGATCCGGTCGCTCATGTGGCGCACCGCCGACAGGTCGTGCGAGATGAACAGGTAGGTGAGCCCGAGCTCGCGCTGCAGCCGCCGGAGCAGGTTGAGGATCTGCGCCTGCACCGACACGTCGAGCGCCGAGGTCGGCTCGTCGAGCACCAGGAACTTGGGCTCGACCGCGAGCGCACGCGCGATCGCGATGCGCTGCCGCTGCCCGCCCGAGAACTCGTGCGGGAAGCGGTTGCGGTGGTCGTCGCGCAGGCCCACCTGCTCGAGCAGCACCCCCACGCGCCTCGAACGCTCGGCGGCGGTGAGCTTGAGGTGGATCTCCATCGGACGGCGCAGGATCTCCTCGACCGACATGCGCGGGTTGAGCGAGGCGAACGGGTTCTGGAAGATGATCTGCATCTCCGAGCGCACCTTGCGGAGCGCGCCGCGCGACAGCTGGCCCAGGTCGCGCCCACCGATGAGCACGCGCCCGGACGTCGGCTCGATCAGCCGCAGCACCAGCCGGCCCATGGTCGTCTTGCCGCAACCGGACTCGCCGACCAGCCCCAGCGTCTCTCCCTGGTGGACGTCGAGGTCGACCCCCGAAATCGCGTGCACCACGTCGCGTGAGCCCGCGACCGGGAACTGCTTCACCAGGTCGCGCACCTGCACCAGGGCCTCAGCCACGGTCGGCCCCCTCGCCGTCGGCAGCGTCGTCGTACAGGTAGCAGGCGACGCGGTGGCCCGGCGCGTGCGTGCGCAGCGGCGGCTCGGCCGTGCGGCACACGTCCATCACCTTGGGGCAGCGGTTCGAGAAGCGGCACCCCGGTGGCACGTCGTGCGGGCTCGGCACCGAGCCCGGGATCGCTTCGAGCCACTCGACCTTCTCGTCGATCCTGGGGATCGACCCCAACAGCCCCTGGGTGTAGGGGTGCAGCGGCTCGTCGAAGAGGACCCCGACCGGGGCCTCCTCGACCACGCGCCCGAGGTACATCACCAGCACCCGATCGCAGGTCTCGGCCACCACGCCCATGTCGTGGGTGATCAGCAGCACGGCGGCCTCGGTGCGGTCGCGCAGGTCCTTGAGCAGGTCGAGGATCTGCGCTTGGATCGTGACGTCGAGGGCGGTGACCGGCTCGTCGGCGACGAGCAGCGCCGGCGACAGCGCCAGCCCCATCGCGATCATCAGGCGCTGCAGCATCCCGCCGCTGAACTGGTGCGGGTACTGGTCGATCCGCCGTTTGGCGTCCGGGATCCCCACCAGATCCATCAGCTCGAGCGTGCGGCGGCGCGCCTCGCCGTCCGAGACGTTCTCGTGGCTCCGGATCGCCTCGGCGATCTGGAAGCCGACCTTGAGCACCGGGTTCATCGAGGTCCCCGGCTCCTGGAAGATCATCGAGATGCGGCGGCCGCGCAGCTGGCGCATCTCCTCGTTGGAGAGACCGAGCAGGTCGCGCCCTTCGAAGCGGATCGCGCCCTCGACGATCCGCCCCGGTGCGTCGACCAGCCGCATGATCGAAAGCGACGTCACCGACTTGCCCGATCCGCTCTCGCCGACGATGCCGACGATCTCGCCCTTCTCGACCGAGAAGTCCACGCCGTCGACGGCCTTCGTGACGCCGCGGCGGCCGAAGAAGTGCGTCTTGAGGTTCTCGACCTCGAGCAGCGCCACGGTCATCCCCTCCCTTTCAGGCGCGGGTCGAGCGCGTCGCGCAGTCCGTCCCCGAGCACGTTGAAGCCGAAGACGACCAGCATGAGCGCGAGCCCCGGGAAGATCGTCATGTGGGGCGCGAGGCGCCCCCAGGTGAGGCTGAGCTGGAGCATGGCGCCCCACTCGGCGGTGGGCGGCGGCACCCCGAGGCCGATGAAGCTCAGGCCGGCAGCGGTCATGATCGCGCCCGGGATGAGGAGGCTGATCTGGACGATGATCGGCGCGACGATGTTCGGGAACACGTAGCGGCCGAGGATCGACGCGTCGGACTCGCCGCCGGCGACCGCCGCCTCCACGTAGGTCTGTTCCTGCGCCGACAGCGCCAGGCCGTGGGCGAGGCGCGCGAACTGCGGGATCTGGTAGATCGCGATCGCGATGATCACGTTCTCGACCCCGCGGCCGAGGATCGCGATGATCGTCAGCGCGATCACGATCCCCGGGAAGGCGAGCAGCACGTCCATCAGCCGCATGATCGGGGCTCGGAGCCAGCGGTACCAGGCGGAGACGATCCCGAGCAGCACGCCGACGAACGCGGCGATGCCGACCGAGGTCACCGACACGTAGAGCGACATGCGGGCGCCGAAGATGATGCGGCTGAGCATGTCGCGGCCGTTGTTGTCGGCGCCCAGGGGGAACTCCGCGCCGGGCGGCGTCAGCGAGTCGCGCACCGACACCCGGTTGGGGTCCTTGGGGGCCAGCTGTTCGGCGAACAGTCCGGTGAAGACGAACAGGAGGACGATCACGGCGCCGATCGCGGCGAGCTTGTGGTCGCGCGCGAAGCCGAAGATCACCTTGAGGAGCTTGCGCAGCATCAGCGGGGCCCCCTCACCGGTGCCGGATCCTCGGGTCGAGGAAGGCGTAGAGGACGTCGACGATCAGGTTGACGACGACGAAGGACGTCGCGAACACCAGGAGCAAGCCCTGGACGAGCGGGATGTCGCGCTGGGCGACGCTCAGGATGAGGAGCCGGCCGAGCCCGGGCCAAGCGAACACCTCTTCGGTGATCACGGCGCCGCCGACCATGTAGCCGAAGCGCAACCCGACGACGATGGTGACCGGCAGCAGCGCGTTGCGCAGGGAATGCATGAACAGCACGAGCCGCTCGCGCACGCCCTTCGCGCGCGCCGTCCGGACGTAGTCCTGTTGGATGGTCTCGAGCAGCGACGAGCGCGTCATGCGCGTGATGAAGGCGATCGAGAACACGGACAGCGTGATGGTCGGCATCACGAAGTGCTGCCAGGTCCCGTAGCCGGCAGCTGGCAACCAGCCGAGCTCCACCGCGAACAGCTGCATCAGCAACAACCCCAGCCAGAACACCGGGATCGAGATGCCGAGGAGCGCCGTCAACGTGACCAGGTGGTCGGGCCAACGGCCGCGGTAGAGGGCGGAGACCACCCCCATCGCGATGCCGAGCACGGTGGCGACCGTGATGGCGGCGAGCGCGAGGCTGAAGGTGTTCCAGTAGCGGCTGCCGATCTCGACGGCCACGGGCCGGCGCGACGAGAACGACGTGCCGAGGTCGCCGCGGGCGAGCCCGGCGAGGTAGGCACCGTACTGGACGATGGCGGGGCGGTCGAGGCCCAAGTCGCGGCGGATCTGCTCGACCCGCTCGATGGGCGCCTCGTCGCCGGCGATGATGCGCGCGGCGTCGCCCGGGATCAGCCGGAACGCGAAGAAGACCAGCGTGATCACCAAGAACAAGATGGGGATCCCGATCAGGATCCTGCCGAAGATGTAGCGGACCAAGGGCGCCTCCCGGCGTCGGGGCCGTGGGATAGGGACGGGCGTTCGGCCCCGTCGGGGTGCCGCGGCGCTCGCGGCGGGGTGGGCGGGGGGGTCCGGAAGGGGGGCGGCGCCCCCCTACCGGACTGCGGGTCAAGGCCTGTGGCTTACGGGTTCTTCCAGGCGTACTTGCCGGGCCAGTTGCTGAAGGCGGGCTCGAAGTAGATGCCCTCGACGTCGGCGTTCATCGCGAGGAACTCGATCGAGTTGAACAGCTGCAGGATCGGCGCGTCGGCGAACACGATCGGGACGATCTCCGCGTAGATCGCGTTGCGCTCCTCGAGCGTCGCCACCTGCCGCGAGAGGTCGCTCAGACGATCGACTTCGGGGTTGCCGTAGTACGCCCGGTTGTAGAGCGCCGGCGCCGCCGAGTCCGTGCGATACGTCGTGGAGACTACGTACTCCGCGTCGCCCGTGACCACGCCGAAGGTGAGGTTCGCCATGTGGTAGGTCGAGTCCGCGGACGGCACGGTGACCGCCGGGACGAAGGAGGCCGACTCGAAGACCTGAAGGTCGACCGCGATGCCGACGTCCGCGAGCATGCCCTGCACCAATTCGGCGATCTCGAAGTCGCCCGTGACCGAGCCGCGGCGGGTGAAGAGGCCGATCTCGAGGCGCTCGCCGTCCTTGACGCGGACGCCGTCGGCCCCCATCGCCCAGCCGGCCTCCTCGAGCAGCTCCTCGGCGCGCTCGGGGTCGTACTCGTAGACCCCGCCGGCCGTGTAGCCCGTGACCGGCGTGGACATGTAGGGCGTCTGCGCGATCTCGGCCCCGACACCGAGGAAGACGGCGCGGATGATGCCTTCCTTGTCGACCGCGTGGTTGATCGCCTGGCGCACGAGCACGTCGTTCGTCGGCGCGAGGGAGTTGTTCAGGGTGATGTAGTACTGGCGCATGCCCAACCCGCTCCGAACGTCGAAGCGGTTGTCGCTGCTCAGCCGTTGCGTCGTGGGGACCGGCAGACCGAGCGCCAAGTCGACCTCGCCGGACTCGAGCAGCGCGGCGCGGGTGTTCGGGTCGGTGATCACGCGGAACACGACGGCGTCGAGGTACGGGAGGCCCTCCTGCCAGTAGTCGGGGTTGCGCACCAGGCGCAGGGTGTCGTTCGGCAGGAACGACTCGACCATGAAGGGACCGGTGCCCACGGCGTTGCTCTTGACGCCGTCGGGGCCGACCTCGCGCGCCCAAGTGGGCGAGTACATCGACCAGGTCTTGGCCGACAGCACGGGGACGATGTGCGGGGCCGGCGCCGTGAGGTGGACGCGCACCGTCAGGTCGTCGACGACCTCGACCGAGTCCCACGGGATCGATTCCCAGAGCGGGAGCTGCAGCTCGATCTTGCGCTCGAAGTTGTACTTCACGGCCTCGGCGTCGAAGGGCGTGCCGTCGTGGAAGGTGACGCCGGGCTGCAAGGTGAAGGTGTAGGTGAGGCCGTCGTCGCTGACCTCGAAGCCGGTCGCCAGCAGGCCGACGAGCTCGCCGTCGGCGTTGCGATCGAAGAGGGTCTCGTAGTAGTAGTGCGCGGATTCGGAGAGGGAACCCTGGTTGGTGGCTTGGATGTCGATGTGCGGCGACGTCGAGGTGTACGCGATCGACAGCGTCCCACCCACGACCGGGGTGCCTTGGGCGAAGACGGTGCCCCACGTGAGCGCGGCGAGGCAGGCGAGCCCGACCCACGCGCGGCGGAGCTTGGCAGCAGTTCGATGCATGCGGTGTTCCCCTTTCCGTTCCTCGGGTCCATCCGGAGAGCCCGGGTGGCCGCGGTCGCGCGCCGAGTCCGACGATCGGCACGGAACGAACCGCTCCGCCACGATAGTCGACAATCGACCTTGGAACAAGGTGCAGGGGCTTCACGAAGACAACACCGTCTGGGACGCGATCGGATCTACTGGGGGTCGCAGCTTCATGCGTCGCGCCGCACGCGTACACGGCGCCCCCGGTGCTAGGCTGGCGCGCGCCCCAAGGAGGCCGGCCCATGGAGACCGTCACCGTCACGATCGCGAGCTACCTGGAACCCGACCTCGTGCGCCGCATCGCCGCGGTCGATCCGCGCGTCGAGGTCCGCTACGCCCCCGACCTGCTCGCGCCACCGCGCTTCGCCGCCGACCATACGGGGCGCCCCGATTTCCAGCGCACCCCGGAGCAAGAGCGGCGCTTCGTCGAGCACCTCGCGGCCGCCGACGTGCTCTACGACGTCGACCGGCCGCTGGCCTCGCGGTTGCCCGAACTCGCGCCTCGGCTCCGATGGATCCAGTTCACCTCGTCCGGCGTCGGGCCCTTCGTCGTCAAGAACGGCCTGAATCGGCCCGGCCTGCAGCTGACGAACGCCGCCGGCATCCACGCCGTACCGCTCGCCGAACACGCGCTGCTGTCGCTGCTCTACTTCTGGAAGGACGTCCCGGCGCGCCAGAGCGACCAGCGGGCCCACGTGTGGGAACGCTACGCCGGGCGCGAACTGCGCGGCGCCACCGTGCTGATCGTGGGCATGGGCGCCGTCGGCCAGGAGGTGGCGCGCACCTTCCAGGCGAACGGCCTGCGGGTGATCGGCATGCGGCGCACCCCGGTCTCGGACCCCACGACGCTGCACGCCGACGTCGTCGTTCCCCCCGACCGCCTCCTCGAGGTCCTGCCGGACGTCGATGCGGTGGTCCTCATCGCCCCGCACACCCCGGAGACCGAAGGGATGTTCGGCGCCGTCGCCTTCGCGGCGATGAAGCCGGGGGCGGTGCTCGTCAACATCGCGCGCGGCCAGTTGGTCGACGAGCCGGCGCTGGTGGCGGCGCTGCGGTCGGGTCACCTCGGGGGCGCGGCCCTCGACGTCGCCGCCGTCGAGCCGCTGCCCACCGACAACCCGCTCTGGGATCTGCCCAACGTGTTCATCACGGCGCACTCGGCGAGCACCGTCGACAAGGAGAACGAACGGCTCACCGAGCTCTTCTGCGACAACCTGCGGCGCTTCCTGGACGGGGCGCCGCTGCGCAACGTCCTCAGGCTCTGACGGCGGCGGGGTGCGGTCGGCCGACCGCGCCCCGCCCGCCGACCCCGCCCGAGGTCCCCATGCTCACGTCGCGACCCGTCCCCCGTCGATCAGCAGCCCGACGCCGGTGGTGAAGCTCGACTGCGCCGAGGCCAGGTAGAGCACCGTCCACGCCACCTCGTCGGGCGTGCCCATACGCCCCAGGGGCGTCGCGGCACGCCACCCCTCTTCGACGTGGCGCGGGTCGGCGGCCAAGTCGAGGTTCCGACGGTTCATGTCGGTGTCGATCACGCCCGGGCAGATCGCGTTCACCCGCACCCCGCGCCGCGCGTACTCGATCGCCAGGACGCGCGTGAGCGACATGATGCCGCCCTTCGAGGCGGCGTACGAGACGTTGCCGCCGACGTTCGCGTAGGCGCTGACCGAGGCGTTGTTGACGATCGTGCCGCCGGTGGCCTCGAGGTGCGGCAGCGCGTGCTTGCAGCCGAAGAACGTCCCCTTGAGGTTGACCCCGATCACGCGGTCGAAGAGCGCCTCCGTCACGTCGGTCGACGGCGTCACGGGCTGCTCGATGCCGGCGTTGTTGAAGACCGCGTCGAGGCGGCCGAAGGCGGCGACGGTCCCCTCGACGAGCCCGTGCACGTCGTCCTCGACGGCGACGTCGGTCGCCGCCGCGAAGACCCGGTGGCCCTCGGCCTCGAGCTCCGCGGCGAGCGTCCGCAACGCGTCCCCATCGCGGTCGCCGAGCCCCACCGCGGCGCCCTCGCGCGCGAAGCGCCAGGCCGTGGCCCGGCCGATCCCGTGGGCCGCACCCGTCACCAAAGCGACCTTCCCGTCCATCCAGCCTGCGCGAGCGGGCGTCGTCGTCATGCCTGCACCTCCTGGGTCGGCGCCCTCGCGGCGCGACCGAAGACGCAGGCTATACCCGCCACGCCCGCGCACGCATCCGGTCGCGCGCCCGCCGGGTACCCCTCACCGATTCCTCCACCCCACCACCAACCGCCCCTCCCCCCGCGGCGCCGACGCCACCACCGACCACGGCCCCGCCGGCAGCTCCAGCGGCGCGGAGCGGGCGGTCGCGCGCCCGACCGGCGCGCGCACGGGCAGCCGCAGCACCGAGGTCCGCGCGCCGCTGGGCGCGACGACCTCGACCACGATCGGGCCACGATCCGCGCCCTCGACGGCCACCCACACCTCCAACACGTGCGGCTCCTCGGCGAAGTCGCCCACCAGCTGGTCGTCGCCGATCCCGGCGCGCAGCCCCACCTCGGCGGCGACGGTGAAGCCCAGGGGCGGCAGCACGGTCGCCGGCCCCCCGAAGATCCGCCCGCCCCCCTCGGTCGCCAGGAGCACGAGCAGCACGGACCCGACCACGGCCGCCCACGCCCACGGGCGCCGGCCGAGCCCCGCGGTGGCCCGCACCGCCTGCCAGGCTCCGCGCGGGCCGCCGACCGAGCGCGCGGCCGCGAGCACGAGCAGGAGCGCGGCGAGGGCGGCCACGGCGGCGACCGCGATCGGCAGCGCACCGCTGCGCTGGACGAAGGTCGCGACGTCGTCGCCGAGCCGAGGCGCGCCGGCCATCGGCACCAGCACCCAGGGCAGCAGCGCCGCCACGACGACCGAGGTCCAGAGCAGCGCGCCCAGGCGCAGCAGCCGGGCGCGCGGCCGCACCACGAGCACGACGACGAGCGTCGCCGCCCACGTCCAGAAGGCGCCGCCGACCGCCACCCAGGCGCCGCGCGCCCCAGAGAGGTCGCCGGCGAGCCGGACGTTCGGCCGACCGAGGGCCCAGGCGTCGAAGCCGACGACCGAGGCGCCGATGGTCCAAGCCGCCACCGCCTGGCCCACCTCGTGCAACAGGGCGTAGGCCTGCACGGCCGCCATCCCCAGCAGGAGCACGAGCGCCAGGTCCGCAGCGCGCGCGGTGCGCGCGGCGCGCCCGGCGCGCGCGGCGCGCCCGCTGCGCCCCGAGCGCACGGGGCGCTCGGGGCTCGGGTGGTGCCGTTCCTCGGGCTGGACCCCTTCCGCCGTCATGGACCTCCGTCCTCACGCTATCCTCGCACCCATGCCCGGTTTCGTCGGCGACCTACCCACCCCTTCCCTGCTCGTCGACCTCGATCGGGTCGACGCCAACCTCCGCCGCGTCCAGGCGTACGCCGACGATCAGGGCGTGGACCTGCGGCCCCACGTCAAGACCCACAAGACGCCGTACTTCGCGCGCCTGCAGGTGGCCGGCGGCGCCGTGGGGCTGTGCGTCGCCAAGCTCGGCGAGGCGGAGGTCTTCGCCGACGCCGGCTTCGAGGACCTGGTCATGCCGCACACGATCGCCAGCCCCGACAAGGCGGCGCGCGCGG
>JAABSI010000125.1 GCA_011390455.1 Trueperaceae bacterium
CGTCGATCGTGCCCGCGCCGCCATGGATCAGGAGCTTCGGCATGGCGCCACGCTACCCGACCGCGCGGATCCCGGACGGCGGGCCCGCGCGGCGCGCGGGGATAGACTGACGCGTGCGGCTGGCCCTCTTCTACCTCGTCCTCGTCGTCGCCCAGGGCTTCCTGGGCGCGCTGATGGCGCCCTTGCCGCCGCCCGACCTGTTCCTGATCGGCGTGCTCACGCTCCTGTACCGGCTGCCGGCGTGGCAGCTCGTGCTGTTGGGCTACGGCGCCGGCTTGGTGCAGGACCTGGTCGGCCACGGTGCGCTCGGCGTGCACGCACTCGGCCTCGCCGGCGCGGCGTTGGTCGCGAGCACGGTGCGCCTGCAGCTGTCGCAGGAGGGCTTCCTGGAGCGTTCGCTGGCGGTGCTCGCCGCCGCGGCCGGCAAGTGGGCGGTCGTCGCGCTGCTGTTGGCGTGGCTCGCGGAGGGTTCGGTCACGTGGATCTCGGTGGGCGCGGTCGCCGCGTTGGACGCCGCCTTCACCGTCGCCGCCGCGGTGCTGCTGCTCCCGTGGGGCTTCGCGCTGCTCGCGCGCACCAAGGCGCTGCGCAAGGAGCTGCTGTGACCCGCCGCCCCGCGGGGTCGTCGGCGCGCGGCCGCAAGCGCGAGCTCTCGCTCCGCCGCCCTGCCTCCGAGGTGGTCCCGGGCGAGCGCAAGCCCGAGGCGGAGGCGCCGGCGGAGATGGCCGCACGCCTGCGGCTGGTCCTCGCGCTCATGCTCACCCTGCTCGTCGTCTTCACCGGCCGCCTGATGTACCTCCAGCTGGTGAAGGGCGCGGAGTACCTGGCGATCAGCGAGCGGAACTTCACCCAGGAGCGCCGCATCGCGCCGCTTCGCGGGCGCATCCTCGCCCGCGACGGCACCGTGCTCGCCGACAACCGCGTCGCCTACGACCTCATGTACTGGGGCGGCGAGGTCGAGGGCTGGATGCGGCTCGCCGCGTTCCTCGGCATCGACCCGGTGCTGCGGCCGCCGGACCGCAGCCGCCCCGAGGAGGCGCTCAACGGCGCCGTGGTCGCCTGGAACATCCCCGACCACCTGGTGCCCGCCGTCGAGGAACGGATCGCGGGGCAGCCGAGCCTCTACCTGCGCGAGCGGATCGAGCGCACGTACCCCACGAACCTCGCCGCGCAGGTGGTGGGCTACACGTCGCAGGCCGATCCGGTGCGCAACCCCGGGTACGGCGTCGACGATCTCGCCGGGGTCATGGGCGTCGAGGCGACGTGGGAAGAGGTCTTGTACGGCGCTTCCGGCGCGCGCGAGGTCAACGTCGACCACCGCGGCGCCCCGTTGATGAGCACCGTGACCACGTCGGCGGTGCCCGGCGCCGACGTCGTGCTGACGCTGGATCCGCTGGTGCAGCGGACGGCCGAGGACGTGCTCGCCGGCGCGCTCCGCTACGTCAACGAGGACCGCGCGCGCGTCGGGCTGCCCCTCGAGGAGGTCGTGCACGGCGCCGTCATCGCGCTCGACCCGCGCACCGGAGAGGTGCTGGCGATGGCCTCGTCGCCGACCTTCGATCAGAACGTGTTCGCCAAGCGCCCGATCGACCCGACCGCGGTGGGCGCCTACCTGACGGACGCGGTCCGCAAGCCGCTGCAGAACCGGGCGGTCGAGGCGTACGTGCCGGCGTCGACCTTCAAGGTCGTCACCGCGATGGCGCTGCTCGACGGCGGGTGGGTGACCCCCAACCAGCGCTTCTCGTGTTCGGCGCGCTTCACGCTCGGCGGCGTCACCTTCCAGAACTGGGCGACCTACGACAAGGGGAGTTACGACGTCCGCGACGCGCTGGCCGACAGCTGCAACACGTACTTCTGGAACGCGGCGGTCTCGACCCCGGACGCCACCCGCGGCTGGGGCCCGTTCATCGCCGACGAGGTGGCCATCGCCCGCGACCTCGGGTTCGGCTCGGTGGTGGGCGTCGGGGTGCAGGAGGAGCGGGCCGGGCGGATCCCCGATCTCGAGTGGGCGCGCCGCACCTACGAGCACGGTTGGTTGCCCGGCTTCACCATGAACACGATCATCGGGCAGGGCGACGTGCTGGCCACCCCGGTCCAGGTCGCGCAACTGATCCAGACCGTCGCGATGGACGGCTTCCAGGTGCAGCCGCACCTCGTGCGCTCCATCGGCGACGAGCCGTTCGTCGCCGCGACGCGGCAGGTCGAGGGGCGCCACTGGGGCGTCCTCCAGGAGGGCATGCGGATGATGTTCACCGACTACCCGTCGCGCACGGTGCTGGGCCCCGGCGCCTTCCCGGTGGACGTCGCCGGCAAGACCGGCACCGGCCAGACGTCGCGCGGTGGCGACTACACGCACGCCTGGTTCATGGGCTACGGCCCGATCCAGGACCCGGAGGTGGCGATCGTGGTGTTCGTGGAGCACGGTGGGTCGAGCTCGCGCGTGGCGGTGCCGGTGGCGCGCGACTTCTTCGCCGCCTATTGGGGCGTCGAGGACGAGGTCGTGAACGCGTCGGTCCCGCCCCGGAGCGCGCCGTGAGGCTGCGCGGCACGCGTGGCGGGGTGCTGCTGACGCTCGATGCGTCGGTCGCGATCGACGAACTCGAGGCGACGCTGGCGCCCCACGCCGAGCTGCTCTCGGGCAAGGTCGTGCTCGAGGTGGCCGAGAAGGTGCCGTTGGCGCTGCTGACCGCGGTGGCGGAGCGCGTCGCGGCGGCCGGCGGTCAGGTGGCCGACGTGCGGCCCCCCACGGCGGTCATGCAGGCGCGGTCCGAGACCGTGATCGTCGCGCGCACGGTGCGCTCCGGCGGTCGGGTCGAGTCGAGCGGTTCGCTGGTGGTGCTCGGCGACGTCAACGCCGGCGCCGAGCTGATCGCCGAGGGCGACGTGATCGTCACCGGGACGCTGCGCGGCATCGCGCACGCGGGCGCGGCGGGCAACGAGAAGGCCGTGATCTACGCCGAGCGCATCCTGGCGCCGCAGCTGCGGATCGCCGGCGCGCTGGCGCAGGGCGACCCACGCCCCGACGGCGACGAGGGTCGCAAGAAGCACGAGGTGGCGCTGTTGCAGGCGGGCCAGATCGTCGTCCGGCCCTGGTCGGCGTAGGGGGTTCCGTGGACGACGACCGCTGGGTCGGCCGCTGGCTGCTTCCCGAGGGCGTCGCCACGGGCCGGGTCGCCGTCGCCGACGGGCGGGTCGCCGGCTTCGAGCCCGAACCGCTCGAGGACGACGGCTGGTGGGTGCCCGGCTTCCTCGACGTGCACGTGCACGGTGGCGGCGGCGGCGACGCGATGGACGGCGCCGACGGGGTGCGCGCGCTGGCGGCCGCGCACCTCCCGCACGGCACCACCGCGCTGCTCCCCACCACCCTGACCGCGCCGTGGGGCGAGGTGCTCGGCGGGCTCCGCGCGATCGCCGCCGTGCTGCACGAGGACGCGATGGCGGCGGCGAGCGGGCGGGCGCCCGAGCGGCGCGCGGCGGTGCTGGGCGCGCACCTCGAGGGCCCGTTCGTCAGCCCGCAGCGCTTGGGCGCCCAACCGCCGTTCGCCCTCGACCCCACGCCGGACCGGGTGGCGGCGGCCCTGGCGCTCGGGGTCGTGCGGGTCGCCACGCTCGCGCCGGAGCTGCCGGGGGCCGAAGCGGCGGCGACCGCCCTCGCGCGCGCCGGCGTGCGCGTGAGCCTGGGCCACACCGTCGCGGACGCCGCGACGGCGGAGCGCGTCGCCGAGGCCGTGCGGCGCGCCGGCGGGGTGAGCGGCGCCACGCACCTGTTCAACGCGATGAGCGGGATGACCGGGCGGGCCCCGGGCGTCGTCGGCGCCGTGCTCGGCGACGCCGCTTCGTTCGCCGAACTCATCGTCGACGGCCACCACGTGGCCGCCGCCTCGGTGCGGGCGGCCTTCGCAGCCAAAGGGGCGCGCTTGGTGCTGATCACGGACGCGATCCGTGCGGCCGCGACGAGCGCCACGACGAGCACCTTGGGACCGCACGCGGTGGCGATCGAAGGGGGTGCCGCGCGCCTGAGCGACGGCACCCTGGCCGGCAGCGTGCTGACGCTCGACGTGGCGATCCGCACCGCCGTGGCGATGGGCGTGCCCGTGGAGGCGGCGCTGCGCGCGGCGACCCAGGCGCCCGCCGCCTACCTGGGCCTCGCCGACCGCGGGCGGGTGGCGCCGCGGGCGCACGCCGACTTCGTTCGGCTCGACGCCGCGCTGCACGTGCAGTCGGTGTGGCGGGGTGGGGTGCGGGTCGCGTGACCGCGGACTGAATCAGTCGTGCGCGGCGCCGGCCTCCCGAGCGGCCGCCGCCGCGAACGCCCACGCCCCCGCGACCGGCGGGCCCACCGCCGGCCGCAGGGCCATCGCCAGGTCCGGCGCCAGCAGCGCGACCAGGTCCGCCTCGAGCGCCTGAGCGACCCCGCCCACGAGCGCCCACCCCACCGGCGGACGTCCGAGCCGGGCGACCGCGGTCGCGACGAGCTCCGCGAGGTGCGCCGCCGCCCGGGCGCGCAGCGCCGCGGCGGCCGGGTCCTCGGCGGCATGCTCGAGCACGAGCGGCGCCAGCGCCCCGAACGCCCCGGAGGACGCCTCCTTGGCGCGGCCGACGAGCGCTTCGGGCCCGCGACCCCAGGCCTCCTGCACCGCCGCCGCGAGCGGACCGGTCTCGGTGCGCCCGTCGAGTGCCCGCAGCGTGGCGCGCACCGCCTCCATCCCCAGCCAGGCGCCCGAGCCCTCGTCGCCCACGCGCGCGCCCCAGCCGCCGACGCGCACCCGCCGCGCGCCGTCGAGGCCGACGGCGGCGCTGCCCGTGCCGGCCACGAGCAGCACGCGCGGGTCGACCTCGGGGCCGTGCCCCGGCAGCGCGCCTTCGAGCGCCACCCACGGATCCGCGATCAGCTGCAACCGCTCGGGGTGCAGGCCGTGCGCGAGGAGCGCCACCCGCATCGCGGCGCCGTCCTCAGGGCGGTCGACGCCGGCGAGGCCGGCGCACGCCCACGCCGATCGCCAGCCTTCGGCCGGGTAGCCGGCATCGGTCCAGGCGGCACGAACCGCTTCGATCACGGCGTCCGCCGCCGCCTCCGCTCCGACCGCGTAGGGGTTGCAGGGGCGATCGACGACGCTGCGGCCCACGGGCTCGCCGTCGGCCGGGCCGACCCAGGCGCGGCCGCCCGTCCCACCACCATCGATGCCGATCGCGACGGGAGCGGGTAGGGCATCGCTCCCGTCGCGATCGGTTGCGGCAGCGAAAAGGGCCTCGCTGCCGCCGCCTCCGCCTCGACGCGCCGTCACGCGGGGCTCCACGGCGCCAGCGGCATCGGGCTCCGCCCCGGCGCTTCGCCCGTACGGAGCGCGTGCACGACGGCAAGGACCGCGTCGGGGCGGAAGCCGAACGCCACGAGCGCGGGTCCGGGCAGCGCCGCGACGTGCGCCGGGTTCCAGAGCGCGACGTGCACGGCCGGGACGCCGCGCTCGGCGGCGATCGCGAAGGCGGCGCGCGCGGCGGCCACGGCGTCCGGCTCGAGCGGGACGCGGCTGGTACTGACCACCAGGAGCGCATCGACGCCGGTGAGGGCGTCGCCCACGGCGGCGCGGTCGGCGTCGGCCGCGACCCATGCGGGGGCGAACCCCGCCCCGCGCAGCGCGTCGACCAGGGCCGCGGTCGGGCGGGCGGTGGTGTCGGTGGCGGCGCCGGCGCGCACCTCGGCGGCGCCGAGGACGACGACCCGCGCCCCGGGCGCAAGCCGCGGCGGCGCGCCGAACGCTACGATCGCGCGCCGGGCGGCGTCGGCCATGAGCCTGCGGTCCGCGGCGTCGTCGTACGCGCCCGGATCGCCGGGGAAGGCCACGGCCAGGCGCGCCAGCCGCGCGCGGGATGCCGCGACCGCGACCGGGTCGAGGCGCCCCTCGCGCTCGGCGGCGGCCAGCGCCGCCATCACGGCGACGTGCTCCGCGAGCGGTCCGCAGAGCAGCGGCGCGTCGACGCCCGCGGCGACCGCGCGCACCGCCGCCTCGGGGGCGGGCCAGCGGTCGGCGATCGCGCGCATGTTCAGGGCGTCGCTGAAGACCACGCCGTCGAAGCCGAGCGCGGTCCGCAGCGCGGCGATCGCGGCCGGCGCCATCGTGGCGGGGCGCTCGGGGTCGAGCGCGGGCACCAACAGGTGGGCGGTCATCACGGCGGCCGCGCCGGCCGCGATGCCGGCGCGGAACGGTGCCCACTCGACCGCCTCGAGCCGCGCGCGGCCGACCTCCAGGTACGGCAGGTCGAGGTGCGAGTCCACCGCCACGTCGCCGTGCCCGGGGAAGTGCTTGAGGGTGGCGGCGACGCCCGCGCCCTGGAGGCCGCGCACCGAGGCGGCCACGTGGCGGGCGACGAGGGCGGGGTCGCTGCCGAAGGCGCGATCGGCGATCACCGGGTTGCGCGGATCGAGCGCGACGTCGGCGACCGGCGCGAAGTCGACGTCGACGCCGATCGCCCGGAGCGAGCGGGCGGTGGCCGCGGCGACCGCCTCGGTGGTGGCGGGGTCGTCGATGGCGCCGAGCGCCATGGCGGCCGGCGCGACGGCGCCGTCGGTCAGGCGCGCGACGCCGCCCCCTTCCTGGTCGATCGAGACGAGCAACGGTCGGCCGGCAACGGCCCGGGCGTCGGCGACGAGGTCGCGGGCGCGGTCGCGGTCGGGGGTGTTGCGGGCGAACAGGCAGATGCCGGCCACCGGTTCGTCGGCGAGCACGGCGCGCTCGTCCGCGGTCAGCACAACGCCTTCGAGGTCGATCACGGCGAGCGGCATGGGTCCTCCCGGAGAGCGGCGGCCGCGGTCAGCGGCTGCGCACGTCGAAGGCGTCGCGCAGGGCGTCGCCCACGAAGTTGAACGCCAGCACCGACAGCACGATGAGCGCGCCGGGCGCGAGCAGCCAAGGATAGAGCGAGAGCGCCTCGAACGACTGCGCGTCGGCGAGCAGGAGCCCCCACGAGGTCATCGGCTCCTTGATGCCGAGCCCCAGGAACGAGAGCGCGCTCTCCCCCAGGATGTACCCGGGTAGCGCCAGGGTGGCCGCGATCACCAGGTACGAGGTGAGGTTCGGGAGCAGGTGCCGCAGGATCACGCGCAGGTCGCGCGCGCCGAGCGCCTTGGCGGCTTGGACGTACTCGACCTCGCGGGCGGCGAGCACCTGGCCGCGCACCACGCGGGCCAGCCCGGCCCAGCCGATGAAGGCCAGCACCGCGACGATGCCCAGGTAGACCCAGGTGCTCGGCCAGGAGGGCGGGATCACGGTGGCGAGGGCGAGCAGCAGCGGCAGGCGCGGGAAGGAGAGCAGCACCTCGATGCCGCGCTGGATGATCCCGTCGATCCAGCCGCCGTAGAACCCCGACACGCCGCCCACGACCACCCCGATCGAGAAGCTGATGAGGATGCCGATGAGGCCGACCGTGAGCGAGACCTGCGAGCCGACGATCACCCGCGAGAGCAGGTCGCGCCCGAAGCGGTCGGTGCCGAGCGGGAACCA
>JAABSI010000126.1 GCA_011390455.1 Trueperaceae bacterium
GCATCCGGAGTTGGCCGCCGAGGTGCGCGCCCGGGTGCTCGAGGCGATCGGCGGCGGCAAACGCGGCGGCGCCGAAGCTAGCGGCGACGACGGCGAGGGCGACGCGTGAACGGCCTGCTGTACGCGGTCCTGGCGCTGCTCGTCGCCGCCGCCGGCTTCGCGGTCGGCTACCTGTTGCGCCGCGCCCGCGACCAAGAGGTGCTCGCCAAGGCGGAGGCCGAGGGGCGCGCCATCCGCGAACGCGCCGCGGCCGAGGCTCGAGCGACGGCCGAACGCGCGGCCGAGGAGCAGCGCCAGCGCCTTGCCGAGGCGCGCGCGCAGCTCGAGGCCGAGTTCGGTCGCGCCCGCGAGCAGCACGAGGCCGACGCCCAACGCCGGCAGGCCGCGCAGATGCAAGAGCTCGAGCGCGCCCGCGCCGACGTCGAAGAGGGGCGCAGCACCCTGCGCGACGCCCGCGAGGAGCTGCGCCGCGACCGCGAGAAGATCGAGCAGATCGAGGAGCGGCTCACGCGCCGCGGCGAACAGCAGGACGCCCGCGCGCTCCGGCTCGACGAGAACGAGGAGCGCCTCGACCAGCGCGCGCGCGAGCTCGACGGCGAAGCCGAACGGCTTCAGGAGCGCCTGGCCGAGGCCGATCGGCGGCTGTACGAGGTCGCCCAGCTGAGCCGCGAACAGGCGGTCGCGCAGGTGCTCGAGCAGCTCGACCGCGAGCTCGAGCGCGAGAAGTCCGTGCGCGTCCGCGCCGCCATCGAGCAGGCCGACGCCGACGCCAAGCGGCGTTCGCAGGACATCCTCGCGCAGGCGATCCAGCGCTCGGCCAGCGAGGTGTCGGCCGCGATCAGCGTCTCGGTCGTGCCGATCCCGAGCGACGCCATGAAGGGACGGATCATCGGCCGCGAGGGCCGCAACATCCGCGCCTTCGAGGCGATCACCGGCGTCGACGTCATCATCGACGACACGCCGGAGGCGGTGCTCCTCTCGTCGTTCAACCCCATGCGCCGCGAGGTGGCCAAGCTCGCGCTCGCCGAACTGGTCGGCGACGGGCGCATCCACCCCGCGCGCATCGAAGAGGTCGTCCAGAAGGCGCAGCAGGAGATGCAGACGTACATCCGCGAGCGCGGCGACGAGGGGGCGCTCGAGGCCGACGTGGTCGGCATCAAGCCGGGCATGATCCAGCTGCTCGGCCGCATGCACTTCCGCACCAGCTACGGGCAGAACATCCTCAAGCACTCGGTCCAGGTCGCCCATCTGAGCGGCCTGATCGCCGTGGAACTCGGCCTCGACGTCGCGATGGCGCGCCGCGCCGGGCTGCTGCACGACATCGGCAAGTCGATCGACCGCGAGATCGAGGGCACCCACACCGAGATCGGCGCCCAGCTCGGTCGCCGCTTCGGCGAGCCGCGCGAAGTGATCGACGCGATCTACAACCACCACGACCTCGAGCGCGCCGAGACCCTCTACCCCGTGCTCGTCAACGCCGCGGACGCGATCAGCGCCGCGCGCCCGGGCGCCCGCCGCGAGACCCTCGAGACGTACCTCAAACGGCTCGAAGGCCTCGAGAGCATCGCCACGTCGTTCCCCGGCGTCGAGAAGTCGTATGCGATCCAAGCGGGGCGCGAGATCCGCATCATCGTCGAACCCGAGAAGGTCGACGACGCGTCCGCCGTCCTGCTCGCGCGCGACATCGCGCAGCGCATCGAGCGCGACATGGAGTACCCCGGCCAGGTTCAGGTGACCGTCGTGCGCGAATCGCGGGCGGTCGAGTACGCCCGCTAGCCGCGCGCATCCGCCCGCCCCAGCGCACGAACCGCCCTCGCCCGCCGCACCGCTCCTCGGTGCGGCGGGCGGCTCGTCGGTCGTGCCCCGAAGCGGCGCGCGGACGAAGGCCCCTGCCCGGACGACCGGGTTACACTCCGCGCGACGCCCGGTTCCTCGGACCGAGCCACGCCCCGATCCCCGCTCCCCCGCACCAGTGAGGTGACCGTGACCCCAGTCCGTGCCCGCCGCCCGAGGTCCCCCCTGTGAGGACCGGCGACGACGTCAAGCTCTTCGCCGGCAGCGCGACGCCCGCGCTCGCGACGGCGGTCGCCCGCCACCTGGGCCTCCAGCTCACGCGCGGCACCGTCTCGCAGTTCCCGGACGGCGAGACCCGCATCGCCCTCGAGGAGAGCGTGCGCGGCGCCGACTGTTTCGTGATCCAGTCCACGAGCTCGCCCGTGAACCACAACCTGATGGAGCTGCTCGTCCTCGTCGACGCGCTCCGACGGGCCTCGGCCTGGCGCATCAACGCCGTCATCCCGTACTTCGGCTACGCGCGCCAGGACAAGAAGGTCCAGGCCCGCGAGCCGATCACCGCCAAGCTCGTCGCCAACCTGCTCGAGACGGCCGGCGTCGACCGGGTCATCACGATCGACCTCCATGCCGGGCAGATCCAAGGGTTCTTCGACGTCCCGGTGGACCACCTCACCGCGCTCGACATCCTGGGCAACCACCTGCGGACGACCGACCTCGAAGGATCGGTCGTGGTCTCCCCCGACGTCGGACGGGCGACCGAGGCGCGGCGCCTCGCGAACTTCCTCGGGCTGCCGCTCGCGATGCTCTACAAGCGCCGCACGAGCCCCACCGAGACCGAGGTCACCCACGTCATCGGCGAGATCAACGGCCTGCGCCCCATCATGATCGACGACATGATCTCGACGGCCGGCACCATGCGCCGCGGCATCGACGCCCTGCTGCGCTTGGGCGCCGTCCCCGACGTGCGGGTCGCGGCCACCCACGCCGTCTTCACCCCGCCGGCGCTCGAACGGCTCACCCACGAGGCCATCCACCACGTCTACGTCACCGACACGGTGCCGTTCGCGGGGGGCCACGACCGCGTCGAGGTGCTCACGGTCGCGGGCCTGCTGGCGCAAGCGATCTCGAACGTGCACAACAACGATTCGGTCAGCTCGCTCTTCAGCTCCTGAGCCCCCGCTCGGGATGGGGATTCGGTCCCTGCGCGCGCTTTGACAGCGTCGGGCCGGCCGTGTAGGCTGGAGCGTTGTACGGTCGCCGCCCCGGCCCCGCCGGGCGCCGCCGCGACCGATCATCTTGACCGGCAACGGCCCGCACCGGGCCCTCGGAGGACGTCATGAAGCTCGAAGCCCAGAAGCGCGCCGCCGGCGCGAGCAGTGCCCTGCGCGACCAGGGCCGCCTTCCCGCCATCGTCTACAACCGAGGGTTGAACGTCCCGGTCAGCGTCGACCTCAAGTCGTTCGACCGCGTGTTCCGCAACCAGGGCACCTCGAACCTGATCGACCTCGAGGTCGACGGCGAGACGCATGCGGTCCTGGTCAAGGCGGTGCAGATGGACAAGCGCCGCCGGCTCCCGCAGCACGTCGACTTCTTCGCCGTCACGGCCGGTCAGACGCTCCACGTCCACGTGCCCATCGAGCTCAAGGGCATCGCCATCGGGACCAAGGAGGGCGGCCAGCTCGACGTCCAGCGCCGCGAAGTGCACATCCAGATCCTTCCGCGCCTGATCCCGCACCACGTCGAGCTCGACGTGAGCGCGCTGCAGGTCGGCGATTCGCTGCACGTGCGCGACCTGGTCGACCTGCTCCCGCCCGAGGCCGAGATCCTCGACGATCCCGACCTCGCCGTCGTGGCCGTCGTCGCGCCGCGCGTCGTCACCGACGACGAAGAGACGACCACCGAGGACGAGCTCGCCGAACCCGAAGTGATCGGCAAGGAGTCCGACGACGAGGGGACCGAAGACGGCGAGCGCTGAGCCGCTTCAGCTCATCGTCGGCCTCGGCAACCCCGGTCCGACCTACTCGGGAACCCGGCACAACGCCGGGTTCCTCGTCGTGGACGAGTTGGCGCGGCGCTGGGGGCTGCGCTTCAAGAGCGGCAAACAGGCCGAGCTCGCGGAGGCCGCAGGGGGCATCGTCCTCGTCAAGCCCAGGACGTACATGAACCTCTCCGGCGCCGCCGTGCAGGGGGCCATGACCCGCGGGCGGGTGCGCCCGGAGGCGCTGCTCGTCGTGCACGACGACCTCGACCTCCCGCTCGGCCGGCTGCGCTTCAAGCGCGGAGGCGGCGCGGGTGGACAGCGGGGCGTGCAGGACGTCATCGCCCGCATCGGGCCCGAGTTCGACCGCTTGAAGGTCGGCATCTCGCGCCCCCCGCAGGGGTGGGCCACCGAGAGCTGGGTGCTGTCGCGCTTCCGCGAAGACGAGCGTGCCCTCGTCGAGCACGTCGTCGCCGCGGCGGCGGACGCGCTCGAACGGCGGCGCGACGAGGGCTGGGACGCCGCCTGCGCCTTCGCGAACGGGCTCGACCTCGCGGCCCCGAGCGCCGAAGCGCCCGCCACCGACTGACCTCGACCCGCGGTCGTCACGCCAAGCGCGCCAGGCTCGCCTCGATCTCCGAGGCGAGCCGCTCCGCTTCGGCGAGCCGCCGCCGCTCCTCCGCGACCACCTCGGCCGGCGCCCCGGCGACGAAGCGCTCGTTGGCCAGCTTCTTGGCCGAGCGCGCCGCCTCGGACCGCTGGGTCGCCAGCCGCGCCTCCTGCTTGGCGGTCCAGGCGGCGACGTCCACGACGCCCTCGAACGGCAGCCGGAGCACGACGTCGGCGACCGGCTGCGCCAGCGAGGCGCCCGAGGGTGCGGTCGCTTGGACCCGCGCCCGTGCGAGGGTCTCGAACACGTTCGCCTCGGCGGCCAGGGCCGCGGCACCGTCCCCCTCGAGCACCACCGGCACCGCCTGGTTGGGCGGCAGGTCGGCGTCGACGCGCAGCTGGCGGACGGCCGCCACGGCGGCCTGGAGGCGCGCGAACTCACGCAGCGCGGCCGCGTCCTGGAGGGTGGGATCGACCGTCGGCCATTCGGACTCGGCCAGCTGCCGCTCGTGCCCGAGCGCCGACCACAGCTCGGAGGTCACGAAGGGCATGATCGGGTGCAGCAGCGCGAGCACCCCTTCGAAGGCGCGCCGCAGCGTCGCGCGCGTGCGGGCGTCGCCCTCGCGCAGCGCCGGCTTCGCCGCCTCCAGGTACCAATCGCAGAAGGTCGACCAGGTGAAGTCGTAGGCGCGGCGCGCCGCGGCGCCCAGGTCGTACGCCTCCAGCGCCGCGGTCACGTCCGCCGTCGCCGTCTGCATCTCCGCGAGGATCCAGCGGTCGGCGAGCCGCTCGGGGACCCCGGCGTCCTCGGGGCCGTCGAGGTTCGTCCGCACGAAGCGCGCGGCGTTCCAGAGCTTGGTGCAGAAGTTGCGCCCCATCTCGACGCGGCGCGGGTCCCACCGGACGTCCTGACCGCCGGTGCTCGCGTGCGCCATCGCGAAGCGCAGCGCATCGGCCCCGCTCTCGTCGATCACCTCGAGCGGGTCGATCCCGTTGCCCTTGCTCTTCGACATCTTCTGGCCGTCGGCGTCGAGGACCAGGCCGTGCAGCACCACCGTGTGGAAGGGCGCCTGATCGGTGAACTCGAAGGCCGCGAGCTCCATGCGCGCCACCCAGAAGAACAGGATGTCGTACCCCGTCACCAGGACCGAGGTCGGGTAGAAGCGCCGGTAGAAGGGGTCGTCCACGTCGGGCCAGCCGAGCGTGCTGAAGGGCCAGAGGTTCGAGCTGAACCAGGTGTCGAACACGTCGGGGTCCTGGGTCAGCGTGCGGCCGGCGTAGCGCGGGTCGTCGGGGGGGTCGAGGTACGGATCGCTCGGGTCGGGGACGATCAGCTGCCCGTCCTCGTCGTACCAGGCCGGGATGCGATGGCCCCACCAGAGCTGCCGCGACACGTTCCACGGGCGCAGCTTGGCCAGCCAGTCCTTGTTCACCTTGGCGTAGCGCTCCGGCACGACCCGGATGGCGCCCGACTCGAGCGCCTCGAGCGCGCGCGCGGCGGCCTTCGAGGTGTCGTAGAACCACTGCGTCGACAGGAGCGGCTCCACCGGCTCGCCGGTCCGCTGCGAGAGGCCGAGCGCTACCGTGTGGTCGGCGACCGACACGAGCGCGCCGTCCGCCTCGAGCGCCGCCACGACGGCGTCGCGCGCGGCGAAGCGATCGAGCCCGCGGAAGGCTTCGGGCACCAGGTCGGTCGCGAGCCGGCCGTCGAGGTCGATGACGGAGGGCCGCGCGAGGCCGTGGCGTTCGCCGATCTCGAAGTCGGTCGGGTCGTGCGCCGGCGTGATCTTGAGCGCGCCGGTCCCGAAGTCCTTCTCGACCGCCGCGTCGGCGATCACCGGCACGGTGCGCTCGGTGAGCGGGATCCGCACGCGCCGCCCCACCAAGTGCGCGAAGCGATCGTCCTCGGGATGGACCGCGACGGCCTGGTCCGCGAAGATCGTCTCGGGGCGGACGGTCGCGATCTCGATGCCGTCCCCGCCGTCCTCGCCGGCGTAGCGCAGCCGATAGAGCTTGCCCGGCCGCTCCTCGCGCTCGACCTCGAGCTCGGAGAGCGTCGTCTGGCTCACGGGGTCCCAGTTGACGATGCGCTCGCCGCGGAACATGGCGCCACGGTGGTAGAGCTCGACGAACTGCTTGCGGACGGCCTTCGAGAGCCCCTCGTCGAGGGTGAAACGGGTGCGGGTCCAATCGGCCGACACCCCCAGGCGCTGCAGCTGCTCGAGGATGATCCCGCCGTAGCGCTCCTTCCAGGCCCACACCCGCTCCAGGAAGGCCTCGCGCCCCAGGTCGAAGCGATCGATCCCCTCGGCACGCAGCGCCCGCTCGACCACCACCTGGGTGCTGATGCCGGCGTGGTCGGTCCCCGGCTGGAACAGCGCCTCGAAGCCCTGCATGCGCTTGAAGCGGATGAGCGCGTCGATGATCGCGTTGTCGAAGGCGTGGCCGAGGTGCAGGTTGCCCGTGACGTTCGGGGGCGGGATGACGATGGTGAAGGGGGGCTTGTCGCTCGAGGCGTCGGCCGCGAGCGGATCGTCGGCCCAGCGCCGCGCCCACCGGCGTTCGAGTTCGGCCGGGTCGTAGCGCGTCGGCAGTTCGGATGGTGCGTCGGTCGGTGCGTCGGTCATCGGCGGCTCCCTCGGGGGACGGGGCGCCGGACGCGCCCGCGGCCTGGCTGCGGGTCATGTCGCGGACGAGGCGTCGGCCCCGCGGTACCACCGCGCTTCCTCGCTCGAGGCGAGGCCACTCTGCGCGCCGCGGCGCGGCGCATCGGGGTTCTACTGAGGCGGGAACCCCCGCCGGTTCTTCCCCAGGGGCCCATCGCCAGGGGCGACGAGCTCGCGGGCGACCTTCGCCCCCGCCGATCCGGGCCGCGCTCGCACCGAGGGCGGGGTCACCGCCGACGCACGGCCTCGCTGTCGGTCGGGGAGGGGGCTACTCCTCCCGCATCGCTGAGCGTAGTCGCCGCCCGGCATCGGCGTCAACCGACGCGGCGGCGGTGGTCAGAGGACCGGGAGCGTGTTGAGCGCCTGGATCGACACCTGCCCCGCCAGCCGACGGGCGGCGACGCGCAGCGCTACGGCGCTCGCGTTCTCGGG
>JAABSI010000127.1 GCA_011390455.1 Trueperaceae bacterium
CGGTGGGCGCCAGGCCCATGTAGGGACCGGTGTGGGTCGCGCCGATCGTGCAGGAACTGGCCACGTACTCGCCCTCGGCCACCAGGTGGTGGAGCTCCGTGTGCTTGTCCGGGAACGCGATCTTGTGCGATTCCATCGTCCGACGTTCGTCGTCGAGCGTGTAGAAGCCGTCCGAGGGATCCGGCGTGCCGTACTCGCGCCAATCGGGTGCCACGCACGCCGCGAACGCTTCGGCGTCTCCTGCGTCGTACGCGGCCCACGCTCGCCGCACCAGTTCCTTGTTCGCTTCGCTCATGGGTGCCTCGCTCTCTACGCGTTCACGTGTGCTTGACTGCTGCGCGCACGTAGCTTTCCCGATGGAGTCGGCCCGTGAAGAAGCCAGGCGGGGGAAACGAACCGTGCGACCTCCGACCGAGCGCCCTCCCGTGGCTGGAAGTGTATCGGAAGAGAACGAGGGGTTTCGCATATTCATTCAACCTGGCCGACGGCAGAGCCATGCCGTCGAGGCGCTACCTCGTCGCGCCCGTGGCCGGTTGGGCTCCCGAGGGGGTTCGCTCGACGCGCAGCACGCGCCCCATCATCCAGCGGAACATCGCCGCGGTCCACGATCGGGGCGTCGAGCGCGTCACCATCGTGGCCATCATCTTGTTCCGCGCTCCGGGCACGGCGTTCGGGCGCTTGCCGAGCGCGCCCAAGCCAGCCTGGGCGACGGCTTCGGGGCTCATGACCGCCATGCCCATCTTCACGAACTCGGCGTTGAGGTCCGGGGCCATGGCGGTGTCGGTGGGGCCGGGCGAGAGGACGCTGACGTCGACGCCCTTGTCCTTCATCTCCTGATGCAGGGCCAGCGAGCGCGTCGTGGCGCGCTACGTCGATCGGATCCAGCGCGCGATCGGGAACGCGCTGGACAACGCACGACGACGCGGAGAGGTGGATCCCGACGTCGCCATCGAGGACCATGCCCGGTTGTGCACCAGCAGTCTGCTCGGCTTCTGGCTCCTCATGCGCGCCGGGGTCGACGCGGAGGTGCTGCGCGGGGCGGCGCGAGCGTGGCGTCTGCAGCTCGCCGGCCGTCGAGTTGCCGGGTCGCGGGGTGGTGCGGAGCTTCACGAGGGGGCGTGATCCCCCGCATGTCGTCGAACCCTGGGTGCTCGGTCCGGCCGTGGAGCGAGGCGGCGGGTCCCTCCCGGCGCTCGGGGCTCAGTTCCTGTTGATGAGGAACGTCCCCCCCAACACGAAGACGATGATGGGCCACGTGTTCGCGAAGCCGGTGAAGAAGCCGACGGCGAGCACGCCGAGGAAGCCGGCTGCGAGGGCCAGTACGGTCGCGATCTGTCCTGAGGTCATGTCGTTCCCTTCTGGCGACGGGTGCCGCCTGGGGCGGGCGGCGTCGACCGCCTACCCGCACGCGCCGAAGGTACGAGGCGACGTGGGGAGGCCACATCCCCAGGTCCGGGTTCGGGGCACGCCGTCACCGTGTCCTCGAGCACGCGGCCAGGACTCCAGGCTCAGTCGCGCCGCTCGGACCGCACCCGCAGACGCTCGAGCGCCTCGATGACGACGTCGAGCCCGAAGGCGAACTCCGCCGTGTGGTCGTAGCCACCGGCCAGGAGGGTGCTCGCCGTCTCGTACAGGAACGGGTGGCGATCGGGCGTCAGGAGCGGCATGTACACCTCGTCGGCCATCTCCGAGAGATCCTCCGCCGTGTCGAACGGCAGGCTCACCTCCTGGAGGACGTATCCGTACAAGCAACTGTTGAGCAGCCAGTTCGCGTGCACCGTCATCTCGATCGAGAAGCCGGCACGCCGGAGGCACGCCGTCACCGCCTCGCGGTACCGGAGGCCCGCCGGGCCAGCGTTCGTCCTCGACTCCATCAGGGGGACCGCCCACGCGTGGCGCACGAGCACGTCGCGTGCGGACGCCAACTGCCGCCGCATCGCCTCGCGCCAGTCGTCCTCGCTGGTCGGGAGCTCGATCTCGGCGAACACCAGGTCCACCATGCCGTCCAGCAACTCCTCCTTGTTGGCGACGTAGTGGTAGAGCGACATGGCGCCGGCGCCAAGAACGCTGCCCAGCTTCCGCATGCTGAGGGCGTCGAGCCCGTGTTCGTCCGCGAGCCGCATCGCCTCGCGCAGCACGCGCTCCCTACTCAGCCCAGCAATTGGCTCGGCACCTCCGACGTCTTCGGCCATCTCGCGCTCCTTCCGCGGGCTCTTGACAGATCGTACACCGTACGGGATAGTACAGCGTACGTCGTACGGTGTACGCACCCGCACGGCGACGATCGCACTCAAGGAGCACCCAATGAACGCACCAAGGACCTCCACCCTGGAGGATGCCCCCGCGCCGGTCCGGACCAAGCTCGCGGCCGCGTGGGCCAGTTTCATGTTCTTCTACATCTACGTCGACTACTTGAGCCTCTACAAGCCCGGCATCGTCGACGACATCCTGGCCGGCATCGTCTTCGAGTTCGACATCAGCCAGACCTTCGGCGTCGTAGCGCTCACGCTCGTGGGGATCCCGGCCCTCATGATCCTGGTCTCCACCATCCTTCCCGCCCGAGCGAGTCGCATCACGAACCTCGTCGTGGCGTCGCTGTACGTACCCGTCTCCGTGTTCAACTTGGCCGGCGGGTCTTGGCTGTACTTCTACGGCTTGGGCGTGGTGGTGGAAGTGGCCATCATCGCGCTCATCCTCCGCTTCGCCTGGGCGTGGCCTCGGAGCACGACCGCCTTCGATCACCACCCAGTGCGGACCGCGGCCGCCCGCTCGCCGGTGATGCCGACCGCTTAGGCCGCACGAACGAGTGTCCGTCGAAGCCAGGGCAGACGGTGCCCTCGCCCCAGCGACCGATCGACGCAGAAGCGCTCACGACGAACAGGATGCCGGTGCACACGCGCCGGGGAAGGCGAGGGGCCATGCCCACGAACGAAGGCGCCAGCAGCGCTACCGGCGGCGCTACCGACGGTGCCACGATGCGGGCCGTGATGCACGAGCGCTACGGAGGCCCCGAGGTGCTCTCGGTCGGGCGCACGCCCGTGCCGGTGCCGCGTCCCGGGGAGGTGCTGGTGCGCGTGCAGGCGGTCGCGCTCAACCCGGCCGACAAGTTCCTGATGCTCGGCAAGCCGGCTGCCGTCCGGCTCGCGATGGGGCTGGCCCGGCCCTCTCGGCACCACCGCGTGCGCGGGCACGACTTCTCGGGCACCGTCGCGGCGCTCGGCGCCGGCGTGACGCGCTTCGCCGTTGGAGACGCCGTGTTCGGTTCGAGCGACGGCGCGCTGGCGGAGTACGTGCGGGCCAAGGTGGGCGTCGTCGCCGACCGGCCCACGGGCCTGTCGGTCGAGCACGCCGCGGCCCTGCCGATGGCGGGGCTCGCCGCGCTCCACGGCCTGCGCGACGCCGCCACCGTGCAGGCCGGTGCGCACGTCCTCGTCAACGGCGCTGCCGGCGGCATCGGCACCTTCGCGATCCAGATCGCCAAGTCGCTTGGCACCGACGTCACGGCCGTGTGCAGCACGCGAAACGTCGAGCTCGTGCGCGGCCTCGGCGCCGACCACGTCATCGACTACACGCAGGGGCCGCTCACGCGGAGCGGTCGCCGCTACGACGTCATCCTCGACAACGTCGGCAACCACGGCCTCGGCGATCTGCTCGCGCTGCTCACGCCGACAGGCAGGCTCCTCACGAACAGCGGCGAAGCGGGGCCGGACGGTGGCCCGATCGCCAGGATGCTGAAGGCGCAGGGCCGCGCGCTCCTCGGCCGGCAGCGGGTGCGGTCGTACCTGTCGTCGCCGAACGCCGACGACCTGGCGCTCCTCGCGGCGATGGCGGTCGACGGGAGGATCGCGCCGGTGATCGACGAGGTGTTCGCATTCGAGCGCGCGGCCGACGCCATGGCCCACGTGGCGACGCGGCGCGCACGCGGCAAGGTCGTGGTCGCGGTCACGGCGTCCTGATGGATGGCTTGGTGGGGGAGGTCCGGCAGGCGTCGAGCGGTGTCGCACGGCACGACGTCCTGGAGGCTCTTGGCAGCTCGGTGGCGCGGTTCGCGCGTTATCGACCGGCTGCGAGGAGCGCTCGTGCTTCGTCGGCCAAGCCGAACAGGAACCGCCTCATGTCGACGAAGGTCGCGACGATCTCATCCATCGGATGCGCTATGACCCGTTCCACCCAAGGGTCGGAGGCTTCGTCCAGTAGATCGATCACGGGGGGCAGCGCGAAGCGCATCGCCGAAGCAGCTGCGTACGCGTACCGGATCTCCCGCGGGTCGCCCGTCCAGCCTGCGTCGCGCGCACCCGCTACATAGCCTTGGAACGCGATGCGGTCCAGTGCCCCGAGGTCGCGGACGTCTGCATCGAGAAGGTTCACGCTTCCTGCCACCAGCGCAGCGAGTTCTTCCCCGAGCGCGCCGGTTCCCATGAACGCCCAGTCGAGGAACACCGCTTGTTCGTTGCCGTCCGGTAGCGACCGAATGAGCAGATTGCGCCGGAAGGCGTCCATGTGGCAGAGCGTTCGAGGCAAGTGGTCCAATGCGCCGAGAAACGTCTCCCGTTCCTTCCAGAGTCGCAGGACCTGCTCGCGCATCTCCTCCGGATACCAACGTCGCACGCGTGGATCGTCCGGGAACTCGCGCACGGCCTCGACGTTCGCGCGCACACCCGTACCCTCGATCCAGCTGCGCAAGAACGCCCGGTTCAACCACGGCCAAGTCGGCAACGGCGTTCCCATGAGGTAGGCAGCATTGAAGCACCCCAACTGCCGCGCGACCGAACCGTAGTCCTCCAAGATCCACGATCGTCTCGTCTCGACGACGTCTTCCAGCCAGAATCGGTACTCGCCATCGTGCGTTTCCGTGATGCCATGGCACTTTGGGGTGGCCAAGCCACCCGGTAGATCGGCGAGCGCTCCCGACCGATAGGCGAGCGGTTCCCGCGCCCAGTACCTGAGGGAAGCCGGGTCTGCGGCGCCCTCGGTAGCCAGGATGACCTTGTAGATGACGGACCAGGGAAGCACTTCGCTCCCGGCACGGGCGCTCCCGGTGAGGCGGTAGAGCGCACCACCGCCTGCGCCACCGTGTAAGGGCGTGGACCGCCACGACGTCAGGTCCGCGTCGCTGCGGCCCAACACCTGCCGGACGACCTGCGGAAGAGCGTCCTCGTCGCGTCCGAGCACGTGAGGGTCGACAGAGCCATCCATCGGCTGGACCTCCCTGTTCCTGTTCGAGGGCGTCGTCGTCCGAGTCGGCCACGCCTCCCGCGCCCCGTCGTCGAAGGGTTCGGCACGATCGTACCCGACCCGTCGAGCGGAGTGTTCACCGAAGCACCAACGGACGGCTCGACGGGTACGCCACCGGAGCCTCCCGAGCACCAGGACGGTGCCTGGGAATCTGGAAGCGCTCTGGCCCACGCGGCAGGCCTGCGACGACGCCTTCCGCGTGCGCGACGGGATCAGCCCAGGTGGTCGAGCTGTTCGGGGGCATTCCCGCCGGTCCGTTGTTCGTAGAAGCCCTCGCCGGTGCTGATCGCCCAGCTCTCGGAGATCCTCCCGTCGCGGATGCGGTTGATCATCATCTCGTGCAGTTCGACGCGACGGACGGGGCGCGTTGCGGCCTCGAGACCCTTCAGCCCGCGACGAAGCTCAGCCGCACCGTGCGCACGGGGTTGTCGACGTTGGTGTCCACGAGCGCGAGCGATTGCCAGGTCCCCAACGTCAGCGTGCCGTCGATGACGGGCACCACCAGGCTCGGCGCGACGAAGGCTGGCAGGACGTGGTCGCGGCCGTGACCGGCGCTGCCGTGGCGGTGCGCCCAGACGCCTTCGGTCGCCGGGAGCAGGTCGTCGATCGCCTTGAGGAGGTCTTCGTCGCTGCCCGCGCCGAGTTCGAGGATCGCGAGGCCAGCGGTGGCGTGGGGCACGAACACGGAGAGCAATCCGTCGCCGCGCTCGCGCACGAAGTCGGCGGCGCGGGCCGTCAAGTCGACGATCGCGCGCTTCGCGCCGGTGGTGACCTTCAGCTCGGTGGTGTCCATGGGATGTCCCTTCGCTCGAACTCAGCGCGACCGAGGGCGATGGAGGAAGCGATGCACGAGACCGAGCATGCCCCACACCACGGCCTGAAGGTGTGACCGTCGTCCGTCGCCTACGACGGTGAAGAACGCTCCGGACCTGTGATCACCGCCGTCCCCGCTCGCGGACCGTGCCCCTACGGTGGGGCGGGAGGTGCTCGACATGGGAATCCTCGAACTCGCGATCGCAGCGCTGATCATCGCCGTCATCGCAGGCATGCTCGGGTTCAGTGGCGTGGCCGCAGGCGCCGCGACCGTCGCGAAGTGGCTCTTCGGCATCTTCTTGGTGCTCGCCGTCGTCTTCTTCATCATGCTCGCCCTCGGCATCACGGTCCTCTTCTAGCGACGGACCGTGGTCCGAGGCGCGGGGCCGGTCTCGCGACCGGGTCGTCCGTAGAGAGAAGCTTCGCTCGCAGGCGGGAGTGCGCGTGCCCGACAGATCCACCGTCCGCGTCGGTTTGGCCGGTTTGCTGGCCCTGGCTGCGACCTATGGTCTGGGTCGGCAAGCGTACGGCCTGTTCGTGCCGTGGTTCCGCGCCGAGTTCGAGATCGGTCTCGACGCGATCGGCTACGTGGCCGGCGCCGCGCAGCTCGGCTACCTCCTCGCGACCGTCGCGACCGGCGTGATCGAGGCACGGTACGGGCCGCGGCTGCCGGTGGTCGCCGGGTGCGTCCTGCTGGCCGTGGGCGCGGGGTTGGTCGCCACGGCGCACACGACCGCGGCGTTCGTGGTCGGCGTGGTCCTGGCCGGGACCAGCGCCGGTGGGGCGTGGGCCCCGTTCTCGGACGCCGTCGCGGAGCGGGTACCGGCGGGTCGTCGGCGGCGGGCGTTGGCGCTCGTGAACGCGGGTTCGCCGTTCGGACTGCTGATCGCGAGCCTGCTCGTCGCCGTCACGGGCAGTTCCTGGCGCCTCGCGTGGGCCGCCTTCGCCCTCGTCGGACTGGTCGCGGCCGTCGCGAACGCGCTGGTGCTCCCGTCCGGTGCTCCGGAACGGGTGAAGAGGGCGGGCTACGGATGGGCCGGACTGATGGCGCCGGCGGCGCTCCGGTTGTTCGCGGTGGCAGCTCTGGCGTCGATGACGGCCGGTGCCTACTTCGCCTACGCGCCGGAGGCGGCGCAGGCGGCGGGGCTCCCGGATCGGATCGGCGCCGCCATGTGGGGCGTCCTCGGACTGAGCGGGGTCGCGGTCGGCGTGTTCGGCGGCGAGATCGCGGACCGCTTCGCCTTGGGCCGTCCGCTCGCTCTCACGTGGCTGGGTTTGGCCGCCGCCCTG
>JAABSI010000128.1 GCA_011390455.1 Trueperaceae bacterium
CCAACCTCAGCCCCGCGTGACGCCCCCCGGGCAGGGTCGCCGAGGGGTGGTACCATCGCGCCTACGGCCGGCTCGCAGGAGGCGGCCGGCTCGGAGGAGGCAGGGACGCTTGTGAACGCGAAAGCCATCGTGGTGACCTCGGGCAAGGGCGGCGTGGGCAAGACGACCACCACGGCGAACGTGGGCGCGGCGCTCGCCAAGCTCGGCGAGCGCGTGGCCGTCATCGACACCGACGTCGGCCTGCGCAACCTCGACGTCGTCATGGGCCTCGAGGGCCGGGTCGTGTTCGACCTCATCGACGTCTTCGAGGGGCGCTGCAAGCTGCGGCAGGCCCTGATCCGCGACAAGCGCGTCGAGACGCTGCACCTGATCGCGGCCTCGCAGACGAAGGACAAGAGCTCGCTGTCGGAGGCGCGCATGCACGAGACGGTGCGAGCGCTCCTGGAAGAGGAGGGCTTCGACCGCGTGCTCATCGACAGCCCCGCCGGCATCGAGAGCGGCTTCCAGACGGCCGCCGCCGCCGCGCAGGGCGCGCTCGTGGTGGTCAACCCCGAGGTGTCGAGCGTGCGCGACGCCGACCGCATCATCGGCCTGCTGGAGGCGCGGGAGATCACCGAGGTGCGGCTGATCATCAACCGTTTGCGGCCCAAGATGGTCAAGCGCGGCGACATGCTCGAGGTCAGCGACGTGCTCGACATCCTCGGCGTCAAGCTGATCGGCATCGTCCCGGAGGACGAACGCGTCCTGGTCTCGACCAACGTCGGCAGCCCCGCCGCGCTCGAGGACGGCGGCGCCAAGACCACCGCGGGCAGCGCCTTCCGCGACATCGCGCGCCGCATCGGCGGCGAGGACGTCGCCTACCCCGATCTCGACGGCTCCAAGGGCGTCTTCTCGGGGCTGCGGCGGCTGTTCGGAGGGCGTTGACGTGTTCAACTTCTTCCGGCGGCGTCGGAGCAAGGACGACCTCAAGCAGCGCCTGAAGCTGGTCCTGTCGTACGACCGCGCCCGGCTGTCGCCGGGCAAGATGGAGCAGCTCAAGCGCGAACTGCTCGGCGTGGTCGAGAAGTACTTCCCCTCCGACGGCGACGACCTCGACGTCCGCTTCGAGCAGCACGGCGATCGCATGGTGTTGATCGCCGACCTGCCGCGCCCCCCGCGCCACTGAGCGCCGGCGCCAGGGCGCGCGTCGTCCACGCGGCGCCGACGCGCCCCATCGAGGGTCACCGCCGGGAACGTCTCGGCAGCTGACCGGCGCGGCGTGCCCGCCGTACGCGCCGGCGCCGGCGGCCGTGCTAGCGTTTGCTGCGATGGAACCACCCGCCATCCTGGTTGCCGAACCGAACCACATGCAGCGGCAGATGATCGACCTGCTGCTCACCGCGGACGACTTCGACGTCACGCTGGTCGAGACGAGCGAGGCTGCGCTCGCCTACCTGCGCGAGCACACGCCCGCGGCCGCACTGCTGGCGGTGGAACTGCCCGACATCGATGGCTTCGCGCTGTGCCAGAAGCTCAAGGTCGTCGGCCGACTCGCCCGCGTCCCGGTGGTGCTGCTGGCCCACCCGGCCGACGGCGGCGGCGGGTTGGACGAATCCACCCGCTCGCGCGCGCGCGCGGTGGGCGCCGACCTGCTGTTGCAGCGTCCCCTGGGCGACAAGAACCTGCGCGAGCGCCTGCTGCGGCTGATCCGCCAACCGGTGGATGGGCGCGCCGCCAACCCCGAACCGGCCGCCGTCGAGCCCGCGCCCGCGGACGACGACGGCATCGGCTACACGGGCGCGGCGCTCGGCGCGCAGGCGGCGAGCGAGCTCGGTCGCCTGCGGGCGGAGGTGGCCCAGCTGCGCGGCGAGAACGCCTCGCTCCAGGCGCGCCTGACGAAGACCAAGGAACTCGCGAAGAACCTGCAGGCGCAACTCGACGCGGAGCGTCAGAAGCCCAAGGGGCTGTTCGGCCGTCGCTCCTGAGGCGCGCTAAGCGTGGGCGTCGTGCGCCGCCGTGGGCGCCGCGCCGCTCGCGATGCCGTTTGCGACGAGGTGCGCGTCGGCCCATCGGTGGATGGCGCCGATGACGCCCTCCAGCTGCGCCCCGGCCTCCGTGAGTCGGTAGCAGGCGCGGCAGGTGCCGTCGCCCTCCGCCTTGACGATCAGGCCGAGTGTCTCGAGGCGCGTGAGCCGCTGGGTGAGCGTCGTCGGGTTGCAGCCGCCGACCTCGCGCCCGATGGCGTTGAAGCCCTTCGGGCCGGTGAGCAGCGTGTGCACGATGTGCAGCACCCACTTCTCCTGCAGCACCTCGATGCCTTGCACCGCGGGGCAGCGCTGACGCGCCGTCGGTTCGTCCATCGCAGACACGCTAGCATGCGTCCCGCACCCTCCAGGACGTGTGCCCGACGTGCGCCGCAAGCCCGCCGGCGCCCCCGCCGCGGGCCGCCCCGCCGGGTCTGGGCGACGGCGCCCGACTGGTAGACTGGGGTCACCAGCAGGCGCGTTCGTGGCCCTCGGCGGCCAGGAGGAGGCTTCGATGAACATCTACCAACTCATCGGGCGCAACATCGAGATCAGCGACGCCATGCGGTCCTACGCGGAGGACAAGCTGGAGCGGCTGGACCGCTTCTTCGACCAGATCGTCGACGCCCGCGTGGTCATGTCGTACGACGAGCGCGTCGGTGGTGAGCCGGCCAAGGTCGAGGTTCAGATCAACGTCCCCAACGGTATCGTCCGCGCCGAGGAGCGCGGCGCCGACAGTTACGCCGCCGTCGACCTGGTGGTCGACAAGCTCGAGCGCCAGCTCAAGCGCTTCAAGCAGCGGCTGCGCGACAAGCGCGGCGAGGCGCCGCTGCCGGTCGCCGAGGAGGAGCCCGCCGAGCGCGAGCCGACCCTGGTGCGGACCAAGCGCCACGTGCTGCGCCCGATGTCGGCCGAGGACGCCGCCATCGAGATGGAATCACTCGGGCACAACTTCTACCTCTTCCGCAACGTCGACACCGACCTCATCAGCGTCATCTACTTGCGCCACGACGGCGACTACGGCCTGATCGAGCCCGCCCGCTGAGGCCCCGCCGGCCGCCCCGCCGGGTCGCCTCAGCGCCACGCCGGGGCGGAACGGCGGGCGAACGCGGGCGCGAACGCCAACCCGAACGCGAAGCCGCCGACGTGGGCCCACCAGGCGACGCCACCGCCGACCACGTGCAGCCCCGAGACGCCCTCCAACACCTGCACCAGCGCCCAGTAGCCGAGGTACGACCAAGCTGGGAGCGTCCACAGGAAGAACGGGCCGACGCCGAAGAGCACCCGCAGGGCCAGCCACGGCAGCACGAGCGGCACCACCACGGCCTGCACCCGGCGGGTCGGGAAGAAGCGCACGTAGGCGCCCAGGACGGCGCTGATGGCGCCCGAGGCGCCGATCAGCGGAACGCCGGGCTCGGGCGTGACGAGCGCGTGGGCGACGGCGGCGACCGCGGCGCCGAGCAGGTAGAACGCCAGGAAGCGCAGGTGCCCCAGCCGGTCCTCGACGTTGTCACCGAACACCCAGAGGAACACCAGGTTGCCGAGCAGGTGCGCCCAGCTGCCGTGGAGGAAGGCGTGCGTGGCCAGCGTCGGTGCCAGCCGCAGCGGTTCCGCCACGAGCGCCGCGGGTGTCAGGCCGAAGGCCACGGCGGCGCGCCACAGGCCCTCCTCCTGGGCCGACCACCAGGGCAGCACGAAGCCGGCCGTGGCGGCGAGCAGCAGGAGCCACACGACCCACACGGGTCCCGTGAGCGGGTTGTGGTCCCGGACGGGGATCATCCGCCGGCGCCACCGCCCCGTCCGCCCGCGCTCGCGGCCTCGGGGTCGAGCCGGTCGACCACCTCCAGGACCGGGCGGAGCTTGACGATGCTGCGTGCAGGCACCACGCCGCGCACGGTGGCGCCGTCGTACACGATGGTGCCGCGGCCGATCACGGTCCCCGGCGCCAGCACGGCGTTGCAGCCGATCGACACGCCGTCGCCGAGGATCGCTCCGAGCTTGCGCAGACCGGTGGCCACGCCGCCCACGGCCACGCCGCCGGGCATCACCCGCAGGTTGGCGAGCTTGACGCCGGCGCCGAGGTTGACGTCGTGCCCGATCACCGCGTCGCCGACGTAGTTGAAGTGCGGCACCTGAGCGCCGCCGAGCAGGACGGCGTGCTTCGCCTCGCTGGCGTGCCCCACCTTGGCGCGCGGCCCCATGAGGACGCCGCCGCGCAGCATCGCCGCGTGGCCGACCTGCGCGCCGGCCATGATCCAGGCGGGCCCCTGCACGTAGGCGAACGGGCCGATGCGTGCGCCGGCCTCGAGCCACACGGGACCCTCGATCACGGCGGTCGGGTGGACCTCGCCGTCGAGACGATCGGGGATGCCGGCGAGCAGCGCGTCCATCCGCGTCAGGGCGGTCCACGGCGCCGCGGCGTCGATGAGGCCGCCCCACGCCTCAGGCAGGCGGGAGAGATCGAACAGCTCGGGAAGCTGGCCCATGCTCGCCAGTCTACCCGCGCTCGCGGTAGCATCCGCGAACGTGATGCACCTCGTCGTCAACCCTTTGGCGGGCCGCGGGCGCGGCCTCGTGCACCTCGACGCGGTCATCGCGGCCCTGCGAGCCGACGGGCGCGAGCTGACGGTCCTGCGCAGCGAGTCGGCGGGCCACGCACGCACGCTGGTCGACGCGGTGCCGGACGGCGGCACGGTGATCGCGATGGGCGGTGACGGCACCGTGCACGAGCTCCTGCCGGCGTGCCTGGCGCGCGACCTCAGGCTGGGGGTGGTGCCCTGTGGCTCGGGCGACGACTTCGCCTTCGCCGTCGGCATCCCCCGCCACGACCCGCTCGCAGCGGTCGCGACGGTCCTCGCCGGCCGCGAGCGGCGCGTCGACGTCGGCCTGGTCGACGGCCACCCGTACGTCAACACCTTCGGCTCGGGCTTCGACGCGGACGTCGCCAGCCGGGTGATCGCCGCGCCGCTCTACGTCCGGGGCCTGGGGCGTTACCTCTACGGCATCGTGAGCGCGATGCGCGGCTTCTCGCTCGCCGAGGTCCGCGTCGAGATCGACGACGCCGCCGGCCGCCGCACCGCGTTCGAGGGGCCGGCGCTGATGGTCAGTGTGCAGAACGGGCCGCGGGCCGGCGGCAGTTTCCTGCTCGCACCGGGTGCGTCACCCGACGACGGCGACCTCGACGTCGTGGTCGCGGGCGCGTTCGGACGCCTCGGCACGCTCGGCATCCTGCCGAAGCTCATGCGCGGGGCGCACCTGGGGCACCCGAAGGTCCGCCGCTTCGCCGCGCGCTCGCTGACCCTGACGTGGTCGCGGCCGATGCCCGTGCAGATGGAGGGCGAGATCCAGCCGGCCCGCGAGCGCTTCGAGGTGGTGCTGCGCCCGCGTGCGCTGCGGCTGCTGGCGCCGGCGGCCTGAGGAGCGTCTCGCCGCAGGACGGGCGCCGGCGTAGACCGGCGCCCCATGCAAGCGCGCGCCCCGTCCGAAGACGGGGCGCGCGAACCTTGCGGGTCTCTGAGCTAGCTCAGAAGGTGACGGTGTACGCGATCGAGAAGGCCTGGGCCGAGGCGGCGGTGCCCCAGTCGCGGCTGGAATCGTACACGCCGTACGCGAAGCGCAGGTCGTAGTAGTTCCACTCGACTTCGTAACCGAAGACGGACTCGGCCTGGTCGCCATTGGCGGCGTCGCCGTCGCGGCCGGCGGAGATGTCGGTCGCGCCGTCGCCGGCACCGAGGGTGTTGGTGGCGGTCGTGGTGTTCGTGCCGACCCACTGGCCGACCTTGGCGGTCAGCGCGCTGTTGGGGAGCAGGAACTCGCCGAGGTTGAGGCCGACGCTCCACTGGAGCTCGGAGGCGGTGAAGGCAGCGTAGGTGGTCGCGCGGTAGTTGACGGCACCCATCAGGCTGGGCTTGAGGAAGATGTCAAGCTCGGCCGTGCTGAGGCCGGTGCCCGCGACGAGTTCGCTGTAGTCGCCGGCCGGCGCGTCGCTGTCGGACCACATGCGGTAACCCACGTACGGGGTCACGGTCACGATGGAGACGGTGAGGCTGTAGTCGGCGTTGGCGTAGATGAGCTGCTCGGAGTAGTTGGCCGAGGAGCGCTCGTAGCCGGCCGTGATGTTCAGGCCGCTGATCAGCGCGTTGTCGGCGTCACCGGCGTGCACGAGCTCGACGCCGAACTTGGTCTCGTAGTCGCCATCGAGCAGTTCGTAGCCCGCGTCGACTTCGCGCACGTTGGCGGTGCCGTCGGCGACGACGCCGTCGACCAGCGCGTTCTCGAAGAAGCCGTTCAGCGAGAAGCCGGCGAACAGGTTCGCGTCGACCTCGACGCCGTAGCCGGACTCGGCCGTGGGCGCGCTGGAGGTGTAGTTGTCGTAGAACGCGACGATGTCGAGGAGGTTGAAGAGGCCGAGTTCGCCTTCGACGCCGAAGCCGGTCTGGTCGCGCTCGAACGGCTCGTCGCCCGTGTCGCCGATGCCGTAGAAGCCGGCGTCGAGCGCGCGGTAGTTGCCGCCCAGGCTCGTGATGTCGAGGAAGCCGAGGTCGGCGCCCGCGGCGGCGGTCACCCACAGCACGCTGTCGGTGCTGTCCAGGTTGTTGGCGTACTCGAAGGCCACGTCGACGAGGCCGAGGAGGCCGATCTCGCCGTCGACGCCCCAGACGCTGATCGTCGCGTTGTCGGCGAGGACGTCGTCCTTGTCGGACGCGTTGTCTTCCTGCTGCGCGAAGGACACGCCGCCGGAGAGGGTGATCGCGTCGCCGAAGGAGGGGGCCATGGTGCCGCGGATGCCGCGCCAGTAGCCGCCGGCCTGGTCGCTGAAGTACGCGGCGGTGAGGCCGGGGTTCAGGAACGCCAGGAAGTCGGGCGCGGAGACGGTGGCGACGTAGCCGTTGAGGCCGTCACCGGGGGTGACGAACACGTAGGTCGTGAACGCGACCTCGACCTCTTCGCCGTAGGCGAAGGTGATCGGGGCGGCGCCGATGGGCTCGAAGGTGGTCTCGAAGTCGGTGACCTGGAAGGAGATCACGTCGGGATCGCCGCCGGAGGTCACGGCCTCGAAGGTCGCGACGGCCGAGAACGAGTTCAGGCCGCGCGGGGAGCCGGTGCCGGCGAAGTCGCGGTCCATGGAGACCGTGACGGTGATCGACGGGGT
>JAABSI010000129.1 GCA_011390455.1 Trueperaceae bacterium
GAAGACGCGCCGGCTGCGCGGCAAGTCCGACCCGATCGACGCGTACGCCGCCGCTGCGGCCGTGACGTCCGGACGCTCGACCGGAACTCCGAAGACGCGCGACGGCGTCGTCGAAGCGATCCGCGCCCTGCGGGTTCCGCTTCGCTCGGCGGTCAAGGCGCGCACGCAGGCGATCAACCAGGCGCGCCAGCTTCTTGTGACCGCGCCCGAGAGCGTGCGCGCGCCGTTGCGCGATCGCTCTTGGCGCGACTTAGCGCGCGCGTGCGCGCAGCTGCGGCCAGCCGACCTGAGCGGCCCGGTGGGCGCGACCAAGGCCGCGTTGCGCCGCCTCGGCCGACGCATCCTCGCCCTCTGCGAGGAGATCGAGGAACTGAACGAGACGCTCGCGGACCTCACGGCCCGCGCGGCACCCGAGCTGCTCGCCCTGAAGGGTGTCGGGCCGGACGTGGCGGGGCAACTGCTCGCCACCGTCGGTGACAACCCCGAGCGGTTGCGTTCCGAAGCCTCCTTCGCGCACCTCTGCGGCGTCGCGCCGATCTCCGCGTCGAGCGGCAGGAAGGACCGGCATCGGCTCAATCGCGGTGGTGATCGCGCCGCCAACCACGCTCTGCACACCATCGTTCTGTGCCGCATGCGTTGGGACGAGCGCACGCGCGAGTACGTCAAGCGCCGCACCCAGCAGGGCCTCTCGAAGAAGGACATCATGCGTTGCCTCAAGCGTTACGTCGCCCGGGAGGTCTACAAGATCCTTACCGCGCCAATACGCCAATCCGTCATCCCCGACAGCCCACCGACCGCGCTGGCCGCTTGACGAACCATAGGAGCATCCCGCGGCACGGAACCGAAGAGCGCCGGGGGCCCGAGGGGCCCCCGGCGCTCTGCCGTGGATCGCGCGTGCGGATCGCGGTCGCGACCGGTCGATCAGACCAGGTGCGACGCCACGAAGTACTGGAGCTTGTCGACCTCGCGCTGGATCTCGGTGAGGAGGTCCTCGGTGGCGTCGTCGTCGAGGTCGTCGACCGCGTCGATCGCGCGCAGGTTGTCGGTCGCGTAGGTCGCGAGCCGGTCGCGCACGACCGTGAGGTGGGCCTCGCCGCCCGCCGCGTCGAGCGGGTACTCCGGGAGCGGGCTGGCGGCGGCCGCCATCCGTACGGTCCCCTTGGCGACCCCGCCCAGCGCCGTGACGCGCTCGGCGAGCTCGTCGACGAACGGGTGGATCGCGCCGGCGACCATGTCGAACAGTTCGTGGAGCGTCTGGAAGTGGATGCCGGTGACGTTCCAGTGCGCCTGCTTGACCTGCATCTGCAGGTCGGCCGTGGCGGCCAGACGCTCGTTCAGGAGCTCGACCAGCTGGACGCGGCGGTCCTCGGGGAGGGGGTGGGGGATCGGACGAAGCGCTTCGGACATGGTGGTACCTCCAACGCCTCCGATCCTAGCATGTAAATCGGAATGAATCCGAGTTTGTAGCACGCGGCGCGGCACCGAGCGCGCTCGGCGCCGCGGCTCAGCCGTCGTGCAGCACGTGGTGCGCGGCGGCCAGCGCGTCGGCGACCCGGGCGACGTCGGGTCCGGCCCCCTGGGCCCGCTCGGGCTTGCCGCCGCCGCGGCCGCCGAGCACCGCGAGCGCCGCCTTCAGCGCCGGGCGCACGTCCACCCCGGCGCCCGAGGTGGCGACCACCTCGGCCTTGGCGCCCTGCACGATCGCGAGCACCGCCGTGGCGCCCCGCGCGGCCAGCGCGTCGGCCAAGGGCGCGAACAGGTCGGCGTCGGCGCCGTCGATCTCGGCCACGATCAAGGCCCCCGGTTCGGCCGGCTCGCCCACCAGCTCCTCCGCGAGGTCGGCGGCGAGCCGCCCGCGCGCCTCCGCCAGCGCGCGCCGCAGCGCGGTGGCTTCGGCGGACAGCTGCGCGACCTTGGCGGGGAGGTCGGCGACGGAGGTGGTCAGGCTCGAGGCCGCCGCCGTCGCGGCGGCGTGGGTGGCGCGGTGGTGGGCCCAGGCCTCCCAGCCCGCGCGGAAGGTGACCCGCGTCAGGCCGCCGCGGATCCGCTCGCGCCCCAGCACCACGATCGGCGCCGCCTCGGCGGTCGTGCGCACGTGGGTGCCGCCGCACGCGGACAGCTCCCAGGCCCCCGCCGGGTCGATGGCCACGTCCGGCCCCATCGCCACGAGCCGGATGCGGCCGTGGACCTTGGGCGGTCGCCGCAACGGGAAGCGGTCCAAGTCGGCTTCGTCCACCTCGAGCGTCGCCACCGCCCAGTTCGCGTAGGCGGCCTCGTTCGCGAGCCGCTCGGCGGCCGCGACGCGGTCGTCGTCGGGCTCGCCGGCGAGGTCGACCGTCAGATCGGCCGACGTGAGCGCCACCGATCGGGTCGCAAAGGCCGGGTCGGTGCGCACGAAGGCCTGCGAGAGCAGGTGCTGCGCGCTGTGCCGCTGCCGGTGGCGCGCCCGTCGATCGGCGTCGATCCGTCCATCCACCGCCCGCCCCTCGGGCCAAGCGCGCGCGGGGCCGGCGACCCGGTGCTCGACGGCCCCGTCGTCGGCCACCCGGACGTCCTCCACCGGCACGCCGTCGAGGGTGCCGAGGTCGTGCGGCTGGCCGCCGCTGGTGGGGTAGAAGGCGCTGGCGTCGAGCCGCACCCAGGCGCGGTCGCCGTCGTCCACGGCCCGGATCACGTTCGCCGTGAAGGCGAGCAGGTACGCGTCTTGTTGGTCGAGGCGGGTCATGGTCGACGGTACCGCGCGCGGCGCGGGCATCGGGGCGCCGGATACGGTGGCGGGTCGGTCCGCGCGCCTAAGCTTCCCGGACATCCCCGCGGTTCCGCCCCCGGCGTCTCGCCCTCGGCCGGACCGCCTCGAGCGCGCCCCGTGCGCGTCCTTCGGAGAGGTGATCCCCATGGCCGACCACATCGACCGCGTCGATTCGACCCACCACGCCCGCCGTACCCCGTCCTACGCGACGCAGCAGCCCGGCGCGCGCGGCGCTACCATGAGCCCGGAGGCCCGCATGCGCAGCACCGCCCACCTGCTCGATCCGTCCGGCCCCGATGCGTTCGACGAGGTCGGCGACGTCGAGCTCACCGACGTCATCTCGACGTTGATCACCGGCCTGGGCGAGGACGTCGGCCGCGAGGGCCTGCTCAAGACCCCGCAGCGCGTCGAGCGCTCGCTCCGCTTCCTGACGAGCGGCTACGAGGCCGACGTCGGCACCGTCCTGAACGGCGCGCTGTTCCAGTCCGAGGGCTCCGAGATGGTCGTGGTCAAGGGCATCGAGTTCTACTCGCTGTGCGAGCACCACATGCTGCCGTTCTTCGGCAAGGCCCACATCGCCTACATCCCGGGGAAGAAGATCCTGGGGCTGTCGAAGTTCGCCCGCGTCGTCGACGTCTTCGCGCGCCGCATGCAGGTCCAGGAGCGCCTGACCTCGCAGATCGCGGACGCGCTCGAGGCGGCGCTCGAACCGGCCGGCCTCGCGGTCGTGACCGAGGCGTCGCACCTGTGCATGATGATGCGCGGCGTCGAGAAGCAAGGCTCCACCACCCGCACGAGCGCGATGCGCGGGGCCTTCAAGGACGACGCGCGCACGCGGCAGGAGTTCCTCGAGGCGATCCGCGGCGAGTGAGTCGGTGCGGTCGGCGCCCGCTCAGCGGGCGCCGGTCTTGCCGAGGTAGTGGTGCTCGAGCCACCCGAGCACGCCGCCCTCTTCCGGTGACGCCACGCGCTCGTCGGAGGCCGCGATCGTGTCGGCGTGCGCCTCCGGGCCCACGGCCACGCCGTGGCCCGCCCAGCGCACCATCGAGACGTCGTTGAGGCCGTCGCCGAAGGCGACCACCTGGTGCTGCTCGAACCCGAGCCGGGCGGCGATGAAGGCCAGACCCGCGCCCTTGTCGCCGCCGGCGGCGACCACCTCGAGGAACCCGTCGCCCCACAGGTAGCGCTCCGCCAGCGGCGCATGGGCCGCGACGTGCTCGATGATCTCGACCGTCGTCGTCTCGGCGGCGAACACCACCTTGTCGGCGTCCGTGTCGATCGTCGGGTCGAAGCGGCTGACCACGCGGCTCTCGGTGTGCGCCCAATGCCAGCGCTGATCGCCCGGGTCCTTGACGAAGAGCTGGTCGTCGACCACGCAGCTGAACTCGACGGTCGGGTGCGCGGTCCAGGGGCCGAGCACCGCGCGCACGTCCGCGGCGAGCAAGCGGGTCCGGCGCAGCACCCGGCCGCCCGCGTCCATCACCTGGGCGCCGTGGTTGACGCTGTACGGGCCGACCACGCCGAGCGCCTCCAAGAAGGGGCGCGCGGAGCCGAGCGGGCGCCCGGTGAGCACCGTGACCGAATGGCCGGCGTCGCGCAGGGCCCGCAGCACCCCGGGCGTGCGCTCGGGCAGCTGGTAGTCGTTGGTCACGAGGGTCTTGTCGAGGTCGAAGGCGAAGAGCACGCGGCACCATACCGGGCGCCGCGGTCCGGGCGCGTCGCCGACCGTCGGCGGTTACGGTCGGCGGCGTCCGAGCGCCCGCCCGCGATGGCGCAGGTAGCGGCCGAGCTCGCGCGGGAGCGCCGGCAGGGTGGCGAAGACGAAGGCGTCGGCGACCTTCTTGAGCCCCTCGGCGAGCGCCGGGTACGCGACCACGTGCCGCGAGAGCTGCCAGAGCGAGCCGCGCCGGCGCTGGAGCCAGACGAGCAGCTGCACCACCTCGGCGGCGTGCGGGCCCACGACCGTGGCGGCGAGCACCCGTCCGGTCAGCCGCATCGCGTGCACCTCGACGAAGCCGGCCCCCAAGCCCTCGACGTAGCCGCGGTCGAGGTCCTTCAGGTCGACGCGGTGGGTGGCCACCAGGTCGGCGCCGAAGCGCGCCTGCAGGTCCTCGAGCGAGGGCCCCACCTGGGCGACCTCCGGGTCGGTGAAGGTGGCCGCCGGGTAGTCGCCCTCGGGCACGAGCGGCAGCCACGGTGCGGTCAGGTGCCGCACCAGCCGGCGCCCCTGGGCGTTCGCCGCGTGCGTGAACTTGGCGCGCTCGCTGGCGTCGCCGATCGCGTACACGCCGCGGACCGACGTGCGGTGCGCCCGGTCGGTGGCGATGCCGCCGCGCTCGACGCGGACGCCGAGCGCCTCGAGGCCCAGGCCCTCGACGTTCGGCCGCCGGCCGACGGCGAACAGCACTTGGTCGACGCCGGCGACCACGGTCGCGCCGGGCTCCGTCGCCACGTGGAGGGCGCCGGTCGCCGGGTCGTAGCGCTCCGCCTTGGCCGCGACGAGGACGGCCACGCCCAGCGCGCGCAGGCCGTCGGCGACCGCCGCGCCCGCGGCGGCCGGCGAGGCGGGCAGCAGCCGCGGCGCGGCCTCGACCAGCGTCACGCGGCTGCCGAGCCGCGCGAAGGCCGTCGCCATCTCGGCGCCGATCGCGCCGCCGCCGACCACCGCGAGGTGCTCGGGCGCGCGCTCCAGGTCGAAGAGGTTCGCGTTGGTCAGCATCCGCTCCGGCGGGAGCCCGGGGAGGTCCAGGACGATCGGGCGCGCGCCGGTGGCGAGAACGACGGTCGCCGCGCTCAGGGTGCGCTCGGTGCCGTCGGCCGCGATCACCGCGACCCGATCGGCCGCGCGCAGCCGGGCGCGGCCGCGCACCAGCGTCAGGTTCGGCTCCGAGGCGACCTCGACGTCCTCGCGCGCCCGGAGCGCGTCGCGCTTGGCGCGCACGTGCGCGAGGACCTCCGCCGCGGCCAGCTCCCACGCGGGGTCGCCGGCCCGCACGCCGCGCGCGGCCAGCGCCCGAGCGGCCTGGAGCAGCGTCTTGGACGGAACGCAGCCGACGTTCGTGCAGTCGCCCCCCACCGGTCCGGACTCGACCAGCGCCACGGCCTTGCCCAGGCGCGCCAACCCGTAGGCGACCGTGAGCCCGCCGGAACCGGCGCCGACGACCACGGCGTCGAAGCGCTCGGCCGGTCGCTCGGGGGTGGCGGCGTCGGGCCGCGTCACGGGGTGGGCTCCGCGGCGGCGGCCGGGGTGGCCTCGCGGCGGGCGACGCGTCGGCGCAGCGTGCGCGAGGCGAGCAGCGAGGCGACGAACAGGACGGCCGAGCCCGCCAGCGCCCGAGCGTCCAGCGCCGGCAGCTGCCCGTCGGCGAGCACCGACAGGTCGCCGATCGAGGCGCCGAACAGCAGGAAGGTGAACGAACCCGGCACCGACCCGAGCGCGGTCGCCAGGACGAACGGGCCCGGCCGCAGCCGCAGCGCGCCGGCGAGGTAGTTGACCGCGTCGTACGGGGCGAACAGGAAGCGGAGCGTCAGCACCGTCTCGAAGGTCCTGTCGCGCAACCGCGCGGCCAACGCCCCCCAGCGCCCGCCGGCGAGGGCGCGCGTCGCCCATGCGCCGCCGAGCCAGCGCGCCAGCCCGTAGGCGAGCAGCGCGCCGCCGTTCGCGCCGATCACGACGACCAGGAAGCCGAGCCAGGGCCCGTAGAGGTGGCCGGCGCCCACCGTCAGGACCGTCGCGGAGAAGAGGAGCAGCGGCCGCAGCAGGTACGCGAGGACGAAGACGAGGGGTCCGGCCGGGTGGTCGACGACGACGTCCACCAGCGCCCGGAGGACCCCCACCGGACCGAGCCCGGTGGTCGCGACCGCGACGCCGTAGGCGAGCAGCAGGGCGCCCCACGCGAGCGCCACCGGCCACCGCGGCGGCCCGGTGGGGACCGGCGGCCCGGGCGGCGCGTCGATCACGCCGCGCCGTCCGGCGTCCGGGCGGCCGCCAGGCGCCGAGCGCCCCAGGCCACGCGCTGACCCGCGGTCGCCAGGACGAGCGCCGCGATGGCGCCGAGCGTCCAGGGGGCGAGGGCGGGCAGCGCCAGGGCGACCGCGAACAGCACGACGGTCTCGGCCCCTTCGATCAGGCCGGCGGGGAGGTGGATGCCGGGGGCGGAGCGGCCGGCGCGCGCGTGCGCCGCCTCGGGCTGGTTCGCGAGCGCCGCCGAGAGGTACGCGAGCGAGCCGAGGTTGACGTAGAAGGCGGCGCCCGCGAGCGCGGCGGCGCCCCACGCGGCGGCGGGGTCGGCGAGGCCGGCGCCCACAGCGCCGGCCGCG
>JAABSI010000130.1 GCA_011390455.1 Trueperaceae bacterium
GCCACCGAGGCGGGCAGGACGAACATGAACGAGAGCGCCACGAAGGTGCCCATCGCGATGAACATGCCGGAGGAGAAGAACCCGGTGTAGACCTTCGGGTCGTCGCGCAGGTGCATGAAGAACCAGATGACCATCCAGAACTTCACGACCGACATGGCGATCAGCCAGAACATCACTTGCCCTGGGGTGAGCCACGCGACCGGGTACTCGACGATCGCGAACTCGACGTAGGTGATGACGGCGAGGATCAACGCGACGACCACGTAGAGCCCCACGCCGTGCTTCTTGTGTTCCGCCATCGGTGTCAGCGCCTCCCGATCACACGAACTCGACGAGGTAGATGACCGTGAAGATGACGATCCAGACGATGTCGACGAAGTGCCAGTACAGACCGGCGACCTCGAGGTAGACGTCGTCCTTGCTCGTCCACGGTTTGACGTAGGAATGGATCAGGATCGACAGCAGCCAGATGACGCCGATCGTCACGTGCACCCCGTGGGTGCCGGTCAGCACGTAGAAGGTGGTGCCGAACAGGTTGCCCTGGAGCGTGAGGCCGAGGTCGACGAAATGCGCGAACTCGTAGACCTGGAACCCCAGGAAGATCGCGCCGAAGAAGGCCACCCCGAAGGTCCACAACCGGAACTTGGCCGTGTCGTCCTGCCGCAGCGCGTGCAGCGCGAGCACCATCAGGAACGACGACATGAGCAGCACGAAGGTCGAGACCGTCGTGAGCGGGATGTCGAGGACCTCGATCGGGTAGGGGCCGACCAGGCTGCGCCCCTTGTAGACGAGGTAGGTCCCGATCAGCGTCCCGAAGAACATGGTGTCGGACGCCAGGAAGATCCACATCATCAACTTGACGTCGGGGAGCTTGGTGCTGCGGTAGTGGCCCGACTCCATGCCGGGGGTCACGGCCGCGGTGGTGGCGGGAGCTGCGCTCACGACGCTGCCTCCTCGTGGCGGGCGCCGGCGCCGGTGCCGCCGTGGCCCTTACCCAGGTGGATGTGGTGGCCGGCGACCCCTTCGAGCGCCCAGCCGTACGTGCCGACGAACATGATGAGGATGCCCAGGCCCATGACCCAGAAGTTGTGGTACAGCAACCCGTACATGAAGGGCACGAACGCCATGCTGTTGATGAACGGGTACCAGCTCTGCCCCGGCATGTGGATGCCGTTCACGTCGTAGGGCTCCGAAGCGCTCTCGGGGACGCGGGTGCCGTGGACGCTCTCGGGGTACTTCTGCACCCAGTGGGCGTCGCGGTCGTTGACGACCGGCTGGCGGTCGAAGTCGTGGTGCGGGGGCGGCGAGGTGGTCGCCCACTCGAGGGTGCGCGCGTCCCACGGGTCGTTGCCGGCCTTCTCGCCGCGCAGGAAGCCGTGGACGATGTTGATCGCGAAGAGGATCAGGCCGGTGCCCATCACGAAGGTGCCCGCCGTGGAGAGCATGTTCCAGAACTCGAGGCCGATGCCCTCGACGTAGGTCTGGGTGCGCCGCGGCATGCCGAGGAGGCCGGCGAAGTGCTGCGGGAAGAAGATGATCTGCAGGCCGCCGGCGACGAACCAGAAGGTGATCTTGCCCAGGCGCTCGTTCATCATGCGCCCGGTCATCTTCGGGAACCAGTAGTAGAGGCCGGCGAAGAAGGCCATGAGCGCGCCGCCGCCCATCACGTAGTGGAAGTGGGCGACCACGAAGTACGAGTCCTGCGCCTGGGCGTCGAAGGGCGGGACCGCCAGCATGATGCCCGTGATGCCGCCGATCGTGAACACGACCAGGAACGAGATCGCGTAGAGCATCGGGGTGGTGAAGCGCACCTTGCCGCCCCAGATGGTGCCCAGCCAGTTGAAGATCTTGATCCCGGTGGGGATGCCGATCACGAAACTGGTGAGCGCGAAGGCGGTGTTGACGACCGGGCCGAGGCCCGTGGTGAACATGTGGTGGCTCCAGACCGCGAAGCCCATGAAGCCGATGAAGATGCCCGAGAGGATGATCACCGGGTACCCGAAGAGCGGCTTGCGGCTGAAGGTCGGGATGACCTCCGAGATCACGCCGAAGGCCGGGAGCACGATGATGTAGACCTCCGGGTGGCCGAAGATCCAGAACAGGTGCTGCCACAGGATCGGCAGGGCGCCCGCCTGCGGCACGTAGAAGAGGGTGCCGAAGGTGCGGTCCATGATCACCTGGAAGAGCGCGATCGTGAGCGGCGGGAAGGCGAAGATGATCAGGAACGCCGTCACCAGCATCATCCAGGTGAACACCGGGACGCGCATCATGGTCATGCCGGGGGCGCGCATGCTGACGATCGTGACGATCAGGTTCATCGCCGTCACCAGCGTGCCGATGCCGCCGACGAACAGGCCGATCATGTAGAAGTCCGTCCCGTTGCCCGGGTTGTTCGACAGCGAGGTGAGCGGCGAGTAGGCGAACCAGCCGACGTCCGGCGCGCCGCCCAACAGGAAGCTCGAGTACAGGAAGATGCCGCCGACCGCGTACACCCAGAAGCCGAAGGCGTTCAGGCGCGGGAAAGCGAGGTCGCGCGCGCCGATCTGCAGCGGCACGAAGTAGTTCGCGAACCCGATGCCCAGCGGCATGATGGCGAGGAAGACCATCGTGACGCCGTGCATGGTGAACATCTGGTTGTAGGCGTCCGGGCTGAGCAGCGTGTTGTTCGGCACCGCCAACTGCAGGCGGATCAGGAAGGCCTCGATGCTGGCCGCCCCGAGGAACAGGAAGCTGGTGACGATGTAGAGGATCCCCAGCCGCTTGTGGTCGACGGTCGTGAGCCAGCTGAGCCAGCCGGTATCCCAGTTGGGGCGCGTGAAGACGCCGGTGCCCGTAGGCGCGGCGACGGTGACCTTACTGACCGCCATGGATCGGCCCTCCCTGGGCGAGTGCGGCGCCCGCGGCGTCGGGGACGCCGAGGCTGAGCAGGTACGCGACGATGGCTTCGATCTCCTCGTCGGCGTCCGGATCGTCGGCCGCCCACAGCGTCGGCATGCGGTTCGTGGGCTTCATGGCCTGCGGGTCGCGCAACCACGCCGCGAGGTTCTCGGGCGTGTTCTCGGCGATCGCGGCCCCTACCGTCGTGCGGAGGCCGAAGTTGGTGAGGTCGGGGAAGTCCGCGTTGCCGACCGCCACGTTCGGGTAGTACCCGTCGATCGTGTGGCAGCCGATGCAGCCCTTCTGGGCGACGAGCTGCTGCCCGCGCTGGACGAGCGGGTCGGACTGGACGGTCTGCTCGGCCGCCGTCTGGAACGCGGCCACCCAGGTGTCGAACCCGGCGTCGTCCTCGGCGATCACCCGGAAGCGCATGTACGCGTGCGCGCCGAGGCAGAGTTCGGCGCACTGGCCGTAGTACGTGCCCGGCTCGTCGGCGACGAACCACACCTGGTTGCGGTTGTTGGGGATCATGTCGCGCTTACCGGCGAGGTTGGGCACCCAGAAGCTGTGCAGGACGTCGGCGGAGTCGAGCTCGACGACGACCCGCCGGCCCGCCGGGATGATCAGCTCGTTGGCGGTCGTGATGCCGAGCTCGGGGTACTCGAACTTGAACCACCACTGGTAGCCGGTCGCCCGCACGAGCACGTCGCCCTCCTCGAGGGCGGTGACGTCGACGCGCTGTTCGGTCGCGAAGATCGTCCGCACGGTGGGCACCGCGACGAGCACCACGATCACCGTGGCGACGATCGTCATGCCGATCTCCAGCCTGGTGTTGCCGTGCGTCTGCACGGGGATCGCACCCTCGTCCGCCGAGTTCCTGGCGCGGAAGCGGAAGAGCGAGTACACCAACACGCCGCCCACGCCGATCATGACGGGGAAGCTGAGCCACAGGGTCCACAGGAAGATGTCCTTCTGGGCCTGCGCCACGGGACCGGCGGGGTCGAGCGCGCTCTGCGGGCCGGCGAACTCGCAGCCGGCGAGCAGCAGGATCGCGGCGAGCAGGAGCCCCCCCAAGCGCCATCGTCTTGCTTGCACGTTGTCGTCCTCCTCAGGGGTCGATCACAGGTCGCGGGACAAGGTGGAAACGTCCCGACGCCGAGACTGGTCAGGCTAGCACGCGGATTCCGAGCGTCAACACCGCTTCGTGCACCTACGGACACGTCTGCTCAGGGGTTGTACCTTTGCTCGGCGCGCCGGAACCAGGGACGTTCGTACCTGGCGAGCCGAGCCTACCTGTGTCATAGGACACGATTCCTCATCCGGCGACGGGCGTCGCCTCGGGGAACGGGTCGGCTCGGTACGCGAGCGCCTCGGCCAGGTGCGGCGCGCCGACGGGTTCGCTCCCCGCGAGGTCGGCGAGCGTGCGCGCGACCCGCCGCAGCCGGTCGACGCCGCGGGCCGACGTCGCGCCGCGCGCCACGGCGTGGTCGAGGAGCGCGCGGGCCTCGTGCCCGAGCGGCGCATGGCGCTCGAGGTCGGCCCCCGTGAGGTGGCCGTTGGCGAAGCCCTGCCGAGCGAGGGCGCGCTCGCGCGCCGCGGCGGCGCGCGCGGCGACCGCCGCGGTGCCCTCGACCGGCGGTCGTGCGAGGGCGTCGGCCGGCACCCGCGCCATGCGCACCCGCAGGTCGAAGCGGTCGAGCAGGGGCCCGCTGATGCGCGCGCGGTACCGGCGCCGGTCGGTCGGGTGGCAGCGGCACGGCACCGCCTCGTCGCCGTCGTGGCCGCACGGGCAGGGGTTCATGGCCGCGATCAAGGTGAAGCGGGCCGGGTACCGTCGGCTGCCGTGCGCCCGGGCCAACACCACCTCGCCCGCTTCGAGCGGTTGGCGCAACCCTTCGAGGACGCGCCGCGAGAACTCGGGGAGCTCGTCGAGGAACAGGACGCCGCCGTGCGCGCGGGTCGCTTCGCCCGGACGCAGCGACGGACCGCCACCGAACAGCCCCGCCTCGCTGCCGCCATGGTGGGGCGCCCGGAACGGCGGCCGCCGGGGCAGCGCCGCGACCCTCTGGCCGGCGGCGGAGCGCACCAAGGCGGCGATCCAGGCGGCGTCGTCCGCGAGCGGCGGCCACACGCCCGGAGCTCGCCGCGCCAGCATCGACTTGCCGCAACCGGGCGGACCGACCAGGAGAAGCGGGTGCTCGCCGGCCGCGGCGACCTCGAGCGCCCGCCGGGCGAGCGCCTGGCCGCGGACCTGACAGAGGTCCGCGACGTCGGCGAGGTCCGCGGTGGGCAGGTCGAGGTCCTCGGGCGCCGTCGGTCCGGGCACCGCGTCCGGGACCCGGCCGGTGCGGAGGAAGGCGACGGCGTCGGCCAGGGTGGCCGGGGCGACCACCGGCACGCCGCGGACGAGGCGCGCTTCGTCGGCGTGGCTCGGCGGCACCAGCACGGCGACCGCGCCGCGGTCGCGCGCCAGCAGCGCCGCGGCGAGGACGCCCGGCACGCCCCGCACCGCGCCGTCGAGCGCGAGCTCGCCGACCACCACCGCGTCGGCCAAGCGCCCGGCCGGCACGAGCCGCTGCGCGGCGAGCACCGCGAGCGCGATCGGGAGGTCGTAGGCGGGACCCGCCTTGCGCAGGTCGGCCGGCGCGAGGTTGACCGTCACGCGCGACGGCGGCAACCCCCAACCCGAGTGCTTGAGCGCGGCGCGCACCCGCTCCTTGGCCTCCATGACCGCGGCGTCGCCGAGCCCCACCACGTGCAGCGCGGGGAGCCCGCCGGCGACCAACACCTCGACCGTGACGGGGACCGGATCCAAACCGGCGAGGGCGACGGCGGTGGTCGTGGCGTGCATGCGACCAGCGTGCCGGGTTCCTCCGGTTGTCGTCCGGGGTGCCCGGGTGCGTGCCTAGCGTCATCGAGATCCTGGCCGAGCGCGATTCGTCATTGCCCGCGGAGCGCGGTCGACCTAAGCTAGCGGTGAGGGGACCGCGGCGGGCGACGACGGACGCCGCATGCCTTCCCTTGCGACCAGGAGGTACTCCATGAACCGAATGCTCAAGAGTCTCGCCCTTGCGGCCGCCAGCACCGTGGTGCTTTCCGCATGTGGCGGCCTCATCCCGCTCACGGAACCGGTCGAGGTCGAGACCGCCTTCGGTTTCGGCGGCGGCATCGGCGTCGAGCTCGAAGCCCCCGCGCCCACGGACGTCGCCCCGGCCCAGGCCGGCGCCACGTACGCCGGCCCGATCGACGAGACCTTCACCATCGAAGCTGCCGACGTTCCGAGCATCTTGACGGGTCTCGTCCGCATCGACGGCGTCAGCGAGACGCTGTCGCTCGACAGCGCCATCACCGTCGAGACGGCCACGGCGAGCGACTTCCCCGCTTCGTTCACCGCTTCGGACGCGACCCTGAGCGATCTGACGATCATCCGCAACGGCGCCACGATCCTCGGACCGCTCTCGTTCACCGGCTTCGCGAGCGCGTCGATGACCTACACGGCCGCCGGCGTGTGCGAAGGCGTGACGTCGTGCACCTACGCGGCTACGACGCAGGTCGACCTGCTCGAGATCGGCCTGACGGCGGCGGCCGCGAGCAACTACGCGAAGACCATCATCCAGGGCGGCACGTATCGCGTCACCGCTGATTTCGCGCTCGACGTCGACCCGGCCTTGCCGGGCGGCGCCACCGTCTCGGCGGTCGTCGTCGGCACGGGCGCGTTGATCGAGTAATCCCGAGCTCCTTCGCGGGATCCTTCGAGCCGTCGAAGACGCGCCCCGGACCGCGAGGTCCGGGGCGCGTCTCGTGCGTTGGGGACGGGTTCAAGCAGCGATGGCGTGCGCGTACACCCCGAAGGTGCCGGGCCCGACGTGGGCGGCGATCACCGCGCCGATCTCGTACACCTGACCATCTTGGAAGTCGATGCCGGCGTCTTTGATCGCCTGCCGCAGCGTTTGCGCAGCGGTCTCGTCCTGGATGTGCAGGAAGTCGAGGACCAGCTTGCCCGGGTGCGCTGCCGCGTGCGCGCGGACGCGGTCGACGATCTCGGCGATCGCCTTCTTGGTGCCGCGGGCCTTGGCCGCCGGCACGATCTTGCCGTCGTCGAGCGTGAGGATCGGGCGGATGTTCAGCATCCCGCCGAGCAG
>JAABSI010000131.1 GCA_011390455.1 Trueperaceae bacterium
ACCTTCCACATCGCGCCGATCACCAAGGAGGAGTCGCTGCAGATGCTGCGCTCGACCAAGTCGTTCGCCCTGCTCAAGGGCGTCCGGGGGCAGGCGTCGGTCGATCTCGACGCCATCGCCGAGGCGCTGCAGCGCATCAGCCAGCTCGTCACGGACTTCCCGCAGATCGTCGAGATGGACATCAACCCCTTCATCGTGGGCACGGTGGGCAGCGAGTCGATCGCCGCCGACGCCCGCATCACGCTCCAGGAACCCGAGGCTTGAGGCATGGCAGCGATGCGTCTGAACTGGGTCGACCCCGATTGGCAGGAGACCTACGCGGAGCAGATCGAGACGCCGGAGAAGGCGGTCCGCCGCATCCGGCCCGGCGATCGCGTGTTCGTCGGCACCGGCTGCGGACAGCCGCTGCGGCTGGTGCGCGCCCTCGTCGGCCGGGCCGACGAGCTGGCCGACGTGGAGATCGTCCACCTGCTGACCTTCGGTGACGCCCCCTACGCCACCAAGGAGATGTCGTCGACCTTCCGCATCAACAGCTTCTTCATCGGCGAGAACGTCCGCGACCTCATCCAGCAGGGCATCGGGGCGTACACGCCGATCTTCCTCTCCGACGTGCCACGCCTGTTCAGCAGCGGCCGCCTGCCGCTCGACGCGGCGCTCATCCACGTCACCCCGCCGGACGCCAACGGCTACTGCAGCCTCGGCATCTCGGTCGACATCGTCAAGTCGGCGGCCGAGAACGCCTCGCTGGTCATCGCGCAGGTCAACCCGCGCATGCCGCGCACGCTCGGCAACGCGCGCATCCACGTACACGACATCGACGTGCTCGTGCCGGTCGAGGAGGAACTCGTCGAGTACGCGACCCCGCCGCTGAACGAGACCACCGACCGCATCGGCAGGATCGTCGCCAGCCTGGTGGACGACGGCTCGACCGTCGAGTTCGGCATCGGCAAGATCCCGCAGGCCATCGTGGCGCACCTCAAGGACAAGCGCGACCTCGGCATCCACACCGAGATGGTCAGCGACTCGGTGATCGAGCTCATCGAGTCGGGCGTGGTGACCGGCCGCCGCAAGTCGGTCGACCGCGGCAAGGTCGTCACCACCTTCTGCGTCGGCTCACGCAAGCTGTACGACTTCGTCGACAACAACGAGGCCTTCGCCTTCCACCCCACCGAGTACGTCAACGACCCCTTCGTCATCGGCCGGCAGAACCGTCCGGTGGCGATCAACACCGCGCTCGAGGTCGACCTCACGGGTCAGGTCGGGGCCGACTCGCTCGCCGGCGCCTTCTACTCGGGCATCGGCGGCCAGGTCGACTTCAACCGCGGCGCCGCGCACGCCGACGACGGCAAGGCGATCATCGCCCTCCCCTCGACGGCCAAGGGCGGCGAGGTGTCGCGCATCGTGACGCGCCTCTCGGCCGGCGCCGGCGTCGTGACCACGCGCGGCGACGTGCACTACGTGGTGACCGAGTACGGCGTGGCCTACCTGCACGGCAAGAGCGTGGAAGAGCGCGCCATCGCCCTCATCGCGATCGCCCACCCCGATTTCCGCGCGCGCCTGCTGAAGGAGGCGGTCGACGCACGCTTCCTCCACCCCGAGTTCGCGCGCGTCGAGGGCAAGCTCGTCGTCGGCCCCACCGAGCTGCGGACGACGCGTTTGCTCGGCGACGGCACGCAGGTCACCTTCCGGCCGATCCACCCGACCGACGAGCCCCGCATCACCGACCTGTTCTACGCGCTGTCGCAGGAGACGATCTACTACCGGTACATGTCGCGCTCCAAGACGGTGCCGCGCTCCGAGATCCAGGACTTCGTGTTCATCGACCACCGCAGCGAGCTCGCCATCGTCTGCACGGTGCCCGAGGCCCACGGCGAGGACATCATCGCGGTCGGCCGCTACTACCTCGACGAGAAGACGAACATGGCCGAGGTGGCGTTCGTGGTGCGCGACGACTGGCAGAACAAGGGCATCGGCACGGAGCTGCTGCGCTACCTGACGCAGATCGCCATCCGCAACGGCATCCGCGGCTTCACGGCCGAGGTCCTGCGCGCCAACCGCGCCATGCAGCGGGTCTTCCACAAGGTCGACTACAAGGTGACGAGCCATCCGCAGGACGACGTCTACAGCTTCGTCATCGAGTTCCAGTGAACGGTTGGGGCCGCGCTCCGGCGAACGTCCGGGGCCCCTCCGGCGTGGCCGGGCGGGTCCCTACGGCCCATCGCCGGGTCAGGACGACTCGGGCATGCCGGACGAGTGGTGTTCCACGATCCACCAGCGCCCGTCCACCCGCCGGTACACGAAGGTGAAGCGGGCGTGGGCCTCGCGCTCTGCGCCGGCGCCGAAGGCGAAGGCGTAGATCCCCGAGTGCACCGCGACGTCGCCGTAGGCGCGCGCGTGCCCCTCGACGACACTCGCCCTGGGGCGCCGCTGGAGGAAGTGGGCGAAGTAGTCGCGGCGCCCCTCCTCCGTGGTGCGGACCCTGTCCGAGAAGGTCGGCAACAGCACCGCGTCGGGCGCGTAGAGCGCGACCACCTCGTCGGCGTCGCCGGTCCGTAGCGCGGCGTCCCAGGCGGCGAAGAGGTCGCGGATGTCGTCCTGGTCGGACATGGGGTCGTCGTCTCCTGGGTGGGGGGCGGCCCGAGCGGCCGCCCCCCATGCCGATGCTCAGGCGTTGAGGCCGTCGATCAGGGCGTTGAAGGTCGCGCTCGGCCGCATGGCGCGGCTGGCGAGCGCGTCGTCGGGGCGGTAGTAGCCGCCGACGTCCACCGGCGAGCCCTGCGCGGCGAGCAGCTCGGCGGCGATCGTCGTCTCGTTCTCGGTGAGCGCCCGGGCGAGTTCCTCGAAGCGCCCCGCGAGCTCGGGATCGTCCGCCTGCGAGGCCAGCTCCTGCGCCCAGTACAGCGTCAGGTAGAAGTGGCTGCCCCGGTTGTCGATCTCGTTCACCTTGCGTGAGGGCGACTTGTTGCTCTCCAGGAAGCGGGCGTTGGCGCGATCGAGCGCGTCGGCCAGGACCTGCGCGCGGGCGTTGCCCGTGCGGGTCGCCAGGTGCTCGAGCGAGGCCACCAGCGCGAGGAACTCGCCGAGCGAGTCCCAGCGCAGGTGCCCCTCGGCGACGAACTGCTGCACGTGCTTGGGGGCGGAGCCGCCGGCGCCGGTCTCGAACAGCCCGCCGCCGTGCATCAGCGGCACGATCGACAGCATCTTGGCGCTGGTGCCGACCTCGAGGATCGGGAACAGGTCGGTGAGGTAGTCGCGCAGGACGTTGCCGGTGACGGAGATCGTGTCCTCGCCACGGCGCAGGCGCTCGCACGAGAAGCGCGTCGCCGCGACCGGCGCCATGACGTGCAGGTGCAGCCCGGCGGTGTCGTGGTCGTTGAGGTAGCGGCGCACCTTGGCGATGAGCTGCACGTCGTGCGGGCGGTCCTCGTCGAGCCAGAACACCGCGTGCGCCCCGCTCGCGCGTGCCCGGGTGACGGCGAGCTTGACCCAGTCGCGTACGGCGGCGTCGGTGACGCGGCACATGCGCCAGACGTCGCCGGGCTCCACGTCGTGCTCCAGCAGCGTCACGTCCGCGGCCGACACCACCCGCACGCGTCCGGGCGCGCCGATCTCGAAGGTCTTGTCGTGCGAGCCGTACTCCTCGGCCTTCTGGGCCATCAACCCGACGTTGGGCACGCTGCCCATCGTGCGCGGGTCGAAGGCGCCGTGCGCCTTGCAGTCGTCGATGACCGCTTGGTAGACGCCGGCATAGCTGCCGTCCGGGATGACGAACTTGGTGTCGTGCTCCTGCCCGTCAGGCCCCCACATGCGACCGGAGGCGCGGATGGCGGCGGGCATCGAGGCGTCGATGATGACGTCGGAGGGGACGTGCAGGTTGGTGATGCCCTTGTCCGAGTTGACCATCGCCAGCGGCGGGCGGCGATCGTAGGTCGCGGCGAGGTCGGCCTCGATCGCGGCCCGCTCGCTCTCCGGAAGCGTCTGCAGCTTGGCGTGGAGATCGGCGAGCCCGTCGTTGGGGTTGACGCCCAGGCGCGCGAAGGTCGCCGCGTGCTTCTCGAACACGTCCGCGAAGAACACCGAGACGGCGTGCCCGAAGAAGATCGGGTCGGAGACCTTCATCATGGTCGCCTTGAGGTGCAGCGAGAAGAGCACGCCCTTCGCCTTCGCGTCGTCGATCTGCTCCGCGAGGAACGCGCGCAGCGCGCGCCGGCTCATGAAGCTGGCGTCGATGACGTCGCCGGCAGCGATGGACACGCGGGCCTTGAGCAGCGTGACGCGGCCGTCGCCGTCCACGTGCTCGATGCGGGCGTCGCCGGCCTCGGCCTCGGTGACGGTGTGCGACACCTCGTTGCTGCGCAGGTCGCCCTCGCGCATGTGTGCGACGTGCGACTTCGAGTCGGCGCTCCACGCCCCCATCGGATGCGGGTGCTTGCGCGCGTACGCCTTGACCGACGCGGGCGCGCGGCGGTCGGAGTTCCCTTCGCGCAGCACCGGGTTGACGGCGCTGCCCTTCACCCGGTCGTAGCGCTCGCGCACGTCGCGCTCGGCGTCGGAGGACGGTTCGTCCGGGTAATCCGGCAGCGGGTAGCCCTGCGCCTGCAGCTCGCGGACGGCGGCCTTGAGCTGCGGTACGGACGCGCTGATGTTCGGGAGCTTGATGATGTTCGCCTCGGGCGTCTTCGCGAGCTCGCCGAGGTAGGCGAGGTCGTCCTCCACGCGCCGCTCCCCCAGGAGGTCGGGGAACTGGGCGAGGATGCGGCCGGCCAGCGAGATGTCGCGCCGCTCGACGGCGACGCCGGCCGCGCCGGCGAAGGCCTCGACCACGGGCAGCAGCGAGTAGGTCGCCAGCGCGGGCGCCTCGTCGACCTTCGTGTAGACGATCTTGGGGCTCGTGGGTCGGTCCATGGGCGAGGCTCCTTCAGTCGAGCATGTAGGCGATGTCGTCCCATGGGTGCCGGTACAGGCCCTGCTTGAGACGCTTCTGGTCGAGGTGGTGGCCGATGAGGCCGATCGTCCGGCCGAGCACGAACAGCCCGTTGAGCGCGCCGAGGGCGACGTACTGGTCCGCCTCCTCGCGCGGCATCTCCGAGCGGAGCATGTCGGCGAAGGCGATTCCGATGGCGCCGTCGACGTTGAGGATCAGGTTGTTGCGCTTGGCCGTGGTGATCTTCTCCACCTCCAGAGCGTACGTCAGGAGCGCCGACGACCTGAAATGCTCGAGCGCGTAGGCCTTGATGATGCTGACGCGCAGGTCGGGGTTGTGCACGCTCTTCACCCGGTGACCGATGCCCTGGATGTTGACGCCCTTGCGCTTCATCTCGTCGACGAACTGCTGCGGCGTCAGGTCCCGGTCATAGGCGTCGGAGAACATCTGGGCGGCGCCGTCGACCGCGCCGCCGAAGCGCGGGCCGATGGTGAGCATGCCGCTGACGATGGAGGACACCAGGTCCTTGCCGGCGCGGGTGGCGACGATCGTGTTGTGGGCGCCGGACACGGCCGGGCCGTGGTCGGCCGTCACCATGAGCGCCATCTCGATGAACTTCGTGGCGTAGGCGGGCAGCAGCCGCTTGAACCACAGCACGCTCAGGACGCCGCCCACGCCGAGTTCGCGCTCGAAGACCTGGGTGATCGGCAGGTCGCCGTACATCAGCTCCTCGCCGCGGTCGTCGGAGATCGTGCTGATGAAGCTGGCGGGCTTGCGGATGACGCCTTCCTTGACGGCCTTGGCGAAGTCGAGCGGGACGGCCGGCGCCTCCGGTTCGGGTGCGGGCGCGATGACGCCGTCGGCCACGAGCCGCTCGTAGGTCTCGCGGATCCGGTCGCCGTAGTCGTCGTAGGAGTCCGGCACGATGGCGCCGGCGGCCCGCAGGACCGCGTTCTTGGCGTCGGCGCTCTCGCGGTCGCCGCTGACCTTGGCGCCCGCGTGGCCGAACTGCACCTCCGTCTTGAAGGCCTTGGCACAGGTGCCCGTGACCCACATGACCAGGGGTTTGGTGATGCGGCCCTGCTCGAGGGCCTCGACGACGTCGTACTCGCCGGCGCCGCCGAGCTCGCCGAGGCAGACGAGCATCTTGATCTCGGGGATCTGCTCGTAGCGCAGCAGGTGGTCGAGCAGCGTCGAGCCGGCGAAGGCGTCGCCGCCGATGGCGATGCCCTCGTAGAGCCCGTCGGTGTTCATCGCGATGGTGTAGTACGCCTCGTTGCTCAGACCGCCGGACTTGGAGACGAAGCCGACGGAGCCGGGGCGGTGCAGCTTCGACTCGACGATGTTCTCGATCGTCCCGCCCGTGTTGCCGATCTTGAAGCAGCCCGCCTTGATGCCGCCGACGGTGGCGGGGCCGATGATCGTCTTGCCGAGCGCCCTCGCCTTGGCGGCCATGAGCTTCGATCGCCGCTCCGGGATGCCCTCGGCGATGACCGCCACGGCGCGGATCTGCGGCAGGTCGAGCGCCTCCATCGTCGACGCGGCGGCCGAGCGGAACGAGGCGAAGTTGATCATGACGTCGACGCCGGGGTGCTGCTCGGCGGCGCGCTCGAGTTTGCGGTAGACGGGGATCAGCACCTCACGGCGGCCGAAGAACACCTTGGCGAAGCCGTCGCTGCCGGTCGGGTTGACGATCGCGGCGACCGAGGGCGTGCTGCGCCCCGACACGTAGTCGAAGTCGAGCATGCGCTGGGTGGCGACGGTCTGGTTGTTGTATATGAACGCCTGGGTGTCGGCGTCGAACAGCTCGAACGGGTTCTCCTTCACCAGCGCCATCGCTTACCCCGCCTTCAACGCGATCGAGACGATCTTGGTCATGTGGGTCTCGGGGCCGTAGACCTCGATCGGCACCCCGAGCTCCTCGCCGAGCTGGCGCATCATCCGCAGGCCCTCCCGGTAGTTGGGGCCGCCGCGGCGCACGTAGACGCGCACGCCGTACTCCTGGAGGCGCGACTGGTACTCGCGCAGCGCGCGGATGATGCCCTTGAAGGTCTTGGCGACGTCGGTGAAGTTGGCGATCCCGCCGCC
>JAABSI010000132.1 GCA_011390455.1 Trueperaceae bacterium
GAGCGCCTCACCGAGGCCGAGGCCGCGCTGCTGGTCGCGCTGCCGCAAGCGCCCACCAGCCGCACCCCGGACGAGCACCCCGAGGCCGCCCGCGCCGCGCGCGACCGGGTGCTCGAGCGCGCCGTCGATGCAGGCGTGCTCACGCGCGAGGCCGCCGACGCCGCGAAGCGCGAGGCGCTGCCGACCGAGCGACGCCCCTTCCCCGCCCTCGCACCCCACGTCGGGGACCGGCTGCGCGCCGCCCACCCCGACGTCCCCGTCCACCGCACCACCCTCGACGCCGACCTGCAGGCCGCGCTCGAGGCGCTCGCCCGCGGCGCCCTCGTCGACCTGCCCGCCCCCGCCACGCTCGCGCTGCTGGTCGCCGACCCCGACTCGGGCGCGATCCTCGCCAGCGTCGGCTCGGCCGACTACACCAGCGACGCGCGCCGCGGCTTCGTCGACATGACCCAGGCGCTGCGCTCGCCCGGGTCGACCCTGAAGCCGCTCGTCTACGGGCTCGCCTTCTCCGACGGCCTCGCCCACCCCGAGACGCTCCTGAACGACCGCCCCGAGGACTACGGCGGCTACGCCCCGCAGAACTTCGACGGCGTCTTCCGCGGCCCGGTCACCGCCCGCGCCGCGCTGCAGGCCTCGCTCAACCTGCCGGTGGTGGCGCTCACCGAAGCGCTCGGACCGGCCCGCCTGCTCGCCGCCATGCGCCAGGCCGGCGTCGAGGCCGTCGTCCCCGGCGACGCGCCGGGGCTTGCCGTGGCGCTGGGCGGCGTGGGCGTGAGCCTGGAGGGGCTGGTGCAGTTGTACGCGGCGATCGCGCGGGGCGGGGAGGCGCGGGGGCTGTCGGTGGTGCCTGGGGGAGTTGCCGACTCGGCGCTGCGCTTGATGACGCCCGAAGCGGCCTGGCACGTCGGCGACGTCCTCGCCGAGGCACCGCGGCCGGCGCGGCTACCCAACTGGCCCCTCGCCTTCAAGACCGGCACGTCCACCGGCCACCGCGACGCGTTGGCGCTCGGGTTCGACGGCGTGCACGTCGTCGGCGTGTGGGTGGGGCGGGCCGACGGCACGCCGGTGCCCGGCATGTACGGCGTGGAGGTCGCGGCGCCGGTGTTGTTCGAGGTGTTCGCGCGGCTGGGGGGGACGGTTGCGCTGCCGCCGGCGCCGCCGGGCACGCTTCAGGTCGCGTCGAACGCCGCGCTACCGGAGCCGCTGCGGCAGTTCGGTGCGCGCACGGTGGTGGCCGAGGACGCGCCTCGGCTCACGTTCCCACCGGACGGGGCGGCGTTGGCACCGCTTGCCGGCGGGATCCCGGCGCGGGTCGAGCGTGGGACGGCGCCGTTCACGTGGTTTGCGGACGGAGCGCCGGTGGTGGTGGGGAGCTACGAGCGGGAGGCGCGGTTGGAGCTGATGGGGCCGGGGTTCGTGACGGTGTCGGTGGTGGATGCGGAGGGGAGGGGGGCTAGGGTGAGGCTGGAAGTGCGCTGAAGGGGCCTCAAGCCCAAGCGGACCCGCGAGCCTCAGTCTTCACGCGGACCGAGTTCGTCGAGCATCCGGCGCACGTGCATCTCGAGAACTGGAAGGTCCTTCTGGACCATGTTCCAGGCCATCGCCAGGTCGACGCGGAAGTACTCGTGCACCAGGACGTCCCGAGCGCCGGCGATGTCGCGCCACGGCACGTCCGGGTACGCCGCCCGCACCTCGCTCGGGATGCCCTTGACCGCCTCGCCGATGATCTCGAGTCGCCGGACGACCGAGTCCTGCTTCTCCACGTTCGTGGCGAACGATTCGAAGTCCAGACCCGCGGTGTACCGCCGGAGCAGTTCGATGGCCATGAGGATCTCGCCGAGCAGGATGTCGACGCTTCGGCTCACAGGATGGACACGACCTCGCGGAGGATTCGGTCGCGCAATCCTGGATGCAGCGACCCCGGCGTCGCGACGTCTACCTCGCGACCGAGCGCGTCGCAGAGGTCCAATCGCAAGCCCGAGAGATCCAACAGCGTTCGTCCCTCTTCGAACTCCACGAGGAAGTCCACGTCGCTCGACTCGGTGGCCTCCCCACGCGCGAACGACCCGAACACGCCGGCCCGCACGACGCCACGCCGCGCCATGGGCGCCGCGACGCTGCTGCGGATCTCGTCGAGCGTGGGGCTCATGCGCCAACGATACGACCATGGGCGGCCCTGGCGCGAACGCGACCGAACGGCGCGGCGACGAGGTGGGTGCGTGCGGGTCGGCGTTCGCCGAGACGCAAGCGTGAGCCGACAGTCAGAGCCCGGCTAGGACCTTCCGCAGCCCCCAATGCACCAGCGACAGATGCCCCTCCCCCGCCACCACCGTGAGCTCCGCCCCCGGTACCCGCTCCGCCAGGTGCCGCGCCATCTCGATCGGCACGTTGGCGTCCGCGTCCCCATGCCACATCCGCACCGGCACCCGCACGCCGGCAGGGTCGAAGCCCCACGCGCTCGCGACCAGCGCGCTGTCCACCTGGGCGCCGCGGGGACCCTGGGCGAAGGTCTCGGCGAGCATCGCCAGGAAGGCGCGGGCGACCTCGGGGGCGCGGATCGTGGCGCGATCGGCCTCGGGCATCGTGGCCGACGCCTGGCGCACCATCGGGCCCGGCATCAGCTTCGCGGTGGCCGCCATGATCCGGTACACCATTCGGCTCGCGCGCGGCCGCTCGGCCCCCATGCGCAGGACCTGCAGGTTGGGGCGCGGTGGGAGCGCCGCGACGTCGGGATGGGTGAGGTCGACCATGCCGCTGACGATCGCGACGTCGGTGACGCGCTCGGGAAGGCGCACCGCGCACGCCCACGCGTAGGGAGCACCGCAGGAGTAGCCCAAGACGGCGAAGGTCGGCAGCTCGAGCGCGTCGGCGAAGGCCCGCACGTCGTCGGCCCAGGCCAGCAGCGTCCGACTGGGCTGCGGGTCGCTGCCGCCGATCCCGGGCCGGTCGATCGCGAAGGCGCGGATCCCGAGCCGCTCCAGCGCCTCGGCGTCGTGGCCCAGGTACCAGTTGTGCTTGCTCGCCGGCGTGCCGTGGAAGTACAGGAGGGGGCGGCCGCTCGTCGGGCCGAACGCCCGGTAGGCCAATCGGCGACCGTCGGGTAGGACCACGTGAGGGCTCGCGGGGGTCGCCATAGGCCGGTGAGCGTACCCCCGCCACCAGGTGGACGGACCTCGGCGATCAGCCGATCGACATCCCGCGCGACAGCAGCAACCGCAGGACGGGCAGCGACGCGTCGAACCGGAACGAGAAGAACGAGTGCTGGAGCGACAGCACGAGGCCCACGAGTCCGATCACCGTCCAGCGGCCGTACCCGAACGCCCGCAGGCGGTCGATCGATTGGCGGAGACGCGTCAGGCCGAATGGATCGCGAGCGGCGTTCCGGTCAGCCCGAGGTGGCGGTCGGTCGACCAACACGACCCGACGCGCGCGGCTCGCATCAGTTCCAAGCCGACGGCATCGGCCAGGGTCAGGTCCTGGTCGCCGAAGCGCCGCAGCATGTCGGTGGCGTTCTGGAGCTCGTCCGGCCCCACGGGACGCACGTCCAGGAACGGCATGTCCTCGACCATGGCCAGGAACTGCAGGGCCCGCACCCGATCGAAGCGCCTGAGGAACCAGCCGTGCCCTTCGGCGACGACCAAGCTGGTGGTCACGACGATGCTGGGCGGCGCCGCGAACAGGCGACGGAAGAGGGCATGGAACGTGTCGCTCGCATCCATGAAGGCGATGAATGCCGACGTGTCGACGTAGGCGTCAATCCTTGCGGCCATACACCACGTCGTCGATGCTCTGACTCGCCGACGCGTCCCCGGACTCGATCGAGCCCGCGTAGCGCATCCAAGGCCGCGCTTCGTCGACCGGCAGGACGGTCCGCAGCGAGCGGCGCAGCAACTCCGCCAGGGAGATGCCCAGGCGTCGCGCCTCGCGCTTGGCGGCCACGTACTCTTCGTTCGTCAGGCTGATCTGCGTCCGCACCATGTGATAACAGCATATCCCTTCGTGTTATCACCGCGACTCCTCAGCAGCTACCTAGCCCGTGCCGGCCGGCGCCGCGTGCAGCAGCCACAGGACGAAGAAGGTGTAGAACGCCAGCCAGACGCCCACCGCCACCGCCGTGTCGAGCAGCGCCTGCGCCAGGCTCGTGCGCTGCGACCACCCGTAGAAGCGGTGGCCGACGTTGACGAAGAACATCTCGGAGAAGAACCAGACGACGAGGGTCGTGCCCGCCACCGCGGCCCAGCGATGGGGCCAGCGCTCCGGAACCGACGCGACCGGCCTCACGGTTCGTCCGGCGCCACCACCTCGAGCTTGATCCGGTCCGGGTCCTCGCAGAACACCGCGTAGTACCCGGGCGCCGTGGCGAACGGGTAGCGCTCGTCGTAGAGCAGCGGGTGCCCGCCGTCCGTAAGCCACTGCCGCACCGCGTCGACGTGCGCGCGCGAGCGCGCGCGGAGCGCCAAGTGGTTCAACCCGATCCGCCGGCGGTGGTAGCCGGCCCCCTGGTGCTCGGGCGGCGCCTGGACGAGCGAGACGTACGGGTCGAGTTCGCCTAGACGGTAGTTCACGCCTTGGGACCAGCGGTCCTCCGCGTACCCGAGAAGGGCCATGAAGGGCGTCCAGAAGGCCCTCGAGCGTTCGACGTCGCGGACGTAGATCTCGACGTGGTGCAGCATCAGGCCTCCTCGCTCGTCGGTACCAGGTCGGCGGAGGCGGGGTCGCCGCGCCCGCGCAAGCCGCGCGCCACCCCCGCCCGATCCGCCGCCGACCGGTTCTGGCTCGCCTTCCACTTGCCCTGCAGCCGCTCGATCGGGATCTCGACCCCGACGATCGCGCCCAGCTGCCGCTCGACGTAGTCGGCCGGCGCGTCCGCGACGGCCCACGGCACCGCCTCTGCGGCCTCGTGCGCGTCGGTGAGCCCGGAGACGTGCGCGTGCAGCCAGTCGCGGTCGTGCGTGAACGCCGGCGCCCCGCGGGCGTGCACGACCGCGTAGTTCCAGGTGGGCACGGTCTTCCCGTGCTCGACCTTGCTCGGGTACCACGAGGGCGTGACGTACGCCTGAGGCCCCTGGAAGACGACGACGCTGCGCACCGTCGAGGCCGCCGCCCGCCACACCGCGTTCGCCCGCGCGACGTGACCGACGAGCGTCCCGAACGGCCCGCGATCGGCGTCGAGGTGGAACGGGATGTGGTTCGTCACCAGGTCCTCGCCGTCGAACAGCGTCCAGGTGCCGAGCGGGTGCGCGCGCACGAGCGCGTGCAGCACCTCGACGCGGCTCTCCTCGTTCGCCATCGGGGTGTACATGGGGCGCAGACTACGCGAACCCGGGCGCCCACGGTGCGCCGAGCCCCCGCGCGCGCCTCCGAGCCGACGCCGTGGACCACGTCCCTCCGCTTACGATGCAGCGTGCCCGCCCTTCACGCCCTCTGGCGCCCCGATCCAACCGACGCCGCCAGCGGACGCCTCCTTCTGTGGGCCGAGGCTGCGGCGCCGGACGACGCGCCGCAGGACCTGCCCCGCGGCCACCACCCCACGGCCGTCGATCCCGCGCTCCGCGACCCCACCCTCGCCCGCGCCGAGCCCGTCGAGGTGCGCCTGTGGCTCCCGTCGACGGGCGACGGCCCGCTGCCGTCCGTACCCCACGAGCACCGTCGCGGGGGGCGTCCGTCGAAGCCGTGGTTGCGGCACTGGCGCGTCCCCGCCCGCGCGCTGCAGCCCGCCGCGGCCGTCGACTGGCTGCTGACCGCGCGCTCCGACGCCGCCGACGCCCCGACCGGGGACGACCTGCGTGCGTTCCGCGCCGCCGCGCGCCTCGTGCTGGCCGCGCTCGCCCGGCAGCGCTTCGTGCCCGGCCTGGACGCCGGGCCGGACGGTGCGGCCGCCCGCTGGCGCCTCCACCTCCTCGACGGCGACCTGGCGCCGACGGTGGTCGCCTTGGCGAGTGCGCTGTCGCCCGCGAGCCGCGCCGCGGCCGACGACCCGTGGGCGGCGCCGACGGCCCGCGCCCTGCTCGAGGACTTCCTGCACACCTGCGCCGACGCGCTCGTGCGCATCTGGGCGGGCGCCGGCGAACCGGCCGCCAAGGACGCCACCCCAGCAGAGCGCTGGCTGGCGGCCCTCTTCGGCGACGACCCCGCCGTCCGCGGCAGCGCCGCGCAGATCCAGCGGCTGCAGCAGGCGCACCGGCACTGGGGGCGCGGCCTGGCGGCCGCCGGCGACGAGCACACCCGCCTCCTCCTGCGCCTCGAGGACCCGGCCGACGACGACGGACCCTGGCTGCTGCGCACGCAGTTGCAGTCGCGCGCCGACCCCAGCCTGCAGGTCGACGCCGCCGACGCCTACCTCGGCAAACTGGGGCCGCTCGCCGCCCGCTTCCCCGACGCCCAGGCGCTGCTGCTCACCGGCCTCGGCCACGCACGGCGCGTCTTCCCGCCGCTGAGCGAGGCGCTCGCCGGCGCCGCGCCCGCCCCGGTTGCGCTCGACGCGGACGAGGCCTTCGGCTTCCTGCGCGACGTCGCGCCGCTGCTCGAGGAGGGCGGTTTCGGGGTCCTCGCCCCGTCCTGGTGGTCGCAGCCCGAGGCCCGCCTCGGCGCGCGGCTGACGGTCGCCCCCGCCCCCCGGAGCGGCCGCGGCGAGGGCGGCGTCGGGCTCGACCAGATGCTGCGCTACCGCTGGGAGGTGGCGCTCGGTGGCGCCACCCTCTCCGCCGACGAGTTCAAGGAGTTGGCCCGGAGCAAGGCGTCCCTCCTCCACTGGCGCGGCGCGTGGGTGCGGCTCG
>JAABSI010000133.1 GCA_011390455.1 Trueperaceae bacterium
GGGCGGCTGGACGCCGCCTGGTCGGCGCTCCCGCGCTTGGCCGTGCGGCACGTGATCGTCGTGCCCGACGCGTCGACGCGCGTCGCGTACGACGAGGTCCTGCGCCGCGCCGAACGCTCGCTGCGCTACGTCCAGTTCGTGCCCGACCTCCACGGGATCCCGGCGTCCTCGGTGGTCGCGGCCCCGATCGGCACCGCGCTCGGCCTGGAGGTGCGCAACCAGCTCGCCTCGCGTACCAACCGCGCGGTCAAGCGCGCCTTCGACCTCGTGGGCGCGGTCGCGCTGCTCGTGATCTCGAGCCCGCTGCTGCTCGCGATCGCCGCTTGGGTGCGGCTCGACTCCCGCGGGCCGGCGCTCTACCTGTCGCCGCGGGTGGGGCGCTACGGGCGCACCTTCCCCTGCGTCAAGTTCCGCACCATGCACGTCGACGCCGAGGAGCGGCTCGAGCGCCTGCTCGCCGCGGACCCGGCCCGGCGCGCGGAGTACGAGCGCTGGCACAAGCTCGACGACGACCCGCGGGTGACGCGCGCCGGTCGCTGGTTGCGCAAGCTGTCGCTCGACGAACTCGCGCAGCTGCTGAACGTGGCGCTCGGCCACATGAGCCTGGTCGGCCCCCGCCCCTACATGGTGCGCGAGCTGGAGCAGATGGGCGCGGAGCGCGACCTGATCTTCTTGGCGCGCCCGGGCATCACCGGGTACTGGCAGGTGGAGGGACGCAACGACGTCACCTTCGAGGAGCGCCAGACCATGGAGGCCGCGTACGTGCGCAACTGGTCCGTCTGGTGGGACGTCGAGCTGGTGCTCAGGACCCCGGTCGCGGTGCTCGCCCGCTCCGGGAAGTGAGCGCAGCCCGCCTTCAGCGCGCCGGCGACCCGACGTCGAGCAGGTCGCCCCAGGCCCAGTCCGCGGACTCCGGGAGGAACGGCATGTACCCGGCCGCCGGGAAGTACGTGAGCTCGCCGAAGTAGAGTTCCTCGTCCCGTTCGTAGAAGTCGACGCGGACGAACGGTACGTCCTCCGCGAGCGCCTCGGCGGCCCGCAGCATCGCGTCGAGCTGCGCGGGACGCGCCGGGAGGGACTCCGGCTCGACGACGTCGGGTGGACCGTACCGCTCGATCGAACGCCAGACCGGCACCACGTTCCACGCTCGGTCGAAGGTGACGCGCCGCAGACGGTCTCCCCGACCGAAGAAGACCTGCACGAAGCGCGCAGCGCCGTTGAACACCATCACCTTGTAGTCGATCGGGGGACTGCCGTCGGCCGTGCCCAGGTACTCCTCGGCGTAGAGCTTCGGTTCGATCGGGAGGAAGTGCCACTCCCAACCCGGGTTCCCGTGCCGCTGCTCCAGCCAAGCGGCCCCGAGGCCGCGGGTCGCGTCGACGTCGAAGGGGCGCCGCAACACCCGCACCTGGTTCCAGCCATGGTTGGCCTTGAAGACCGCGAGGTCGGGCAGCTCGTGGAACGGGAAGGTATCGGCGTCGGTGGACACGGCGTACACCTCGGGGAGGCGCACCCACGGTGCGCGCTCGGCGACGAAGCGGCGCACCGCGAGCTTGTCGGCGCGCTCGGGCAAGCGCGGGTCGCGGACTTCACGCAACCACCAGGTGACCTTTTCGTTGAAGGTCCGCGGCCGGCGGTAGTTCGGGACGTACCCCAAGCGGCCGTACCCGTACAGGCTGCGGTACACGCCCGATGGCAGCACCCGGGCCAGCCGGCGCGCCGTGCGCACGACCAACCGACGCCACACCCGGACCCGCCGCGAAGGGCCGTACGCGGATGCGTCGAAGCTCGGAGCCGGCCCGGGACGCGTCGTCCTCACGGGGCGAACCGTCCGGGCGAGCGCCGGGACCAGAGCTCGGCGCACCGGAGGGGCGCGTCGGCGGCCAACCGCGCGATGCAGTCCCGCACCGAGTAGGTCGAGTCCCACCCGCCGGCCCAGAGGATGGCGATGTCGTCGACCACGGGGCCACGGTACCAAGCCCGAAGGTGAGGCGGTCCCGCACCCGCGGTCGTGCCCTTGGGCTAGCATCGCGACGGCGCGCACCACCGGGGCGCCTGCCGGAGGGGAGCGAGGCGTGGACGAGACGAACGCAGGGGGCCCGCGGATCCTCGTGACGGGCGCGACCGGCCGCCTCGGCCGCGAGCTCGTCGCGCTCCTCCCCCAAGCGCTCGCCCCCACCCGCGCCGAGCTCGACGTCACGGAAGCGGATGCGGTCGCCGCCGCGCTGGCGATGCACCGCCCCGACGTCGTGGTCCACGCCGCCGCCTACACCGACGTCGCCGGCGCCGAGCGCGAGCCCGAAGCCTGCTGGCGCGTCAACGTGGCCGGCACCCGCCACGTGGCCGACGCCTGCGCCGCGATCGGCGCGGTGCTGGTGCACGTGAGCACCGACTACGTCTTCTGGGGCGACGCCGACCCCGAGCGCGCCGCACGCGGCGGCTACGTCGAGACCGACCCGACCGGGCCGGTCCGCAACCGCTACGCGCTCTCGAAGCTTGCCGCCGAGGACGAGGCCCGACGCGCGCCGCGCCACGTGATCGTCCGCACCAGCTTCCGCCCGCGCGCGTGGCCGTACCCCAACGCCTTCACCGACGTGCGCACCAGCCAGGCGTACGTCGACGAGCTGGCGCCCGACCTGGCGCTCGTCGCGCGCCACGCCGAGCGCCTGGTCGGCGCTGGCGTCCACGTGCTGCACGTGGTGGGGCCGCCGACCTCGGTGTTCGACCTGGCGTGTCGGCGCGCGCCGAACGTGGCGCCGGCGACCAAGGCGGCTGCAGGGGTGGTGCTCCCGGACGACGTGGTGCTGAGCCGCGCGCGGTGGCTCCAGTGGCGCGAACGGCTTCGATCGCGGGCCCCGTAGAGCGCGACCGCGCGTATGCTGGTGCGTCATGCCCTCGATCGTCTGGATGTCGCGTTGGCGGGCGCTGCAAGCGCGGATGCGGGCGTCCGTCCCGGCGCCGATGCGCACCTTGATCCCCCGTTCCTGGCGCACGCCGCGCGCGAAGGCGTGGGACCTGAACGCGGCCGAACGCGACCCGCTGTTCGAGCGCTACGCGCACACGCGACCTCAGGGACCGCTCCTGCACCACATCGGCGTGACCGCGTCGCCAAGCGTGGCCGAAGCCCGCAACCTCGCGGCCGCGGCCGCGGAGCTCGGTGGCCGCGTCAGCTTCTTCGATCCGGACGACGTCGACTGGCCGCAGCAGGTGCGCGAGGCGGGCTGCGACGGGCACCTGCTGCGCGTGCGCCACGGCCATACGGCGGACTGGAGCCTCGACCAGGCGCGCCTCGCCTACCTCCACCTGCTCGGTACCCCGACCTGGCCCACGCCCTCCGAGGCGTTCCTGTACGAGGACAAGGCGCGCTTCACCTGGTGGCTCGCGGCCCGCGGCGTCCCGCACGTGCCGACGCACACCTTCGTCCGCCTCGAGAGCGCCTACGACTTCTTCGACACCGCCACGTACCCGCTGGTCGTCAAAACGCGCCACGATTCGGGCGGCCACGGCGTGGAGCGCATCGCGAACCGCCGCGAGGCCCGAGCGGTCGCGCGCGTCTTCTTGGAGGGCCGCTTCTACCGGCGCGGCCAGCGGGACTGGCGCGAGGCAGAGCACGGCGCCCTGATCGTGCAGCCCTTCCTCCCGATCGCGACCGAGCACCGCGTCATCCGCCTCGGCGACGCCTGGTTCGCGCATGCGAAGCAGCTCGCCGCCGGTGGCTGGCAGTACTCGGGGAGCGGCAAGCGCGACCTCGAGTTCCCGGGGTTCGAGGTCCTCGACCGCGCGCTGCAGGTCGCCCAGCGCATCGGTCTGCACTGCGGCGCCATCGATCTGCTCACGCTGGAGGACGGGTCGTGGGTCGTCGGCGAGGTCCAGACCTGGTACGGCGGCGTCCGGGTGATGAACCACCACGGCGTGCCGCACGTCGTCTGGCAGGACGGCGACGCCTGGCGCCTCGAAGAGGGCATGCCCCACGTCCACCGCGGGCAGTCGCTGCGGCTCAAGGCCTTCGACGAATGGCTGGGGCGGGGGGCGCCGGCGGCCGACCTGGCGACCGCGCCCCTGCCGTCGGGCTAGGCGCCGTCCCGCGGCCCCTGGGTGGTGGCTGCGGACCGCACGGAAGCCAACGGTGCCGTGCGCGCCGGGGTCGCGGCTCGATCCTCGCGAACGATCAACTCCACCACCGTGGTCCCGAGGTCTTCGCCGTCGACCACGACGCGCCCTTCGATCCGGTACCGATCGGGGTCGTCCGTCGGCGTGGCGCGGTCGTTCATCGCTTCGTCCGCCAGGAACGACCCCACCCACACGTAGCCGTCCATGCTCTCGAGCGGCACCGTTCGGCCGGCCACGTCGAGCACCACGGTGGTCGCCGCGAACGCGGTCGTGACGCGCACGGGGGCGGGCTCGCCGACCGTCGCGACGATGCGCTCGACCTCGATCAGCGGCCGGTCCACGAGCGTGATCGCCGCGCGCCCCTCGACGCTCTGGCCGGGCGCCTCGGCGCGGACGACCAGCGCCGTCGGGCCGGGAGCGGCGTCGCGCGGCAACCGGACCGTGGCCGTCCAGCGGGTGCCGTCTTGCGCCAGCTCGACCTCGCGGCCATCGGGCGCGACGACGACCACCCGCTCGGGCGCGCCGCTGACCAGCGCCACCACCTGGACGTCGGCTCCGGGCGCGGGTCGCGCCGGCTCGGCGCGGGCGATCACGGCCAGCTGGGCGCCGGCGAAGGTGGTGACGGTGGTCCGCGGCGGTGCGCCCGCCCCGACCACCACGCGCGCGGGCCGTTCGCCCTCGCGGACGACCACCGTGACGCTCTCGCCGGTGGCCCGGTAGCGCGGCGGCAACCGGTCGGGATCGGGTCGGATGGTGTAGCTGCCGGGGATCAGGCCCGTGACGTCCGCGCTGCCGCGGCCGTCCATGCGGGCGGCCAGCCGCACGGGGCCCTCGAGCAGCACGCCGCCGAAGGCGATGCCGGCCTCGCCGTCGGACCGCACGCCGTCGCCGTCGAGGTCGTCGAAGAGCGTGACGCTCAGCGTCACGGAGGGCGCGAAGGGCAGGTCGAGCCGCTGATCGACGTCGTCCTCGACCGAGACCGCATCGGGTCCGCGCGCCACGACGGAGGCGGGCAGCCCGGCGCCGTAACTGACGACCTGCGTGCCCGCAGGCACGCGCAGGCTGTAGGCGCCATCGGCATCGGTCACGGTCTGCTGAGCACCGACGCGCACGACCACGCCCGCCAGGCCCGGCTCGTCCGGATCGCGCACGCCGTCGAGGCTGCGATCGAGGAAGAGCGTCCCCTCGACGGCGCCGCCGCGGCGCCCGCCGAACACGGAGACGATCGCGTCGGGCGTCTCGAAGGGCAGGACCAGCGTGTAGCCGACCCGCACGCTCAGGTCGTGCCGCAAGGGCTCGAGGCCGGTGAACAGACCGGTCGACGAGGAGACCGCGTACCCGGCGGCGACGCCGATGCCCTCGATGCCGACGTCGCGGGCGGAGAGCGCGACGGCCAGCCGCTCGGTGCGGGTGGTGGCGACGCCCGGGTCGCCGCGGATGTCCAGCTCGTACGCCACCCGGCTGTCGACGGTCGGCGCCCAGCGCTGCTGCCAGGTGGCCGCGACGCGCCAGTCGTCCTCCGGGCCCATCGCGCCGTCGAGGTCCACGCGGTAGCGGACGGCCAGGTCCACCGTGGCCGCCGCGCCGAGCCGGTAGCCGACCGCCGCGTCGGCCGCGACGCTCCGTTGCGGCGCGCCGGCCTCGGTGCGCAGGTCGAAGGCCGCCGCCGCCGTCACCCGCAGATCGGCGATGCGGACGCTCGCGCTGCCGCGCACGACCGAGCCCGTCGGCCCCACGCCGCGCACCAAGCCGGTGTAGGCGTAGCCCGCGCCCACCGAAGCGCTCCAGCCGTCGCCGCCGACGCGGTACGTGGCGGAGGGGCGCACCGTCCAGCTGGTGGCGGCGCGGCTCGCGGCGATGGACCCGTCGACCGAGGCGCCCAGGCCCGCCGCGGGGCTGCCGGAGAGGGCCAGCGACGCCGACCAGCGCGGGTCGTCGCCGGCGAACTGCGCCGAGGTCGAGGCGCGCACGCCGATGCCCGCGAGGCGGGTGCCGCCGCTGACGCCGACCGTGTGCAGGCCGGCGAGCGGGACGCCGGAATAGCTCTGGGCGAGGTCGAAACCGTCGGCGCGCCAGGTGAGGCTCTGGCCCAACACCGGTTGCACGCGGTAGCCGTCGGGACCGGCGCTGCCCACCAGGTCGGCGCCCACGATGAGGTCGAGGTCCTCGCCGAGCGGCCGGCCGTAGCGCGCCGACAGGACGTCGGTGCGCTCGTCGCGCTGACCGGAGACGCGCGCGTTGAGCTGCAGGTCGAGGTCCGGCCGCAGGCTGCCGGCGAACGCGCTCACGCCGTACCCGAGCGATTCGTCCTGCACGGCGAGCGAGGTACCGCCGCCGACGCGCCAGTCGCCGGCAGCGGCGCTCCCGGCGAGTGCGTAGCGCCCAGCGGTGAAGCTCCCCGCGGCGTTCCAGGTCTCGCCCCGCAAC
>JAABSI010000013.1 GCA_011390455.1 Trueperaceae bacterium
GACGGCACGCGCTGGAGCAGGTGCTCGACCCGCAGCGCGAAGGTCTTCTCCCCCGCCGTGGTGCTCGCCCGCGAGGAGAGTGCGTCGAGCCGGTTGCGGCGGTCGAGCTTGTCGCCGATCACGACGCCGCGCGCGTGCCCGAGCAGCTCCCACACCCGCGCGAAGAACCCTGCCGGGACGCGCGTGAGCGCCCCCTCACGCTGCCGCCAGCGCCACCATCCGTCGCTGGGGACCGGCGCGCTGGGCTCGACGATCGGCCGCCACGCCACCGCGCCCGAGGCGAGCACCAACCGCTCGCGCCGGCGCAGCCGCGTGCGGAGGTCGTCGCCGCTGGTGAGGACCGCGTCGAGCCGCTCGGCCAGCGCCGCCGGCGAGGTGCGCGCGAGCAGGTCGTAGCCCTCGTCCGGGGTGATCTCGAACTCGGCGGCGAGCTGGTTCGCCATCAGCGCGAGCAGCGCGCCGACCCGCAGCGTGAGCACCCCGCGGAAGCGCGCCGGGTCGGCCCGCACCAGGTCCGCGAGCGCCACCACGACCTCCTGGATGAGCGCGCGGTCGCGGACGTCGCCGGGGCCGGGGGCGCGCAGCCGGGCGGCGAGCTCGTCGAGCGGCAGCGGCCGCACCACGGTCGCATCCTCGCGCCACCCCTTGCCGAGCACGACCGCCTTCTGCGCGACCAGCAGCTCGTCGAGCGCGTCGACGAACGCCGGGTCGAGCCGCTCCAGCAAGCCCGCGACGGTGCGCACGACGCTCCAGGCGCGGCGTTCGCCCGCGACCGCGTCGATCTCTTCGAGCAGCGCGCGGACGCTCGCCGTGGCGCCGCCGGCCAGCGGTACGTCGGCATCGAGCCCGGAGCGCTGCGCCAACTCCCCCAGGACCGCCACCTGGTCCTCGAGGTCCTCGCCCGCCGTGAGGCGCGCAGCGAGCGTCGCGTCGTCCGCCATCTCGATCGCGAGCGCGGCGTCCACCGGGAGTGGACCGCCGGCGCCGACGCTGCGCAACCGCCGCACCGGCACCGTGCGCGGACGCGCGTCGGCCTCGTCGCGCCAATCGCTTAGGTCGTCGATGCGCTCGAAGGCCGCACCCGGCAGGAGCGTCGCCAGCGCCCCCAGCCGCACCGGCACGCCGTCGACCGCGCCGTCGGCGAGCTCGAGCGCCAGGTCGCGCAGCGCCTCGACGCCCGGGCCCAGGTGCTCGTGGGTGAGCAGCAGCGTCAGCGTCGGTCGACCGGGCCCGCGGGCGTGGCGGTGGAGGTACGCCAGCTCGGCGCGGGTGCGGTGGGCCAGGACGGCCGGTTCGCGCGAGCGCAGCGACCAGCGGGCGTCGGCGTAGGTGGGCAGGAAGACGTAGGGTTCGCCGCGCAGCCGGTACCCGCGCGCCGTGGCGAGCCCGCCCGGGCGGCGCGCGGGGCGGCCGGTCAGCCCGAGCTCGGGCGCGGCCCCGACGCGGCCCAGGGCCTCCATGAGCGCTTCGGCGCGGCGCACGCGCACCGGCGCGACCTGGTCCGGGGTCTGGAGGGCGACGCCCAGGTCCGCGAAGGCGGCCTGCACCGCGGCGTCCTCGGCCAGGAGCACGACCTGCACGACCGGTCGCCGCGGCCGCTGCACGCCCACGTGGCGTCCGAGCGGGTCGAGGTCGGCGGGCGCCAGGAGCCCGTCGGCAAGGAGCTCGGCGAGCACCCAGAGGCTCTGCGCCCAGACGAGCGGCACGTTGTCGTTCGGGACCCGCGGCCGGCTTCCGGGCGCAGCCTGCTCGCGGGCCTCCTCTTCGTCCGGCACCCGGTAGACCTCGGGCAGCAGCGCCATCCCGTAGCGCGGCACCGCCAGCGCGGCGAGCCGCTCGCGGTGGTGGCCGGCCGCCTCGGCGTCGCCCCGGAAGGTCGCCTCGAGCGCCAGATACGCGTCGAAGAGCGGCCATTCGGCCTCGATGCCGGCGAAGCGCGCGAGCTCCTCGTGCTCGTAATGGAGCCGCGCCGGGTCCTCCGCCGGGGTCTGGTGGCCGTCGCGCAAGAAGCGCTTGTAGCCCCAACGTCCGCCGAGCTTCGCGTGGACGTCCGCACGGGTGCGCGCCACCAGGTCGGGGTCGTCGACCGCGAAGGCGGGGAAACCGATCGCGGACAGCAGCGCGGCGTCCACCTCCTTCGAGGCCGACTCGCGCGGCAGCATCGCCTCGAGCACCACCCGGGCGCGGGCGATGTCGTCCGGGACGACGTGGATCACGGAGCGCTGCGACCCATGGGCGCCGTACAGGTCGAAGCCGTCGAGCGCTTCGAGCGCCGCCTTGGCGAGCGCCACGGAGCTGGCGTTCAGCTCGGGGCGGCCGTGGTTGGTCTTGTCGCCGCGCTCCCAGATGCCGTAGTCGGGGGTCCGGTACGCGCGGCCGACGTAGTGGACGAGGTTCTGGACGAAGCGCACCTCGATCTCGCTCTGGACGATCGGGAGGCCCGACGCGGTCACCTGCGCGAGCTGCAGCAAGAAGAGCGCCGTGGCGTCGATCTGCAGATGGCCCCAGGCCGCATCGCCCACGACCGCCAGGCCGCTCGCCGTGCCGTACTTGGCGTGCAGCGCGTCGCGCGGGTCCTGCGTGCGCTTGAAGGCCTCGACCTTGTCGGCCTGGCGCATCATCGCGCCGAGGAGCCCGCGGAAGCCGCGCACCACCGCGTGCTCGAGCTCGTAGCGGCGCTCGGCGGCGGCGTCGCGGCGCCGGTAGGCGAGCGCCAGGCCCCACGGCGCCATCAACCCGTAGACCACGTCGCGCACCCAGGCGTCCGTGTAGTCGCCGTGCGCGTTGATCGCGGTGCCCGCCGGCAGCAGCCCGGTGATCGGGTGCTGCCGGGCGAGGATCACGCGCCGGACTTGGTCGTGGAGGCGGTCGAGGGGGTCCATGGCGGGGGCCCGAGGGGCGCGGGGCGCGCTCGGGACGGGCGCGATGCTAGCACGGGGCTCCGACGGGCTCCGCTTCGACCGGAGCCGGCACCTCCCCCAACAGTTCGGCGAGCTCCGGCGAGCGTCCGCGCAGCTCCTCGAAGGTGCCGCGGTCGACGATGCGGCCACCGTCCAACACGAGCACCTGGTCGGCGCGCTCGAGCGCGGCGCGGCGGTGCGACACCACCAAGCAGGTGACGTCGGCCCGCTCTTCGCCGAGCCGCGCCCACAGCTCGCGCTCGGTCTCGACGTCGAGCGCACTCGACAGGTCGTCGAAGACGAGCAGGTCGGCGCCGCGGAGGAACATGCGCGCCGCCGCCGAGCGCTGCACCTGGCCGCCCGAGAGCTTGACGCCGCGGGTGCCGACCTGGGTGTCGAGGCCGTGGTCGAGCCGCGCGACGTCGTGGTCCAGGACGGCCGTGCGGAGGGCCGCATCGAGACCGCGTTCCGCGTCCGGGCGGCCGAGCACGACGTTCTCGCGCAGGGTGTCCGAGAAGAGCCGCGGGACCTGGCCGGTGTACGCCGAGCGCGGCGGCACGAAGAAGCTCGCGGGGTCCGCGACGCGCTCCCCGTTCCAGGTGATGCGCCCCGACTCGATCGGGCGCAGCCCGATCACCGCGCGCACCAGCATGGACTTGCCCGAGCCGACGCGGCCCGTCACCACCGTGAAGCTGCCGCGCGGCAGCACGAACGAGGCGTCCTCGACCGCGACGGCGCCGTCGCCATGGCGGACGGTCAGGCCCTCCACGCGCAGCTCCGCGAGCGGCTCCGCGTCCGGGCGCGGGTCGAGGAAGCTGGGGATGGGACCGCGCAGATGCAGGTCGGCGTCGCCGACGACCACCTCGGGCCCCGCGCCGGCCAACAGCCCGTCCAGGCGCTCGAAGGCGACGGCGGTCCGCCGGTGCTGCACCATCATCGCGCCGAGGAACGACACGACGCCGGTGAGCCGCGGCAGGTAGCTGACGAACAGCGCGAAGTCGCCCACGGTGAAGGTGCCGCGCTGCATCGCGCCGGCGCCGACCAGCAGGATCACGCCGGTCGCGAGGTGCACCATGTTGTCGTTGACGTTCTTGAAGACCTCCGCGAGCAGCGCGTCGCGCACGGCCGCCTTGCGGCGCACGTCGCCCAAACGCTCGAAGGCCCGCACCACGCTCGCCTCCCGCCCGACGGCCTGCACCGAGGCCACGGCCTGGAAGGTCTCGCCGACGAAGTCGGTCACCCGACCGGTGGCCTCGCGCAGGCGCCGACGCACCGCGCGAATGGTCGGACGCAGCACGTGGGTGAGCACGAGGGTGAGCGCGAGCGGCACCAGGATGAGTGCGGTCATCGTCGGGTCGATGCGGAACATGATCGCGAGCGCGACGACGCCGAAGAGCGCCAGGCCCCAGAAATCGACCCAGTTCTCGACGTACAGCGCCACGTCGTCGACGTCGTCGCGGAAGCGGCTGATCGCCTCGCTCGGCGAATCGGGCAGGCGACGGGTGCCTGGGGCGGTCAACAGGTGCGCGAGCAGGTTGCGGCGCATCCGGAGCACGAGTTCGGCCCAGTAGGTCGACCAGACCCAGATGCCGCCGGCCAGCAGGCCGATGCGCGCGACGTCGACGGAGAGCGCCAGCGCGAGGAAGGTCCACGGGTTCGCGCCCGCTGGGCCGTCCCCGGACAGCGCGTCGAAGATCGCCTTGAACCAGACGCCGGCGAGGACCGGGGTCGCGTGGACGGCGGCCCAGACCGCGAAGTTGACGGCCATGAGGCGAGGGCGCGCGGCGGCCAGCTTCCAGGCCAGCGCGAGCGGGTTGGGCCCCGGAGCGGGCCCCACGGGTTTGGGGGATGCGGGGGTGGAGGTCACGCGAGCTCCTCGAGCGCGGGGGCGAGGCCAGGGGCTCCGCCGCGCGCCGCCCGCAGCAAGCGGGCGTAGCGGGTGGTGGGGTCGGCCGCCAAGGCGGCGCGGCGGCCGTGCTCGATCACGGCGCCGTCCTCGAGGACGGCCACGGCGTCGACGCGATCGACGGTATCGAGGCGGTGGGCGATGATCACGGCGGTCCGGCCGCGCAAGAGCCGTTCCAGGGCGAGCTCGAGGCGCCGCTCGGTGGCGGGGTCGAGGCGGCTCGACGGCTCGTCCAGCAGGACCAGACCGGGGTCGCCGAGGAACACCCGCGCCATCGCCAACAGCTGCGCCTCCCCCGCCGAGAGGTTGCCGCCGCCGGCGCGGACCGGGGTGTCGAGGCCGGCCGGCAGGCCGGCGAGCCAACCGCCGAGCCCGACCTCGTCGAGCGCCTCGAGCAAGCGCGGGTCCGGGACCGTGGCGTCGAAGAAGGTCAGGTTGTCGCGCACGCTCCCCTGCACCAGCTGCACCTCCTGCGTCACCAGGCCGACGCGCCGGCGGAGCTCGGCGAGCGGGACGTCGCGGGCATCGACGCCGCCCAACAGCACGCGGCCCGCGTCCGGGTCGTAGAACCGGAACGCCAACCGGGTGAGCGTGGTCTTGCCGCTCCCGGTGCGGCCCAGCAGACCGAGGTGCGTCCCCGCCGGCACCGTCAGGTCGATGCCCCGCAGGTTCGGGGCCGCCCCCTCGTCGGCGTCGTGGTAGCGGAACCCGACCTGGTCGAAGCGCACCTCGAGCGGCCCCGACGGCAACGTGGTGGCGCGCTCGGCCTCCAGCGGCGCGAGCCGTGAGCGTTCGCGCAGCAGCTCGTCGATGCGGCCGAGGCTCGCCCCGGCGCGCTGCAGCACCTGCATCTGCTGGGTGATCTGTTCGATCGGCGCCTGCAGCAGGACCAGGTACTGGAAGACCATGTAGGCGGTGCCGAGCGTGATGGCGCCGACCAGCACCAGCTGGATGCCGGAGCCGATCGTGACGAGCACCCCGACGACGAACAGCCCGTAGGTCGTCAGCCAGACGATCGAGCGCGCCATCCAAGCCCGGCGGGTGTCGGCGAAGAAGGTGCGCATCACCGCGACGAAGCGGTGGAGCGCGTGGGGGCCCGCGCCGTTCGCGCGGACGTCGTCGATGCCGGTGAGGCGCTCCTCGACGAAACCGAAGACCTGCGCGGCGGCCTCGCGCTCGCGCGCCGATGCCGGCACGGCGACGTCGCGCAGGCGCACCATCACGGCGACCTCGAGCGCGGTGAAGAGCGTGAGCGCGGCGCCGAGCCACGGGTCCTCGCGCCAGAGGAGGACCAGGATGCCCACGAGGAGCAGGAGTCCACCCAGGACGCGCACCGCGAACTGCGCGAAGAAATCCGACAACGCGGTCACGTCGCCGTCGATCCGTTCGATCATCTCGCCCGAGGTGCGCGCGGCGTGGAAGGTCATGTCGAGGCGCAGGCAGTGGTCGAGCAGGTCGCGGCGCAGGAGGTTGGTGGCGTTCCAGCCCACCGCCGCGCCCAGCACCGTCGCGGCGCCGCTGAGCACCTGGGTGCCGAGCGCGAGGGCCAGGAAGACGCCGGCCAACCCGGCGAGGCCGGCGCCCGCGTCCGCGGGCAGCGCGCCGGAGGCGACGCCCGTGGCGGTGTCGATGAAGCGGCGCAGCACCTGCGGCACCGCCAGCTGCAGGCCGATGCCGGTGAGCAGCAGCGCGGCGAGCAGCAGCGCCTGGGCCCGCTGCGGGCCGAGGTAACGGCCGAGCAGCGCGCCGTAGCGGCGGACCGGCGGGGCGGCGGCGGAAGCGGTCGGGGCGGTCATGGGCACCTCGTGGAGCGACGTCGGGGGACGATGAGAACGCGGGAGCGGCGGGACCGGGCGCGCGGTCGCCGCCTCCGCGAGGTGCGGAAACGAGAACGACCGTGGGCGGCGGGGCCCACGGTCGGTCGGTGCGGGGGTCGGGGTTCCCGACTAGCCGGCAGACGCCTCCGGGGCCAAGCGCAGGACGGGCGGCAGCGCACGGGCGCCGACGACCTGCAGGCCGAGGGGGGTGGGGCGGAGGCGGACCATCAGGCGAAATGTAGCCGGGCGCACGGTCCGTGTCAAGCCCCCCCACACGCCTCGCTCGCGGGTGCGCGCGGGACGTACCCTGGAACCGTGCGCGCCCCCGTCCTCGCCCACGTCGCCGGAGCGCTCGCCGCCGCCGCGCTCGCGCTCGGCGTCGCGCTGCCGTTGGCCGCGCTCGCGGGGCGCACCTTGGACGCGGCGGCGTTCGCCACCTGGTGGGACGCCGAGGTCTGGGGCTTGGTAGGCCGCACGACGCTGCAGGCCGCGGCGTCCACGGCGGCGGCCGTCCTGCTCGGCCTGCCGGCCGCCTGGGCGCTCGCCCGGCCGGACCTACCATTGCGCGGTCTGTGGCGCGCGCTGTTCGTGGTGCCCTTCGTCCTGCCCTCGCTCGTGGCCGGGGTCGCCGTGCTCGCTTGGGTGGGTCCGCGCGGCGTGCTCGGCATCGACGGCCGCGACACCTGGTGGGTGCTCGTGCTCGCGCACGCGTTCTACAACGCGGGCCTGGTGGCGCGGATCGTGGGCGGCCACCTCGCCGGCGCGGGCGCCCGCCTGCACGACGCCGCCGCCGCGCTGGGCGCCGGTGCCTGGCGACGCTTCGTGCGGGTCACCCTCCCCACCGCGGCGCCGGCGCTGGTGGCCGCTTCGGCCCTGACCTTCCTCTTCTGCTTCACCAGCTTCGGCGTGGTGCTGGTGCTCACGCCCGCGCCGCGCTTCGCCACCTTGGAGGTGGCCATCTACCGCGAGGTGGCGCGCAGCCTCGACCTGGGCGCCGCATCGGCCCTGGCGCTGCTGCAGCTCGCGATCGTGCTGGCGCTCGCGGTGCCGTACCTGCGCGCGAACGCCCGGCTCGCCGGCGCCGTCGAGCGCCAGGCGGCGACCGGACCGCGGCCGGGGCGCGCTTGGGCGCTCGCGGCCGTCGCGCCCGCGGGCCTGCTCGTGGCCGCCCCGCTCGCCGCGCTCCTGGCGCTGGCGGTGAACCCACCCGGTGGCGCCTCGGTGGCCGGCGCCTGGGCCGCGCTCCTCGAGCCGTCCGCGAGGATCGGTTTGACCGACGCCCCCACGGCGCTCACGAACTCGCTGCGCTTCGCCGCGCTCGCGACCCTGCTGGCGCTCCTGCTCGGGGGCGCGGTGGCGCTCGCCGTCGTGCGCGGCGGTTGGCGCTGGCTCGACGCCGCAGGCTTGGCGCCGTGGGCGGTGAGCGCGGTGACGCTCGGCCTCGGCCTCCTCCTCGTCGCGCCCGCGCTGGCGTCGAGCGCCTGGGGCGTGCCGCTCGCCCACGCGCTGCTGGCGACGCCGCTGGTGGCGCGGGTGGCGGCCACGGCGCTGCAGTCGGTGCCCGACGGCTGGCGGGCGGCCGCCGCGACGCTCGGCGCCTCCCCGGCGCGGGCGCTCTGGCGCCTCGACCTGCCGCTCACGCGCGCGGCGTGGGCCACCGCGGCCGCGTACGCCGCCGCGACCTCGCTCGGCGAGTTCGGCGCCGCGCTGTTGCTGCGTCGGCCGGAGACCACGACGCTGCCGGTCGCGATCGCCGAGCGGCTGGGCCGACCCGGCGCCGGGTCGTACGCCGAAGCGCTGCTCCTCGCTCTGATCCTCGCGGCGCTGATCGCCGCGGTCGTCGGCGGGGTCGACGCGCTCGGGCGCCGGCGCGGCCCGGACCCGTTCTGAACGGTCGCGGCCACGGTACGCTCGCATCCGATGCCCCCGGCGACGAACGCCCTCGAACTCCGCGACGTCGGCGTGCGCTACGGCGCCGTCCGGGCCCTCGCGGAGATCGACCTCACGCTCGCGCGCGGCGAGGTGGTGGCCCTCGTGGGTCCCTCGGGGTGCGGCAAGACCAGCCTGTTGCGAGCGGTAGCGGGCCTGGCGCCCACGACCGGGAACGTGTTCGCCAACGGCACCGACCTGAGGGCGCTGCCGACGCACCGCCGCGGGGTCGGGGTCGTGTTCCAGGACCACGCGCTCTTCCCCCACCTGGACGTCGCCGGCAACGTCGCCTTCGGCCTGGTCGAGGCTCGGATGCCCGCGGACGAGCGCCGCGCGCGCGTCCGCGCCTGGCTCGATCGCATCGGCCTCGCCTCCCGGATGGACGACCGGGTCGACGCGCTCTCGGGGGGCGAACGGCAGCGGATCGCGCTCGCCCGGGCGCTCGCGCCCGAACCGGCCCTCGTCCTCCTCGACGAACCGTTCGCCAGCCTCGACCCCGGCTTGCGCGGTCGCCTCTCGCGCGAGGTCGCCGAGCTGCTGCGGGCCGACGGCACCGCGGCGCTCTTCGTCACGCACGACCTGGACGAGGCGCTCGAGGTGGGCGATCGGGTGGGGGTGCTGCGGGCGGGGCGGCTCGTGCAGATCGCCCCGCCGGCGACGCTGATCGACGCGCCCGTCGATCCCTGGACCGCGCGCTTCGTGGGGCACGCGAACGTCTGGACCGGCGCCGCGACGGTGCGGCTGCCCGGCGCACCCAGCGCGGCGCTGCTGCACGAGGGCCGGGTGCGCTGGTCGCCGGAGCCGGTCGGCGCTTCCACCCCGGCGCGGGTCGCGGCGGTGGCGCGGCGCCGCGAAGGCTGGCGACTCGCGCTCGAGGTGCCGGCTTGGGGCGTCGCCGTCGCGTGGTCGGCGCCGCCGCGCGAGTTCGCGGGCGGCCGCCCCCCCGCCGTCGGGCAAGCGGGCCACCTGACGGCACCGGACGATGCCTGGACGTTCTGGAGCGATGGCGAGGAGGGCGGTTCGTGAAGGCGGTGGTCCTCGTGGGCGGTGCGGTGGTCGCCACGCCCGCGCTGCGCGCCCGGGTCCGTGGATGCGACCTGGTCGTCGCCGCCGACGGCGGCCTGCGGCACGCGGCGGCCCTCGAGCTCGCACCCGACCTCCTCGTCGGCGACCTCGACTCCGTGGACGCGGCGACCCGAGCGCGGTACCCGGACCTGGCGACCGAGCGGCACCCGACCGACAAGGACGCGCTCGACCTGGAGCTGGCGCTCGACGCCGCAGCGGCGCGCGGCGCCACCGAGGTGCTGATCGTCGGCGGACTGAGCGGGCGCCTGGACCAGACGCTCGCCACGGTGGCGATCGCCCAGGCGCGGCGCGGCGACGCGATCGCCGTCGACGCGGCGGACGGCGTGCGCTCGGTGTGGCCGCTGCGTCCGGGCGAGGCGCGCCGACTGGCGTTCGCGGCCGGCACCCGCTTCAGCCTCCTGGCGCTGGACGAGGTCGCGATCGTGTCCGTGGCGGGCGCGCGGTACCCGCTCGAGCGCGCGACGCTGGCGCGCGCCCAGGGGCGCGGCGTCTCGAACACCGCGCTGGGCGCGCTCGTCGTGACCGCGCACGCGGGCGCGCTCGTGGTCGTGGACCCCGGCGCCGACCCCGAGCCTGAGGGCGCGGGCGGCTGAAGCGCCGGCCCGAGCCCGGCGGCGCCACCGCATCTGCGGTTGACGGCCCGCCCCCCGAGCCTGCATACTCGACGTACGCAAGTTGGAAACGTTTTCACAGCGCCGACCCGCCCGGCGCCGGAGGAACGCATCGCCATGCCGCCGCGCAGCCCCACCATCCACGACGTCGCCCGCGAAGCCGGCGCCTCGATCGCGACCGTCTCGCGCGCGCTGAACGGCGGGGTCGTGAGCCCGGCGGCGCGCGCCCGCATCGAACGCGCGGTGGCGCTGCTCGGCTACCGGCGCAACGACGTGGCGCGCGGCCTGGTCACCGGCCGCACCGGCTTGGTGGGCGTCATCGTGCCCGACCTGATCGGTCCGCTGTACGCGCAGATGGCGCGCGGCATCGAGGACGTGCTCGAGGCGCGCGGCATGCACGCGATGGTGGTGACCGACCACCGCGAACCCGACGCCGAACGCCGTGCCGTCGAGGTCTTGCGCGCGCGCCAGGTCGACGGGCTGGTGCTCATCGGCTCGAGCCTGCCGGAGGACGCCTTGCGGACGGCCGCCGGTGGCGTTCCCGTCGCGCTCGTCCAACGCGAGGGGCCGCAGACGTGCCTCCCCGAGGTCCGCCTCGACGACGCCGCCGGCGTCCGGGCGGTGGTCGCGCACCTGGTCGCGCTCGGCCACCGGCGCATCGGCCACCTCGCCGGCACGCGCCGCGACGGCGTCGAACGCCGCGACGCCTTCCTGGCCGCCCTCCGGGCCGCGGGCCTCGAGCCCGGGCCGCTGGTCGAGAGCGACTTCACCGAGGACGGCGGCGCGACCGCCGCGCCTCGCCTGCTCGACGACCCCAGCGTCACCGCGGTGTTCTGCGGCAACGACCGGATGGCGGTCGGGCTGCTGCACGCCGCCGCCCAGCGCGGCATCGCCGTACCCCACGACCTGAGCGTCGTCGGCTTCGACGACCTGACCTGGGCACGCTACCTGACGCCCCCGCTGACCACCGTCCGGCAACCCGGCCGAGAGCTCGGCCGCGTCGCCGCCCGCCTCGTGCTCGCACCCCAAACGGGTGCCGCCCCCACGCCGCTCCTCCGGACGCCCGAGCTGGTCGTCCGGTCCTCGACGGCGCCGCCGCGCGCCGCGGGCGCCGCCCACCCAGGCGCCGCCGCACCCCTCGAGGAGGAGGTGATCGCGCCCCCCCAAACACCCACGCCCCACTGAACCCCCCGTCCTACTCGAACGAAGGAGCCCCCATGCGACGTACCCTCCCACTCCTCGCCTTCCTGCTCGCGACCTCCCTGGCCGCGGCGCAGTCGCTGACCTTCTGGACCACCGAAGAGCAACCGCAGCGCATCGAGACCCAACAGGCGATCGCCGCGGCCTTCGAGGCCGAGACCGGCATCTCCGTGGACGTGGTGCCCGTCACCGAGAGCAGCCTGGGTGAGCGCATGACCGCCGCCTTCGCCGCGGGCGCCCTGCCCGACGTGGTCTTCCACCCCATCAACTACACGATCGGCTGGGCCGAGGCCGGCATCCTCGACACCGCCGCCGCGACCGAGGCGGTCGCCAACCTGGGCGTCGACACCTTCGGCGCCGGTGCGCTCGCGCTGATGTCGTACCAGGGCGAGAACACGGCGGTCCCGACCGACGGCTGGACGCAGCTGCTGCTGTACCGCGCCGATCTGTTCACCGAGCGCAGCCTCGCCGCCCCCACCAGCTACGAGGCGATCCTCGAAGCGGCGCGCGCACTGCACGATCCGCCCAACATGTACGGCTTCGTCGCCGCCACCGACCCCAGCCAGGACTACATGATGCAGGTCGTCGAGCACCTGGCGCTCGCCAACGGCGTGCAGCTGGTCGACGACGAGGGCAACATCACGGTCGACACGCCCGCCTTCGTCGAGTTCCTCGAGTTCTACAAGGAACTGGCCGAGCTGAGCCCTCCCGGCAACCTCTACTGGCTCCAGTCGCGCGAGCTGTACCAGGGCGGGCAGGCCGCGATGGTCGTGTGGTCGCCCTTCATCCTCGACGAGCTCGCCGGCCTGCGCGACGAGGTCCCGGTGATCGCCGACGAAGGGCAGGAGCGCGGCTCGTTGGCGCGCAACACCGGCTTCGTGACGAGCATCGCGGGCCCGAGCAACCCGACGGGCTCCGGCTACGCCCAGGTGCAAGGCCTCGGCATCACCGTCGACGCCGACATCGAGGCCGCCCAGGCCTTCGTCGAGTACCTCGTCACCGACGGCTACCTCGACTGGCTCGGGATGGCCGCAGAAGGCAAGTTCCCGGTCCGCAGCGGCACGCCCGAAGAGCCGACTCGCTTCGTCGAGGGTTGGGCGACGCTCGAAGTGGGCGTCAGCGACCGCGCGCCGCTCAACAGCTTCTACTCGGTCGCCGTCATCGACGACCTGGTCGCGGGCCTCGAGACCGGCGACCGCTGGGCCTTCCGTCAGGGCCAGGGCGGCTTGGTCACCAGCCTGTACGGCACCCGCGTGATGTCCGAAGCGATCCGCCGCTACCTCGACGGCGAGCTCACCGCCGCCGAGACCGCGACCCTGATCCAGACCGAGGTCGAAGGCCTCCGCTGACCCTTGGCACCATGGCGGCCCGAGCTCCGGCTCGGGCCGCCCCGTCGTAGCTCGAACGCACGGTCGCCGGTCCCGTGGCCACCCTCCGCGGGTCCGCGACCGCCCCAGGAGGGCCCCGCATGGCGACCCGACGCATGACGCTGGCCGCGCGCGAAGCGCGCCTCGCCTACTGGATGCTGGCGCCGACGTTCGCCGTCATCCTCGCGATCGTGCTGTTCCCGGTGCTGCTCAACGTCTGGATCAGCTTCAAGTCCGTCACCCTCGCCGACCTGCGCGCCCCCGTGCCGGTCGCCAACGAACGGGTGTTGGAGACGCCCTCGGCCGAGGGCGATCCGCTGGTCCTGCGGTTGACGATGCGCAACGGCAGCCAGCGCGTCGCGCTCGAAGACGTCGTCTGGACCAAGACCCTTCCGGCGGGCTTGACGCTCACGACCGACGAACCGCGCTGCACCCAGACCGCGGCCAACGTCCGGTGCCGCTTCGGGGACTGGGACGCGGGCTACCGCGAGACCCTGGAGCTCTCCTTCACGGCCGGCGCCGCGTACTTCGCGGCCGGCGCGCCCGACGTGCGCGAGGCCGCCACCGACATGCGCGCGCGGGCCGAGAACGTCCTGACCAACCTGACGTTCACCCTCGACAACTACCGCCGCGTGCTCACCGGCAACGACTTCTGGCCGTCGCTGTGGATCACCCTCGGTTACACCTTCTTCAGCGCCGTCGGCTCGATCGCGCTCGGCCTGTTCGCCGCCATGCTGCTCAACGGCGAGTTCCGTGGGCGCGGGCTGCTTCGGGGCCTGTTCCTCTTCCCCTACGTCGCCCCCGTCATCGCGGTCGCCTTCGTCTGGGCCTTCTTCCTCGACCCGTTCAGCGGCACCGTGAACGCCCTCGGGCAGCGCTGGGACCTGTTGGCCGGTCCGGTCAACTTCCTGGGCCAACGCACGCTCGACCTCCAGTTCCTGGGCTTGACCTTCGCCTTCCCGCTCGCGCTGGCGACGGTGGTCGTCTTCAGCTCCTGGAACTACTTCCCCTTCGCCTTCCTGTTCATCCTCGCCCGCCTGCAGGCGGTGCCGATCGACATGTACGAGGCGGCCGACGTCGATGGAGCCGGTCCGTTCCAGAAGTTCTGGTTCATCACGCTGCCCAACCTGGCCGGGGTCCTGGCGGTGCTGTTCCTGCTCCGCTTCATGTTCCTGATCAACAAGTTCGAAGACATCTTCCTGCTGACCGGCGGCGCCGCGGGCACCAAGAACCTGCCGGTCATGATCTACGACGAGGCCTTCGCGCGCGCCGACATCGGCGCCGGATCGGCGGTGGCGATGATCCTGTTCGTCATCCTGCTCGGCTTCATGTTCGTCTATTACCGCTTCGCCCCGGAGTCCGAGAAATGAGCACCGTCCGCGTGTCCACCCCCCTCCCCAAGCCGCGGGGGCGCGGCGCCACGCCCGCCTCGATCGCCGTCGGAGCCTTCGTCGGCGCCCTCACGCTCGCGCTGCTGGTCGTGCTGTGGTCGCTCTCCGCCACGCTGGTCGCCGGCCTGACGACCACGCTGCCGGTCGGCCAGGCGCTGCTCGTGGGCCTCGCGATCGGGGCCGCCGTCGGCGCGCTCCGCACGGGCGCCGACACCGCGCCTTGGCTCGCCGTCGGCATCGGCCTCGCCGTGGGCGCGGCGTGGCTCGCCGCGACCGGCCTCCGTCCGCTCGGGTTCGACGCCATCCGGCCGCTCTGGGGCGTGGGCTTCGCCCTCGTCCTGTTCGCACTGGCGGGCCACCTGGTGCGGTACGCGCTGCGCGGCATCGACTTCCGCCGCCTGCGCCGCGACCTCCTCGAGTCGATCGCGGTGCGCCTGCTGCGCGGCTTCGCCTTCGCCTTCTTCGGCCTGATCATCCTGTTCCCGTTCTGGTACATGCTCTCGGCCAGCCTCAAGGGGCGCGCGGACATGCTCCGCGATCCCGCGAACCTCGCCATCGAGTGGGGCCAGGGCGCGCGCGAGCTGCTCGTCGGCTACCGCGAGGTGCTGGTCACCTTCGACTTCCTCAACTTCATCGGCAACAGCTTCCTCGTCGCCTTCGTCACCATGACGGTGACGCTCGTGATGGCGGTCCTGGGCGCCTACGCGATCACGCGCCTGGCCTTCCCCGGCCGGACCTTCCTGGCCCGCTCGATCCTGCTGATCTACATGTTCCCGGCGATCGTGCTCGTGATCCCGCTGTACGCGGTGTTCACCCAGCTCGGGCTCCGCGACACCCTGCCCGGCCTCCTCATCGTCTACCCCGCGACGACCATCCCGGTGGCCCTGTACATGCTCCGGAGCTACTTCCAGACGCTCCCGAAGGACCTCGAGGAAGCCGGGTTGATCGACGGATGCACGCGGGCGCAGGTGATCTGGCGGATCACGCTGCCGCTGGCGATGCCGGCGATCGCGTCCGTGGGGTTGTACGTCTTCATGATCGCCTGGAACGAGTTCCTGTTCGCCTTCATGTTCCTGGACGACCCGGGGATCTTCACCCTGCCGCGCGGCATGGTGATGCTCGACAGCCAGGAGGTGCCGCGCCAGTACCTGATGGCCGGCGCGATGATCATCACGGTGCCGATCATGATCCTCTTCTTCTGGTTCGAGAAGTACCTGGTCGGCGGCCTCACGGCCGGCGGGGTCAAGGGGTGAGCGCGCGCGTCACCGCCGCCGCGCGCGTATGAAGGCGCTCGTCCTGGCCACCCGGCTGGCGGGCACCGACGGCGTCAGCCTCGAGTCGGAGAAGCTCGCCGACGCGCTGCGCCGGCGTGGGTACGCCGTCGTGGACGTCGCCGGCGAGCTCGACGGCCCCGGCGTGCTCCTCCCGGAGATGCACTTCCGCGACCCGACCGCGCTCGCGCTGGGCGCGCGCTGCTTCGAGGGCGACCCGGCCGAACCCGACCCGACCCTCGAGGACGAGGTGCGGACCCAGGCCGACGGACTGCTCCGCCAACTGCGCCCGGTGGTGGCCGCCGAGCACCCCGACCTGCTCGTGGTGCAGAACGCCTGGGCGATCCCGATGCAGCTGCCGCTGGCGCTCGCGCTCGCCGACCTGGTGGCCGAGACGCGCCTCCCGACGCTGTCGCACGAGCACGATTACTGGTGGGAGCGCGAGCGCTTCGCACGCCCGAAGCTGCCCGATCTGCTCGAACGCTGCTTCCCCTTCGACGCGCCCCACGTCGCGCACCTGTGCATCCACACCGCGGCCGCCGAGCAGCTGCGCGCGCGCCGCGGGCTCACGGCGCACTGGCTCCCGAACGTGATGGACTTCGACCGGCCCTTCGGCGTCGTCGACGCCTTCAACGCCGACTTCCGCGCGGGCATCGACCTCGGTGGCGACCGGCGGCTCTTCCTGCAGCCGACCCGGGTGGTGCCGCGCAAGGGCATCGAGCTGGCGCTCGACCTGCTGCACGGGCTCGGGGATCCGGGCGACGCGCTCGTGATCACGCACGAGGCCGGCGACGAGGGGCTCGGCTACCTGCGCGCCCTCGAACGGCGGGCCGCGGCGCTGGACGTCGACCTGCGGCTGGTGGCCGACCGAGTCGGCGCCGAACGCGCGCACGGACCGGCCGGCAAGCGCTACGCCTTCGCCGACGCCTTCGCCCACGCCGACCTGGTCACCTACCCCAGCCTGTACGAGGGCTTCGGCAACGCGCTGCTCGAGACGGTCGCGGCCCGCAAGCCCGCGCTCGTCAACCGCTACCCCGTCTACGCGCGCGACCTCGCACCGGCGGGGTTCCGCTTCGTGGAGATCGACGGGCGCGTCACCGAAGCCGCCGTGGCCGAGGTGGCCGCGCTGCTCGCCGACCCCGCCCGCATCGCCCGCGACGTCGAGCACAACCACGCGGTCGGCCGCCGCCACTTCGGTCTGGACGCGCTCGACCGCGTGCTCGACGCCGCGCTCACCGAACTGAGGGGGACGTCATGACCGGTGCCGACCTCGCGCTCCCGCACTCGGGGGCGACGGCCACGAGCCGTTCCGACCTCGCGCTCACGAAGGTGCAGGTGCAGCCATGAGCCTTCCCCACGACGCACCGCGGACCGCCGCCGCGACGCCGCGGCTCCGCGGCCACCTCGCGCGCCTCTACGGCGATGCGCTCGCCGATGCCTGGACGCCGCGCCTCGCCGAGCGCCTGGCCGCCACCGAACGCCGCTTCCCGGGCGCACCCACGCCCCCGGCCGAGCGCCTCGGTCCGGACGCGTCCGTGTTGATCACCTACGCCGACCAGGTGCGCGCCGCGGGCGAGGCGCCGCTGCGCACGCTGAAGCGGCTGCTGGACGGCCCGCTCGCCGGCACCACCGAGGCGGTGCACCTGCTCCCCTTCTACCCGTCCACCTCGGACGACGGCTTCTCGGTCGCGCAGTACGACGCGGTGGACCCCTCCGTGGGGACCTGGGCCGACGTCGCGGCGCTCGCGCGCGACCGGCGGCTGATGTTCGACGCGGTGATCAACCACGCCTCGGCGAGCCACCCCTGGTTCCAGGGCTTCCTCGCGGGCGACCCGGCGTACGCGGGCTGGTTCGTGACGGCCGACCCGTCCACCGACCTCAGCGCGACCGTGCGCCCGCGCACGACGCCGCTGTTGACGCCCTTCGACGCCGCAGACGGCGTGCGCCACGTCTGGACCACCTTCAGCGCCGATCAGGTGGACCTCGACTACCGCCGCCCCGAGGTGCTCGCCGCCGTGCTCGACGTGCTCCTGCGCTACGTGGAGCGCGGCGCCCGGCTGTTGCGGCTCGACGCCGTGACGTACCTGTGGAAGGTGCCGGGCACGTCCTGCGCCAACCTCCCCGAGACCCACGAGGTGCTCAAGCTGGTGCGCACCGCGCTCGAGGCCGCCACGCCCGGGGTGGTGATGGTGACCGAGACGAACGTGCCGCACGCGCAGAACATCGCCTACTTCGGCGACGGCCACGACGAGGCGCAGATGGTCTACAACTTCGCCTTGCCGCCGCTCACCCTGCACACCTTCGCCCGCGGCGACGCGCGCGCGCTCCGCGACTGGGCCGCCGAGCTGCGCGCACCGAGCGCCGAGGCGACCTTCTTCAACTTCCTCGCCTCCCACGACGGCATCGGCGTCCGACCGGTCGAAGGCATCCTGCCGCGCACCGAGGTCGACGCGCTCGCGGCGCGGGTCCTGGAGCGCGGCGGCCGCGTGAGCCGCAAGGCCGACGTCGGCGGCGGCGAGAGCCCCTACGAGCTCAACGTCAGCCTCTTCGACGCCCTCGCCGACCCCGGCCAGGACGAGGCCGACGGGGTGCGGCGCATGCTCTGCGCGCATGCGCTCATGCTCGCGCTCCCCGGCGTACCCGGCGTGTACGTCCACTCCCTGCTGGGCTCGCGCAACGACGAAGCAGCCTTGGCGGCCACCGGGCGCGCGCGCTCGATCAACCGCGGACGCTTCGTCTGGGAGGAACTCGCCGCCGAGCTCGAGCACCCGGACGGCCGCCGTCGGCAGGTGCTCGACGGCCTCCGCCACCTGCTTCGGACGCGCGCTGCGCACGCGGCGTTCCACCCCGCGGCGCCGCAGCGTTGGCCCAAGGCGCCGTCGAACGTCGCGGCGCTCGTGCGCTCGACGCCGACCCACGAGGTGCTCTGCCTGCACCACGTCGGCGGCCCGCCCCAAGCCGTCGACGGCGCCCGCCTGCTGGGGCGTCGCTGGCCCGCGGGTGCGCGCGATCTGTTGCGCGGTGGAAGCGTTTCCGACGGCCACGTGTCGTTGTCCACGCACGAGGTGCGGTGGATCGAGGTGCCAAGCACGTAGACTGAGACATCATGGAGACCAAAGCGCACGCGTTCGCGACGCGGGCGGTGCACGCGGGCCACGACGTCGACCCGACGGGCGCCCACGCCACCCCCATCCACGCCACGTCCACCTTCGTCTACGGCGACGCCGCCCGCGGACGACGGCTGTTCGCCGGCGAAGAGGCCGGCTACGTCTACGGCCGCATCGGCAACCCGACCACCCGCGCCTTCGAGCGGCGGGTCGCCTCGCTCGAGGGGGGTGCCGACGCGGTCGCCTTCGCCTCCGGGATGGGGGCGATCGCCGGCCTGCTGCTCACCGTCCTCGCGCCCGGCGACGAGGTGGTGGTCCTCGGTCCCCTGTACGGCGGGACCGGAGGGCTGCTGCACGACCTGCTCGCGCGCTACGGCGTGGCGACGACCGAGGCCGGTGGCGGCCCGGATCGATCCACGGCCGATCGTTTGGCCGAGGCGGTGGGGCCGCGCACCAAGGTGATCTACGTCGAGACCCCGACCAACCCGACCTTGAACGTGCACGACCTCGCCGCGGTCGCCGCCGCCGGACGCGCCAGCGGGGCCCTGACGGTCGCCGACAACACCTTCGCCACGCCGTACCTCACGCGCCCGCTCGAGCACGGGCTCGACGTGGTGCTGCACTCGGCCACCAAGTACCTCGGCGGCCACGGCGACGCGCTCGGCGGCGTCTTGGTGGGCAGCGAGGAGCTGGTCGCGCAGGTGCGCGCCGAGGGGCTGCGCCACGTCGGCGCCGTCCTGGGGCCGTTCGAGGCCTTCCTGCTGCTTCGTGGCTTGGCGACCTTGCCCCTGCGGGTGGCCGCTCAGTGCGCCGGCGCGCGCCGCGTCGCGGAGGCCGCCCGCGACCACCCGGCGGTCGCGCGGGTGCACTACCCCGGCTTCACCGACCATCCGGGCCATACGATCGCCGCGCGCCAGATGCGCGATTTCGGCGGCATGGTGGCGCTGGAGCTCGCCGGCGCGCCCGCCCTCGCCACCCGCCGGGCGTACGCCTTCCTCGACCGCCTCGAGCTGTTCGCGCAGGCGGTCTCGCTGGGCGACGTGGCGTCGCTCGCCACCCACCCGGCGACGACCACGCACGAGCTCTGGACGCCCGAGCAGCGCTCGGCCCTGGGCGTCGCGGACGCGCTCGTGCGCCTCTCGGTCGGGGTCGAGGACCCGGACGACCTGGTCGCCGACGTGCGCCGGGCGCTGGACGCCGCGGCCGCCGTCGCGGCGTAGGCACGCCTTGACGCCGTCCGGGGCGCGCGGTAGCGTGCCGCCCATGACCCCGACCGCCCGCCGCACCGACGACAATCGCGACGCGAGGGCACTCGGGGCGTAACCGTCGACGTGGACTTCCGCGACCCCCCGAGGCCCCCCGCCTCGGGGGGTCGTTCGTTGGGGGCACCGGTCCCGCCGCCGCACCGCCGAGGAGACCGCCATGACGATCCCCATCCACGACGCCCGCCCCGAACCTCGACGAGGACGGGACCTCGACCTCGACGCGGGCCGCACGCTGGTCGCCGACCTGACCGTGGCCCTGGGGCACCCCGTGACGCTGCGCGGCTGGGTGCACCACCGGCGCGACCTCGGCGGCATCGCCTTCCTCCACCTGCGCGACCGCACCGGGGTCGTCCAGTGCGTGCTCGAAGGGATCGAGCCGCCGCTGCACGAATCGTGCGTCGAGGTGACCGGCACCGTGGTGGCGAGCGCGAAGGCCCCCGGAGGCATCGAGGTCCAGGCGACCGGGCTGCGCGTCGTCGCGCTCGCCACCGTGCCGCCGCCCGTCGAGATGGCGAAGCTCGACCACCACACCAACCCGGACACCCTGCTCGAGTACCGGGCGGTCACCGTGCGCGCGCCGCGCGACCGCGCGATCCTCAAGGTGCAGGCCGAGCTGCTGCGCGGCTTCCGGCGCTTCCTCGACGACCACGCCTTCACCGAGATCAGCACGCCCAAGCTCGTCGCCGCCGGCGCCGAGGGGGGCGCCGACCAGTTCGAGGTCGACTACTACGGCAAGCGCGCCTACCTGACCCAGTCGCCCCAGCTGTACAAGCAGATCCTGGTGGGCGCCTTCGAACGCGTCTACGAGGTCGCGCCGGTGTACCGCGCCGAGCGCTCCCACACCGTGCGGCACCTGGCCGAGTACCTGTCGCTCGACGTCGAGCTGGGCTTCATCGAGAGCGACGAAGACGTGATGGACGTCGAAGAGGCGCTCCTGAAGTCGATGCTCGCCGACGTCGGCGAGCGCTGCGCGCGCGACCTGCGCGACCTGGGCGCGGAGTTGCCGCCGCTGGACGTCGCCTTCCCGCGCATCCCGCTCCTCGAGGCGCGCGCGCTGGTCGCCGAGCGCTACGGCCACGCCTCCGGCGGCAAGGACCTCGACCCCGAGGCGGAGCGCCTGTTGGGGCGCTGGGCGCGCGAGGAGCACGGCTCGGACTTCGTCTTCGTCACGCGCTACCCCGAGGCGGCGCGACCGTTCTACGCCTTTGCCACCGGCGACGGCCTCACCCGCGGCCTCGACCTGCTGTTCCGCGGCACCGAGATCACCTCGGGCGGTCAGCGCGAGCACACCTACGAGGCGCTCGTGCGCAACCTGGCGCAGCGCCACCTCGACCCGGCCGGCTTCGCGAGCTACCTCGAGGTGTTCCGCCACGGCATGCCGCCGCACGGCGGCTTCGCGATCGGCGCGGAGCGCCTGACGGCGCTGCTGCTGGGCGTGCCCAACATCCGGTTTGCGCGGGCGTTCCCGCGCGACGGGCAGCGGCTGCAGCCCTGAGCGCGCGTTGCGACATCACCCCCCAGGGCAGAACGTCGGCAGGAACAGCCCCCCCACGTTGTAGCCAGCGTCCATCGCCCCGAACAGCGCGAGCTTGGCGGCGGACGAGACTAGGGCGGCACCGATCACGACGCCCACCGCGGTGCCCACCCCCGCCATGGCGACGTTCTGCACGAGGCAGCAACCCGCGATGCGCGGGTCCGAGATCTTGGTGCACTGGTGGGCGCCCAACACGGCGAAGCCCGCCGTGATGGTGATGCTTACCTCGAAGCTCGTCAGGTACTCCACGAAGGCGTTGCCGCGGCCATCGAGGCCGCGACCGAGCGTCTCGCCCGTGCGGGGGTCGGTCCGCCACCACCCGAGGGTGGTCATGCTCCCGTCCCACTCGGTCGGAACGAGCACCCGATACCCTCGCGCGAGGTCCTCGTCGATGGCCGCGCGCGTCGACGCCGGCTGCGGCAGCGACGCCACCACCGCTCGCTCCTCCGGGCCGAGCATCCGCAGGCCGGCACCGTCGGCGGCGCCGAGGACCGCGAAAGCCGGGCTGACCCCACCGCCCGCGCGCGTCAGCACCAAGGTCTCCGTACGGGTCTCCCACACGCCCGCGCGCAACGTCGCCAGGGCGTCCGGCACCGGTCCGGACGGCGTGGACCGCAAGCTGCGGCGCGGGTTCGCGACCACGTCGACCGAGGGACCGCTGCCATCGAGCCCCTGCCGGAGGACGACGAGGGCCGGCGCGGGACGGTACGTGGCCACGTCGTCCGCTGCCAGGACCTCGTCGAACAGCGCATACAGGTTGAGGAACGTCATCTCCTCTTCCAGGCCGGAGACGTCGGGTGGCAGCGACGGCGGTGGCTCGTCGGCGACGATCGCATCCAGGACGTCCTGGACGTACGCTTCGGTCGCGAGTACCGCGTCCAGGGTCCGGCCCGTGCGGTACCCGGCGCCGTAGCGGCCGGGCTCGACCATGAAGGCGTGCAGCGATTGCAGAGCTTCGAAGGTCGTCGCCTCGTCGAAGGCCGCGTGGATCGTCGCGTCGCCGGCGGCGCGCGCGTCCGGACCGATCCGATCCACGACCATGCGCCGGTGCGTCGTCTCGCTTCCGTCCGGAGCGATCACCGTGAACTCGAGCCACTGCGCGGTCAGCGCGAGCGGAGCAGCCCCATCGCCTCCACCCAACCCGCCGAGCACGCCGGCCGCCTGGTTCGCGACGCTTCCGAGGCTCTGGAACAGCGCCCCGAACGGGCTCCCAGCGGCATCTGGAGGCACCGTCGCGCCGGTGAGGTCGAAGGCCATGGCGCCAGGAGCCGGGTCCCCCTCGAACATCGGGAAGAAGAACGAGGTCTCCGCCTGCAGCTCGAGCACGTCTCCGGTCCCGACGGCCGCGAGGCCATCCGGAACGTTCGCGAACGAGAGCGGTACCCCGTAGAGGTTCGCGACCGGGCGCTCCCACGCGTCGGTGACGGCCACGACCTCGAGCTCATCGCCCACCTTGCGCTCCAGGAACACCTGGAAGCGCAGGCGGTGCAGCAGTTCCGCGGGCACCTCGCCTTGGAAGGACGACGAGGCCGCCGGTACCTCGAACGGAGGGCTCGCCGCCCCGAACAGCGGGTGGACCTCGGTCCACGGGTCCTGCGGCCCGAGCCGGTACGCGACCCAGTGGTAGGCACGAGCCTCCTCGAGCAGCGTCGCCTGCCCGGAGTCGTCGTCGCCGAGAAGAGGCGCGAGCGCCGCGGTCGCGATGGCCGCGTCCTCCTCGAGGCTCGCCATGCGGCGCGCTGCCTCCGCCTCGAACACGGCCGACGCACCGAGGACGCTCGGTACCTCCAGGTCGGGCACGACGGGCGCCGCCGCCCGCGGCGAGAAGCGCACCTGGCCGAGGACCGCATGCGCGGCCGCATCGTCGAGCGAGGCGCCGCGAACCTCGACGTCGTAGCCAGCGTCCACGAGCAGACGAGCCACCAAGACCGCCTGGTCGAGCGCGTTGCCGCCACCCGAGGCAAGCGTGCCCCGAGGCCCGCGCAGGAGCCCGTCGTACGGCTCGTAGCGCACGAGCTCGTGGACGCGCGCCGCGATCGCCGGCGGGTCCTCGAACGCGAGCTCGAAAGCGAGGTCCTCGAGGTCGAAGGTGGTCCGATCGAGCGCCGCTCGCGCTTGCTCGAGCGCCCCGAAGAGCTCGGACAAACGCGTCCGCGACGCCTCGACGTCCGCTGCGACGTCCTGGGATTGGGCCCACGCGATCGCATACGGACCAGGCCCGGACCATGCGATGGCGACGGCGAGGAAGCCGTGCAGCCATCGGGCTGCGCGGCGCGTCCACCTCCTGCGCGAATCGGGTCGATGGGGTGACGCCTGCATCGATCGCCTCCTAGAACCGGATCTCGTGGCGCAACATAGCCGATGGCGGCGGCGCATGTGCCATGGTGAAGGGACCCACTTCACCTCGCCCGTCGCCCGGGCGCACCAGGAGGCCCCATGCCCGTCCGCTTCGCCCCCATGCTCCTGCTCCTCGCCGGCCTGCTCCTCGCGGCCTGCGCCCCCACCACCGAAGCCGTCACCTCGGAGTCGGTCGTCAACCCCGGCGTCTGCGTCAACAGCCCCGACCCCGTGGTCGCGGTCATCGAGTTCGAGAACACGACGGGCCGCTCGGGCGGGCTGAACGTCACCGGCCTCGAGACGGCCGCCACCGCGCGCCTGATCACGCTGCTGCAGAACAGCGGCTGTTACCAGATCGTCGAGCGCAGCGAGCTGGTCAACATCCTGGCGGAGCAGGGGCTCGAGTCGATGGAACCCGAGGCCCTCGCGCGGGCCGCCGGCGCCGGATTCGTGATCACGGGCGCCGTCACGCGCGCCACGATCGCGCGCCCGGGCGTCTCGCTGCTCGGCGTGTCGGTCGGTGCGATCAACGCCGAAGTGGCGGTGGACGTGCGCGCGACCGACCTGGTGACCGGCCGGGTCGTCGTCTCCCAGACGGGCGTGGGCGAGGCGGAGCGCGCGAACCTCGCGATCACGAACCTCCCGGTGGGGAGGATCTCCTTCAACGACCCCACCTACGAGCCGCTCCTCGCCGACGCGGCCGACGGCGCGCTGGCGCAAGTGGTGGCCTCCATCCGCCAGCGTTTCTGACCGAACGGCGAACCGATCGCGACCGAGCGGGCGGGCACCTTCGGGTGCCCGCCCGCTTCGTCGAACGTGCGCGATGGCCGGCCAGCAGCTACACCCCGGCGGCGAACAGCGGCGTCGGCCGCGAGCCCCGGAGCACGGTGTGGCAGGCGCGGCACCGCGGCTCGTAGGTCTCGGCCGCACCGACCAGGATCACCGGATCGTCTTCGTGCGCCGGTCGCCCGGCGATCAGCCGCTGCGTGCGGGTCGCCGCGCGACCGCAGCGGCAGATGGCCGTCAGCTTCTCGACCCGCTCCGCCTCGGCCAGGAGCGCCGGGACGGGGCCGAAGGGCCGAGCCCGGAAGTCGGTGTCGAGCGCGGCGAGGATCACGCGCGTGCCGCCGTCGGCGAGGTCGCGCACGAGCTCGACGACCCCGTCGTCGAAGAACTGCGCCTCGTCGATCGCGACGACCCGGATGCCTTGCAACACGCGCGATCGCAGATCGGCGACGTCCGCCACGGCGGCCGCCTCCAACGTGCGCCCGTCGTGGGACGCGATCGCCGTGGCGGCGTACCGATCGTCGAGCGAGGGCTTGAAGACCTGCACGGATTGGCGGGCGATGAGGCAGCGCGTCACGCGGCGGATGAGCTCGTCGGACTTGCCCGAGAACATCGGCCCCACGATCACTTCGACCCAACCGCCACCGACGTCTAGGAACGGCATGCCGCATGGTACCCAGCACGGCGCGCGAGCGTCCGGGGCCGACGGGCGACCGCGGACCCCCGGGGACGCCGGGTCAGAGTCCGAACGCCGCCAGGAAGGCGACCTCGTCGAGCCGCTCACGGAAGCGCTCGACGAGCTCGCGGTTCGCCGGCGGGATCGGCTCGAGGCTCGGCCGCACGTCGGGCTCCGCGCCGCCCGTCAAGGCGCCGGCGAAGTCGGCGACGCCGTACCCGATGCCGGGAAGGCCGGCGGCGCGCAGCACCTCACCGCGCACCCAGGCGTACTCCTCCGCCGAGAAGCCCTCGGCGTTCAAGGCGGCGACCTGCGCCTCCTTGGTGTCGACGAGCAGCCTCAGGAAACCGCCGTACGCGTCGCCGAGCCGCCAGACGTCGGTCCAGGCGAAGTCGCGGCCCTCCAGGTCCTCGAAGCGCCGCTGGAGGTCGTCGAGGCGCGCCTGCGCGGAGCCTGCGGTCCGCTCGAGCACCGACACGTACCGCTCCATCTGCGGCTCGGTCACGACATCGCCCGCCGGCACCGCGAACGGAGCCCGGTTGGTGAGTCGCGCATCGAGGTTGCCCACGTTCTGGACCTCGCGCACCGCCGTGTAGACGCTCCAGAGCGGCTGACCGACGAAGTTCCAGGTGAGGGCGCCGCCGACGACCAGCAGGATCAGGACCGCGACGCCGCAGCCGAGCGCCCAGCGGCCGCAGCCGCGGCCGCGGGTCGGTGGCGGGCTCTGCGGCGGGGCCGACGGCGGGACGGGCGGAGCGGCGGGTTCGGGGGGGACGTGGGTCATACCGGACCTCCGGGAATGCGGCCGGTCGCCCGGCGCGGCTGGCGTGCGGTGCGCTGCGAACGAGCGCACCATAGCGCGCGCCTCCGACCGGGATGCGAGCGGCGACGGCTCCTCATCGGTGGCGGGGTTAGGCTCGAGGACGATGAATCGCATGCACGGAACCACCATCGTCGCCGTCCACAAGGACGGCGTCACCGCGATCGCCGGCGACGGCCAGGTCACGCTCGGCGACACGATCGTCAAGCGCGGCGCCGTGAAGGTCCGCACCTTGGCCGACGGTCAGGCGCTCGCCGGCTTCGCCGGAGCCGTCTCGGACGCCTTCACGCTGCTCGAGAAGTTCGAGGGCTACCTCGAATCGCACAAGGGGCAACTGCTGCGCGCCGCCATCGAGACGGTCAAGGAGTGGCGCACCGACCGGATGCTGCGGCAGCTCGAGGCGATGTTGATCGTCGCCGATGACGAACAGATCCTCACCCTGTCGGGCTCGGGCGACGTCGTTCGCCCCGACGACCCGGTCGCCGCGGTCGGTTCGGGCGGCCCGTACGCCCAGGCCGCCGCGCTGGCGCTGCTGCGCCACACCGAGCTGGACGCCGCCACCATCGCCCGCACCGCGCTCCTGATCGCCGCCGAGATCGACCTCTACACCAGCGGGACGCCGACCGTGCTCACGCTCGGTGGCGAGGCGCCCGAGGGCGAGGACGACGCGGACGCCCCAGACCCAGAACCCGATCGGCCCGAAGCGAACCCGAAGGTGCCCGCATGAACCCCTCCACACCGTTCGACCTGACGCCCCTCGAGGTGGTCGAAGCGCTCGACCGCCACATCATCGGCCAGCACAAGGCCAAGCGCGCCGTGGCGGTCGCGCTGCGCAACCACTTGCGCCGGCGCAAGCTCCCCGAAGCGCTGCAGGCGGAGGTCGCCCCCAAGAACATCCTGATGATCGGGCCCACCGGGGTCGGCAAGACCGAGATCGCACGGCGGCTCGCGAGGCTCGCCCAGGCCCCGTTCCTCAAGGTGGAGGCCACCAAGTTCACCGAAGTCGGGTACGTGGGGCGCGACGTGGATTCGATCGTCCGCGACCTGGTCGCCGCGTCGGTGGCGATGGTCGAGGACGAGCGGAAGGCCGCGGTCGCCGACCGCGCCAAGGCGGGCGCCGAGGCGAAGCTCCTCGACGCCCTGTTGCCCGGCGGCAGCGACGAGGGGCGCGCTTCGATGAAGCAGCTCCTGGAGAGCGGCAAGCTCGAGGACCGGATCGTCGAGATCGAGGTCCAGGAGGCCGGCGGCGCACCGATGATGAACCTACCGGGCATGGAGCAGATGCAAGAACAGCTGCAGCAGGCCTTCGGGCAGTTCATGCCCAAGAAGCGCGCCCGCCGCAAGCTGAGCGTGCACGAGGCGCGCCGCGCGCTCATGGCCGAGGAAGCGGACCGGTTGATCGACCACGACGAGGTGCAGCGCGATGCCGTCTGGCGCGCCGAGAACGCCGGGATCGTCTTCCTGGACGAACTCGACAAGGTCGCGGGCGACTCGAACACCAGCGGACCCGACGTCTCCGGCGAGGGGGTGCAGCGCGACCTGCTCCCGATCGTCGAGGGCACCACGGTGCAGACGCGCTGGGGGCCGGTGTCCACCGACCACGTCCTGTTCATCGCCGCCGGCGCCTTCACCGTGAGCAAGCCCTCCGACCTGATCCCCGAGCTGCAGGGGCGTTTCCCGGTCCGGGTCGAGCTCGAGGAGTTGTCCGCGGTCGACCTGCAGCGCGTGCTCACACAGCCGGAGCATGCGCTCACCAAGCAGTACCAGGCGCTCCTGGCGGTCGACGGCACCCACCTCGAGTGGGACGAGACCGGCATCGAGGCGATCGCGGTGGCCGCCGAGCAGGTGAACCGCACGGTCGAGGACATCGGCGCGCGACGCCTCCACACGGTCCTCGAGACGGTGCTCGAGGACGTGGCCTTCGGCACGAGCCTCGGCACGGTGCGCATCGACGCCGCCTACGTCCAGCGCAAGCTGGGCGACCTGGTGGAGGACGAGGACCTGAACCGGTACGTGCTGTAGGCCCCGGCACCCGCGTCGGACCGCCGCTACGCACATCGACCTACGGGGCGCCGTGACCGTCGGGCACGGCCCGGAGTCGGTCTCCTCTACGATGCAGCCATGACGGTGCGGGTCCGGCAGTGGGTCGAGACGCTCGCGGGCAGCTACTGGTTCGTCCCGATGCTGCTGGGCGTGGCGGCGGTCGGGTTGTCGTTCCTGACGCTGAGCATCGACCAAGACGGTCGCATGGAACGGTTGATCGCCGCGGGCTTCTTGACGGCGAACGGACCCGATGGCGCCCGCTCGCTGCTCTCGACCGTCGCGGGCTCGATCATCACCGTCGCTGGCGTCATCTTCTCGCTGACGATGGTCGTGCTCACCCAAGCGTCGAACCAGTTCGGCCCGCGGCTGTTGGTGAACTTCATGCACGACCGCGCGAATCAGGTCGTGCTGGGCACCTTCGTCGCGACCTTCGTGTACTCGCTCCTGGTGCTTCGCGTCGTGCGCGCCGGCGACGCCGACCTCGGCATCACCGAGTTCGTGCCGCACCTCTCGATCGGCGTCGCCCTGCTGCTGACCTTCGTGAACGCGGGGCTGCTCGTGTACTTCTTCCACCACACGGCCGAGGGCGTGCGCGTGTCGCACGTGCTGGCCGGGATCAGCCGCGGCATCGAGCAACGGATCCAGAAGGCGACCCTGCCGGCCGACGAGGTCGCCCCCGCCCCCGAGGTGCCGCCGGGCTTCCGGGACGACTTCGCCGTGCTGTACGCGCCCGTCGGAGGCGTCCTGCAGTCCGTCGACGTCGAGGGGCTCGTCGCACTCGCGCGCGAGCACGATGCGGTGATCCGGTTGCTCCACATGCCCGGCGCGTTCCTGTGGAAGCGAGGCCCGTACGCCGAGGTCTATCCGGCGTCGGCGGCGGGCGACGTCGAGGACGGGCTGTCCGGGTTCCTCACGCTCGGCGAGCACCGGAGCCTGAGCCAAGACCTGGGGTTCCTCTTCGACGAACTCCTCGAGGTCGCCATCCGGGCCCTGTCGCCGAGCATGAACGACCCGTTCACGGCGATGAACTGCATCGACCGCATCACCCAAGGACTCCTGCTGCTCGATGGGCGCCAGCGGCCGCACGACACGCACGCCGACGAGGACGGCGTGGCGCGCGCGGTGGTCCCGTTGCAGTCGCGCGTGCACCTCACTCGGCACCTGTTCGCCGAGCTCCGTCCGCACGTCGCTCGCGACCTGATCGTGACCGCGCGCCAGCTCGAGGCGCTCCGCACCCTCGTGCGCGAGGTGAGCGACCCGGCGGTGGCGCAGGTGGCCGACGAGGAGTTCGCTGCCTTGCTGGCGGCCGCACGACAGGCGTTCCCGGCCCACGACGTCGCCCGCCTGCCGACCGACGCCGAACCCAACCGAGTGGCATGACCCACGCCCGGGTGCGCACCGGGCGGGCGGGCTAGGCTGAGGTCATGCCCACGACCGAGCTGCTGAACTTCGTCGGCGGCGCTTGGCGCCGCTCGGAGGCGAGCGATCGCGCCGCCGTCCGCAACCCCGCCACCAGCGAGACCCTCGCCTGGGTGCCGCTCACCCCCGCCGACGAGGTCGCTGCTGCCGTCGAGGCCGCCGCGAACGCGTTCCCCGGCTGGCGCGACACCCCGGTCGGCGACCGCATCCAGCCGCTCTTCCGGCTCAAGCACCTCCTCGAGCGCGACTTGGACGAGCTCGCCCGCACCATCACCCTCGAGTGCGGCAAGACCTACGCCGAGTCCGAGGGCGAGCTGCGGCGCGGCATCGAGAACGTCGAGACCGCCGCCGGCATGCCGACGCTCATCCAAGGCTGGAACAACGAGGACGTCGCGCGCGGCATCGACGAGCACCTCTTCCGGCAGCCGCTCGGGGTGGTCGCGGCGATCACGCCCTTCAACTTCCCGGGCATGATCCCGCTGTGGTTCCTCCCCTACGCGGTCGCGAGCGGCAACTGCTTCGTGCTCAAGCCGAGCGAGCGCGTGCCCCTGACCACCCAGCACCTGGTGCGGCTGTGCGAGGAGGCGGGATTTCCCGCGGGCGTCGTCAGCCTGGTGAACGGCGGCAAGGCCGCCGTCGACGCGCTGCTCGACCACCCGGACGTGCGGGCGGTCAGCTTCGTCGGCAGCACCCCCATCGCCAAGTACGTGTACGCGCGCGCGACCGCGAACGGCAAGCGCGCGCAGTGCCAGGGCGGCGCCAAGAACCCCGCGATCGTCCTCCCCGACGCCGACCTCGACATGGCGACGCGCATCCTGGCCGACAGCGCCTTCGGCTGCGCCGGCCAGCGTTGCCTCGCCACCAGCGTCGCGATCACCGTCGGCGAGGCGAAGGACGCCTTCACCGAGCGGATCGTCGAGGACGCCCGCACCCGGCGGGTCGGGTTCGGCCTGGACGAGGGCGTGCAGATGGGGCCGGTGATCAACCCGGAGAGCAAGGAGCGCATCGAAGGCCTGATCGCCACCGGCGAGCGCGAGGGGGGACGCCTGCTGGTCGACGGCCGCGGCCGCAGCGTCGACGGCTTCGCCGATGGCTGGTTCCTGCACCCCACCGTCGTCGCCGACGCCGACCCGCACGGGACGCTCGCGCGCACCGAGGTCTTCGGCCCGGTGCTCACGATGCTGCACGCCGCGACGCTCGAGGACGCCATCGCGCTCGCGAACGACCGCTCCTTCGGCAACCAGGCCTGCTTGTTCACGAGCAGCGGCGCCGCCGCCCGCGCCTTCCGGCATCAGGTGCGCGCGGGGAACGTCGGGATCAACCTCGGGGTCGCCGCGCCGATGGCGTACTACCCGTTCAGCGGCTGGGGCGACAGCTTCTTCGGCGACCTGCACGCGCAGGGCCGCCACGGGGTCGAGTTCTACACCGAGACCAAGGTCGTCATCGAGCGGTGGCCGAGCGACTGGACGCGGCGGTTCTGACCTACCGCTGCGAGCGGACGCGGCACCCCAGTGAGGCGGCGGCCTTCGCGCCGCCGCCGGTCAAGGCGTCGTGAGGCGCCCCGAAGGGCCGATGCCGACGAGCTGCCCGGCGCGCGTCTCCAGGGCCGACCGGTAGGGCCGATCCGGGCGGTACGTGGGGCACGGTTGCGCGTCGCAGGTCGGCATGGTCCGGGTCGCCAGGACGCGGCCCTCGGCGTCGACGAAGGCGATGTCGAGGGGCAGCGAAGCGCCGCGCATCCAGAACGGCGCCTCGACGTCGTCCGGGAACACGAACCACACGCCGTCGACCGACCCGAAGAGGGCGACCCCCTGCAGCCCCTGAGCCCAGTGCTCGGGGGCGTCGGCGACGGCCATCCGCCAGCGGGTCCCGTCGAGGACGACGGTTCGGATCGCCATGGAGCTCAGCGGCGCCGGGACGCCGGCGAGCCCATCCACGACGGCGCGCAGCATGGCCTCGAGCGAGGCGCCGCCGGGGATCACCCGCGCCCGCCAACCGGGGTGCAACCGATCGAGGACGAACGCTTGGGCCGCCCCGAGCGCGGCGTAGCGATCGCGCGCGCCGGTGGCCACGGAGGCCGGCTCCCGCACCTGACCGAGGAGCTGGCTCCAGGCCTCGCCGCCACGACCGAGCGGCTCGGGCGCCGGGATCAGCGCCAGCAACACGTCGGCGTACCGCGCCGTGCCCTCGAGCCATTCCAGCTGGAGCTCGAGCGCCTGGGTACCCTGGGGGGCCGCCGACCGCCACGTCTCGCGCGCAGCGAGGAACCGCTCGACCGCCGCCACGGCCTCACCGGCCGTGGGCGCCGAGAGCGCCTCGAACAACGCCGCACCTTGGGCGGTCTGGGCAGCGTCGAAGTCGGCGTGGGCCGCCACGTCGGCGAGCGATGCGGCCTGCCCGAACTCGGGCACGCCAGCCGGTCCGCCCACGACGGTCATCTGGAACGCGTGGAACGCCTCGTGGAGCAGCGTCCGCGTGTAGAGCGCCTCGTCGAGGACCACGAGGCCGCGTCCGAGGTGCTCGTCCACGAACGCCTGGAGCTCGGCGCGCGCCGGGACCGCGACCGACCAAACGCCGCCGACCGCGAACGCGGTCGCCGCCGGCACGGGCAACACGTGTCCGTCCAGGCGCGCGACGCCCGGTCCCACCACCTCGAACTCGGCGGGCGGGGCCGGATGCCCCAGCAGGCAGTCGGCGTCGCCGCTGCGCAGGAGCACCGGCGGGGCGGCGGTCCAGCCAGGCCAGACCAACGCACCGCTCCCATCGATGCGTCCCCGTGCCGCCTCGACCGCAGCGCGCTCCTCCGCTGCGGCGCACTCCTGCGCCGTAGCGGCCGACCCGGCGACGATCGCCACCAAGAGGGCAAGCACGAAGCGAGGCACGGCCCGCACCCGGCGCATCAACGACCGCCGGGGCGATCGGTCGTGTTGCGCTCCGAGGCCGCCCCGATCCCGAGCCCGAGCGCCACGCCGACGCCGGCGAGGCCGATCCAGAGGACGTTCTGGGTGAACACGAACAGCAGGATCCCGATACCGGCCCCGATCCACAGACCGAACATCATCCCGATGGCGGCAGGGCGTGGCTTTTTCGATGGTGAACGCATCTCGCCTCCTCGTCTCGCTCGACGACGGGCACCGATACAGGCCGGACTTCCCGAGTACGGGTCGGACCCGCTCCGACGAACGGTCTCCAGGACCACCCTGCGACCGCACGTCGCCGCACCGTAGGGGCGGATGTCCCACCCCCGCGCGCGACGTTCATCTCGACCGCTTTGTCAGGAACGCAATGAATCCGTAGTGCTGGCGGACGCGCCACCGCCGTCCGGAACGAACCGGCGCACGCCGAACCCCGTCAGGACCACCGCGCCGAGCGCCGCAACGCTCGCCGCCAGGGCCAGCGCCCCACCGATCCACGGCACGGCTCCCACGAAGCCCTGAGCGACCGCGTACGCCGCGGTGCCGATGGCGACCGCGGCCCCACCACCCCGCACCCACCCCCGGCGCTCGAGCGCCCGCCCGATCAGGGTGCCCCACGCCAGCCAACCGAACCCGATCGCGAGCGCGAAGCCGACGCCGCCGACCAGCGCTACGGGGATGAGCACGACGGTGGTCACCATCGCGACCAGCAGGACCAGCCCGACGAGCGCGGAGAGCGCCCCCATCGAGACGGCCACGACCGGGTGGTGGGCGAGCGCCTCGGACGTCCGGTCGAGGGCGCGCGGCGCCCAGCGCGCCATCGCTAGCGCGACGAGCGCCAGCAGCGCGACCTGGACGGCGAGGCGGGTGAAGCGCTGACCCCACGATGGCGCGGGGCGCACCAGCTCGGAAGCCGCCTCGAGATCGCGGATCACGCCGCCGACGACGGTCGCGCCGGGTGCGACGCGAAGCTCGCCGCCGGCTGCGACGAGGCGTCCGATCACCCGAGCTCCGTCCGTCAGTTCCAGGTCGCCGCCGAGATGGAACACGTCGCCGCCGACCGTACCGTCGACCGTGAACGCGCCCCCGAGCACGACGACGACCCCCGAAACGCGGGCCTCGGCGGGAAGCGCGACGCGCCCGCCCACGACCAAGACGTGGCCCTCGGTGGCCTCGAGCCGATGGTCGCCCTCGAGCGCCACCGCGGCCCGCAGCAGGCCCTGCGCGAAACCCGCGCCGCACCACGAGAGCGCGAGGATCCCCGCGAGGGCCACGACCCGGAACCGCCTCACGGTCGCGCCCGCCCCTCGCGGGCGCCGAAGACCAAGAGCAACAGCATCGCCGTGAAGCATACGAGCGCGATCGCGTCGACCAGCCGCAGGTGGTCGGCGAGCGCCACGCCCTGGTCCCGCATCCCGATCGCGAGGCCCGTGCTCAGGAAGGTCGCCGTCCACCCGGAGAGCGCCACCCCGAGCGCCGCGTTCACGGGCATGCTGCGCGGCGTCGACAGGTCGGCCCACACGGCGAAGTTCGCGACCGTGTACAGGCTCACCGCCACCGCGTAGAGGATCGGCACGCCGAGGGCGGCTACGGTCCGGCCGGGCGTCACGTCGACGAGGCCGTACGAGAAGTGCACGAGGGCGAAGATCCCGAACACCCAGAAGAACAGGTGCCGCGCCGGGAACGCGCGGTACAAGACCCCGCCGATCAGCGCCGCGACCAGGTGGACGACCCCGATCGTGGCGCGTGGCGCCACCTCCGTGGAGCGCCAGCTGCCGGCCACGAGTTCGGGGGTATCGATCACGCGCAGGAAGCCGAGGCTGTCGACGAAGAAGATCATGAACATGAGCACCACCAGCAGCACGAACCCCGCGTCCCGTCGCGATCGGCCCGCCCCGTCGACGCGGACGAACCGTCCTCGACCGAAGGCGGGATCGCGATGCTGTCGCGCCAGCCCGGCCAGCCACCCCGGCCGGACGAGGGCGAACCAGCCGAGCACGGCCACGCCCCCCGGCATCAGCAGGGTCATCTGGCGGGCGAAGACCTCGATCGTCCACGCCTCCGGCCACACGTTCGCCGCGAGGTAACTGAACCCGGTGATGAGCGCCGCGACCCAGCCGCGGTCGGCGACGGGTACGAGGTCGACGGTCATCCCGAAGGTCACGGGCACGCCCACGCCGAGCGCGATCGCGGTCGCGGCGATCCAGGCCCAGAGCTGCGGCTCGCTGTTCAGATGCGGCGCCACGAACGTCAGGCCGGTCTGGACGGTCACGACGCCGAACGCGATCCGCACCTTCGCGACCAGGCTCGTGCCCCAGGGCCGACGCACCATCGTGAGGCCGACCGCGACGGCCACGACGCTGGTCACGAGGGCCAGCAGCGACATGGCGCCGACCACCCGGCCGGCCTCGAGCCCGAGCACGCGCTCCCCGAGGTCCTTCAGGCCGAGCTGCACGAAGGTGAGGTTGTAGTAGTAGCCGACGGTCATCAAACCGACGAAGGCGGCGACGCCGGCCACGGTGGTCCAGTCGCGTGGCGCCGCCCAGATCATGCGATCACCGTAGCGCGCGCCGCTTGCACGCTCCAGGGCCACCGAACCCCGGCCCTCGAGGGGGCGCGTGGCCGCTGGCGCGCTACGCTCGCGACGACGCCGACCCATCGAGGAGGACCGCATGCCCCCGACCATCGCCGACCCCGGCCGCCTGATCGTCCTGAACAAGGACGAGCACACCGTCGCCTTCCTGAGCTGCGCCACCGGCGAGGCGCTCGCCACCCTGCCCGTGGACCGCGATCCCCACGAGGTCGCCGTCACCCCCGACGGCCGCACCGCGTACGTCGTCAGCTCGGTCGGCGCCAGCGTCGCCGTGATCGACACCGCGTCCATGAGCGTGCGCGCCACCTTCACGCACCCCGAGTTCGCCTTCCCGCACCACGTCGACTTCGACGCCGACGGGAACCTGTGGCTCGCCTCGACGCTGGCGAACAAGGTCTTCGTGTTCTCGGTGCCCGACCACACCTGCCTCGCGGTGATCCCCACCGGCCAGCACGCGAGCCACATGCTCGCCTTCACCCCCGACCGGCACCACGTCTACGTCCCGAACATCCGCTCGAACTCGCTGACGCGGATCGACGTCGCCGCGCACCGGGTGGAGGGCCAGGTGCTGGTGGGCAAGGGGCCCGAGGGGGTCGCCGTGCACCCGAGCGGCGCCTTCCTCTACGTGGCGGCGCAGCACGAGGATCAGGTGCAGGTGATCTCCACGCGCACCCACGAGCTGATCGCGCGCGAGGCCGTGGGCTCGATGCCGGTGCGCATGGCCTTCACCCCCGACGGCCGCTACGCCTTCGTCCCGAACCGGCACTCCAAGGACGTCTCGGTGATCGCCACCGACCGCCACCGCGAGGTCAAGCGCATCCCGATCGGCATCTGGCCGGGCGGCATCGTGTTCGAGCCCAGCGGTCGGTACGCGTACGTGGCGAACAACAAGACCAACGACGTCTCGGTGATCGACGTCGACGCCCTCTGGGAGGTCGCCCGCTACCGCGCCGGGATCCACCCAGACGGCATCGGCTACGTGCCGGACGCCTGAAGCGCGCGCGGGACGACGCTCGTGCGCACGCCGGGGGCTAGCGCCTGAGCGCTGCGCCCGCGTCCCGGAAGCCCTCCTCGATGGCGGCCCACGCGGACTGGACGTTCTCCTTGATCGACTCCCACCGGTCTTCGCCGGCATCGGCGACCTTGGCGAGCTCGGCGCGGCCCGCCTCGATCCGTGCCTCGAGCTTCCGCGCCTGAGCCCGTGCCTTCAACTGCGCGTCCGCATCGGCCTGCTCCGCTTTGGCCTCGAGCTTCGCGGCCTCGGCCTTCCACTCGTCCAACTGGGCCTGCATCTTCTTCTGGTACAGCTGGCGATCGTTCACGACCGCCTCCTCTCGTGCGATCCCGGCAACCTCATGATGGAGCGCCACCCGGCGCTCGGCGCGCCCCGGCGTCACAGCCCACCGTCGGCCCGTCGGGCGCGCCGAGCGCGTCGGGCGGGCCCCGCGACCGCCTCGCGGGCGAGGTGCCGCGCCAGGGCCACCCCTGGACGCAGCCGCAGGTCCGGCGCGCGCCCCTCGGCGAGTCGGTCCTGCTGCGCGTAGCACCAGGCCGTGGCCGCTTGGGCGTGGAGCGCGCGCACGGTCGCCGAAGAGCTCGAGGTCCCGAGGAACCCGCCGCGACGCCATGCGAGCTCGGGCGCCGGCAGCGTGGTCCGATCGCCGGCGAGCAGCGCCCGCGGGAACCCGGGTGCGACGCAGAAGGGGCGCCCGATCCCGACGACGTCGACCTCGTCGGCGGCGACGGCGGCCTCCATGGCGGCGGGCGTGCGGAAGCCGCCGGAGACCATCAGCGGCACCCCGGAGGCGGCGTCCCGGATCGCCGAGGCGTACTCGAGGAAGTACGCCTCGCGCGTCCTGGTGGAGGCCGCACGAACGTCGTGGCCCGCGAAGGCGAGGCGCTCGTACGTGCCGCCGCTCACCTCGATCAGATCGACGCGCTCCGCCGCCAACCGCCGCACGACCTCGACGGACTCGCCATGGTCGAAGCCACCGCGCTGGAAGTCCGAGGAGTTGAGCTTGACCGCGACCGGGAAGGCGGGCCCCACCGCGGCCCGCACCGCGCGCACGACCTCGAGCAGGAAGCGGGCGCGGCGCTCGAGCGGGCCGCCCCAACCGTCCTGGCGCAGGTTCGTGCGCGGGCTCAGGAACTGGCTGACCAGGTAGCCGTGCGCGCCGTGCACCTGCACCCCCGTGAAGCCGGCGCCCTGCAGCGTCGCCGCCGCCGTGGCGAACGCATCGACGAGCCCCTCGATCTCGCGCTCCTCGAGCGCCCGCGGGCGGGCGAACATCCCGGCCACGGGCAGGCGCACCGGCGACGGCGCCACCGGCCGGCCGGTGTGGAAGCGGGTGCACTGGCGGCCCGGGTGGCTGAGCTGCGCCCACAGATGGCCTCCGCCCCGCGTGCCGGCCTCCGCCCATGCGCGCAGGGCGGAGCCGTCGGTCGCGCGGTCGACGACGACGTTGCCCGCCCGCTCCAGGTACTGGCGGTCGATCATCACGTTCCCGGTGACGAGCAGCCCGGCTCCCCCCTCGGCCCAGCGGCCGTACAGGCGGGCCAGGGCGGCCGTCGCATCGTCGAGGGCGTCGGCGAGCCCCTCGGTCATGGGCGCCTTGGCGATGCGGTTGGGGAGGGCGGCCCCGCACGGGAGCGGCACGCGATCGGCGAGGGAACGGGCCACGCGCTCCATTCTCCACGCCGTGCGATGCTCGTTCCATGATCCCGAAGACCATCATCGAGCCCTTCCGCATCCACTCGGTCGAGCCGCTGCGCATGACCACCGAGGCCGAGCGGCGCGCGGCCCTGGAGGCCGCCGGGCACAACCTGTTCGCGCTCCGCAGCGAAGACGTGCTCATCGATCTGCTCACCGACTCGGGCACCGGCGCGATGTCGAGCGAGCAGTGGGCGGGCCTCCAGCGCGGCGACGAGGCCTACGCCGGCTCGCCCTCCTGGTTCCGCTTCGAGGCGGCGGTGCAGCGGCTCTTCCCCATGCCGCACGTGATCCCCACGCACCAAGGCCGCGCCGCCGAGAAGATCCTGATGGCGGCCGTGGGCGGCCCAGGGAAGGTGGTGCCCAACAACACCCACTTCGACACCACCCGCGCGAACGTCGAGGCCACGGGCGCCGAGGCGGTCGACTTCGTGATCCCCGAGGGGCTCGACCCGGCGTTCGAGCACCCCTTCAAGGGCAACATGGACCTCGACCGCCTCGAGGCGTTCCTGCGCGAGCGCGCCGACGACGTGCCGCTCGTCTTCGTCACGATCACGAACAACTCGGGCGGCGGCCAGCCGGTATCGCTGGAGAACCTGCGCGGGGTGCGCGCCCTGTGCGACCGCTTCGGCAAGCCGCTCTTCCTCGACGCCTGCCGCTTCGCCGAGAACGCCTGGTTCGTGCGCGAGCGCGAGCCGGGCCAGCAGGACCGCGAGGTGGCCGACATCGTGCGCGATTTCGCGGCGCTCGCCGACGGCATGACCATGAGCGCCAAGAAGGACGGGCTCGCCAACATCGGCGGCTGGCTGGCGCTGCGCGACGACGAGCTGGCCGCGCGCTGCCGCAACCTGCTCATCCTCACCGAGGGCTTCCCGACCTACGGCGGGCTCGCCGGCCGCGACCTCGAGGCGATCGCGCAGGGGCTCGAGGAGGTCGTGCACCACGACTACCTGCGCTACCGCATCCGCTCGACGGCCTACCTGGGCGATGGCCTACAGCGGGCCGGCATCCCGATCGTCCGCCCGGTGGGCGGGCACGCGGTCTACCTGGACGCCCGGGCCCTGCTGCCGCACGTGCCGCCGCTCGAGTACCCGGGGCAGGCGCTCGCGGTGGCGCTCTACGAGACCGGGGGCATCCGCAGCTGCGAGATCGGCACCGTGATGTTCGGGCGCCGCCCCGACGGCAGCGAGCGGCCGGCCGCGCTCGAGCTGGTCCGGTTGGCGATCCCACGGCGCACCTACACCCAGAGCCACGTCGACTACGTGATCGAGGTGTGCGCCGAGGTCGCCACCCGCGCGAGCGAGCTGGGCGGCTACCGGATCGTCGACGAGCCGCCGGCGCTGCGGCACTTCACGGCGCGGTTCGCACCGCTGCCCGCCTAGCGCCCGACCGTGTAGCCCTCGCCCTCGGCTTCGGTCAGGTCGATGGTGACCGTGCGGCCCCCGAAGCCGTGTACGTTGCACCGCGCCCGCACCAGGACGACGGTGACGCCCTCCGGGAGGAGCACCCCGTCGAGGCTGCGGGTGAAGGGCTGCTCGGTCTCGTGCGGGTGCAGGAGCTCGCGGGTCGCCAGCACCTCATCGGTGCGCGGGTCGACGACCTCCCACGCATCGGCGTAGTGGTCCCATCCCGTGTCGTCGTGGCGCACGGTCACGGCGAAGGCGTACGTCCCGTCGGCGCGCGCGGTGACGTCGACCCAGGTCACCTGGGCGAAGTCGAGCGAGGGGTCGTGGTCGAGATCGTGGCTCGAGGCCGAGGCGGGCGCGACCACGAGCGCGAGGAACAGCATCAGGAGCACGGGGCGCATCATGCCGCGACCGTAGCGCACGGTCCAGGAGCGGCGCGTCGCCGCAGGCGACGTCGCGGCTCGGGGGAGCCGATCGAGCCGGTTCGTCCGCGCGCCGTCGAGGGAGGCGCGCGCGGGTAGAGTCCGGCATGGACCATCCCCAGCCGCCTCCGACGAGCGGCGTGGCGACCTTCGTCGACGTCGACGGCGTCGCGCTGCACGCACGCTGCGACGAGGCGACCGCGCCCACCTCCTTCGCCGCGCCGCCGCTGGTCTTCGTGCACTCCCTGGGTACCGAGCTGCGGATCTGGGACGGCGTGGTCGCGCGGCTCCCGACGACCCAGCGCGTGCGCGTCGACCTCCGCGGCCACGGGCTCTCCGATGCGCCGCCCGGCGACTACGCGCTCACGACCTTGGCCTCGGACGTTCTGCTCGTCCTCGACCGGCTCGGCGTCGCGGAGGCCGTGTTCGTCGGGGTGTCGATCGGCGGCCAGGTCGCGCTGCAGGTGGCGCTCGACGCGCCGGAGCGGGTGGCCGGCTTGGTGCTGCTCGACACCGCGGCCCGGATCGGCGACCGGGCCGGCTGGGAAGCGCGGCGGGCCGAGGTGCGGGCGGAGGGCCTCGCGGCCTCGGCCGATCTGGTGGTCGGGCGCTGGTTCGCACCCGCGAGCCCCGACCCCCTCGCCTTCCGCGGCTACCGCAACCTGTTGCTGCGCACGCCGGAAGCCGGCTACCTGGGGGCCTGCGCCGCCCTGCGCGATGCCGACCTGCGCGATCGCACGGCGGAGATCGCGCGACCGGCCCTGGTGCTGTGCGGCGCCGACGACGCGGCGACCCCACCGGCGCTGGTGCGCGGCCTGGCGGAGGCGCTCCCGGACGCCCGCTACGTCGAGATCGCCGGGGCGGGCCACCTCCCCTGCCTCGACCGCCCCGACGAGGTGGCGGGGCACGTCGCCGCCTTCCTGCGCCACCTCTCCGAGCGCTGACGACCCTTCAGGGGCCGACGAGCGCCAGGGCGACGAGCGTCTGACCGACGTAGTAGGTCGGCAGCCCGACCAGCTTGTTGACGAAGCCCTTGGTCGCGAAGCGTTCGCGAGCGACGGCGAGGTCCGAGCCCGCCACCAGCAGCGCCCCGACCACGAGCACCGGCGCGCGCTGCGCCGCCCCGGTCGCCACGGCGAGCGCGATCATCGTCCCCAGGACCAGCGCGTACGCCGCCACGGGCGCCCGCATCGTGCCGGGCAAACGCGCGCGCCACGCCCGCCACCCGAGCGCCAGCGCGATCGCGACCCCGACGCCCGCGGCGGCCAAGGGCCATGCCGCCACGCCGCGGACGGCGAACGCGACCGCGAACGCGGCGTGGGCGACCAGGAAGAGCGCGAGCCCGGCGAGGAAGCCGCGGCGCGAGCGCACCGCGAGCGCCACGTCGCCGGCGGCGGACAGCACCAGGGCCGCCAGCGCCCAGCGCGTCCAGCCATCGGCGGCGGCGCCGACCGCGAGCGCCGTCGTCAGGAACCCGAGCGACGCGACCCCCTTCGCCACGCCGTACGCCCACGGCTGGCCTCGGTGCACCGCGACCAGGGCCCCCACCACCCCGAACGCCGTCAGGACGGGACCTGCGAGGGCCAGGCCGCCGAGCGCGGCGACGGCGCTCACTCGATCGAGGCCGTCGCGACGGGGACCCGGTCGTAGTTCGTCAGCTCGACGAAGCCCACCCCCGAGTGGCTGCCGGCGACCGCGACGGCCCCCTCCCAGTAGACGATCGTCGTCGTCGCGCGGGTGTCCATCTCCTGATCGGCGATGCGCGGCTCGACCTGCACGTCGACGCCGTACGCGGGCACGACCACCCGCCACCCCGCCGGGTACACGGCACCGGTATCCGGGCTCGCCCAGACGGCGCCCGTCGACTCGATCACGAAGTCCTCGCTCGCGAGCCCGAGCGTGCGACCGTCGCCGGTCACGTAGCTCCCCGCCGACACGACGTACCCGCCGGTGGCGTCGCGGATCAGGTAGAGCATGACCTCGGCCCCGTCGTCGAGCTGCAGCGCGAACCAGTCCCAACCGACGAAGCGGTCGACGCGGAAGTCGCCCCACTGGTGGTCGAACCAGGCCTGCCCGACCACCGCCTCCGGCGCGCAGGCGATCGGGACCGTGCAGCGCCCGCGCACCTCGCCCCGCACGTCCATGCGCGTGTGGGCCACGTAGTAACTCACGCCCCCCGGACCCATCGACTGGATCCCGGGCGGGTCGCCGTGGAGCGAGGCCGGCTTGGTGGGCGTGAGCACGAGGTCGAAGGCGTACCCGTCGACGGTGAACGCGAGCGCGTGGCTCACGCCGTCGGCGGCCCGGGTCGCGCGCCAATCGCCGACGAACACGTCGAGCCGCTCGGTCGACGCGTCGCCGACGTAGTACGCGTCGAAGCGTTGCGCCATGCCGTGGCGGCCGGCGCCCAAGTCGGCCGCCGCGGCGTGCGCCACGATGCCCTTCTCGAAGAGCAGGTTCGAGGGGATGCCCACGATCCGCAGCTCGGGCGGCGCGTACGCCTCGAAGAAGGTGAGCTGGAAGGCGAGCTCGCGGCCGTCGGCGGTCTCGAGGTGGCCGACCCAGTACCACCACTCGATCGGGGCGGCGTGCGACGCATCGTCGCGCGGCAGTTCGACGGGAACGACCGGGTACGGCCGGTCGTAGACGCTGGGGACGCAGCCGGCGAGCGCGGCCGTGGCGAGGAGCAGGACGGCGATCCGATGCATGGGGGCAGCGTAGCGCTCGGACGATCGCCCCACCGTGGGCCGGGGCCCGTCCGCGGCCGCTCCGATCGGCTCAGGTGCGCGGTGCGGGCCTCGCCGGCGCCCGCAGCGTCGCCCCACCGTAGCGACGCAGGAGCCACGCGACGAACACCCAGGTGATGCCGGCGGTCGCGAGCGGGACGATCGGGCTGACGACGAGCAGCGCGACGAGCCCCGTCGTCACGTTGGCCCAGGCATGCAGGAGCACGTTCAGCGCGACGCTCCCGGTCGAGTTGAAGACCCAGGCATGCACGAACCCCATCGCCACGATGCTCATCGCGAACCCGGCCACCATCACCGGGATGGCCGCGAGCGGCAGGTCGCGGTACAGGTAGAGGACGAACGGTAGGTGCCACGCGGCCCACACGAACCCGAGCACCCAGTTGGCGCGCTCGGCGGTGTACGTGCGCTGCAACAGCGGCAGCGCGAACCCGCGCCAGCCGGGTTCCTCGAGCCCGCTCGTGGCGAGCTGGGCGACGAACCACCAGATCAGCAGCGGCCATGCCGGGACGGCCGACCACGCCGGCGCGCCGCTCCCCGTCCCCACCGCGATCGCCACGAGCGCGAGGGCCAACACGACCGGCGCGCCGAACACGAAGGCGTACCAGCGGGGCGCCACGTCGAAGCGCACCAGGGAGCGCGCCCACTCGGCGAGCGCCGGGCGTGGCTGCCGGGCCACCACGACCAGCGCCGCCAGCGCCGGGCCGTAGACGGCCAACTGGAACACGACCACGAACGCCGCATCGACCCCCGAGAGCCCGCGCCACGCGGCGAAGCCCTGGTCGGGGGTCGGGAGCGGCATGCCGGTCGCGGCCGAGCGGACCAGGCCCGGCAGCCAGAGCGCCCAGGTCCAACCGAAGGCGAGGGCCAGGAAGACGATCAGACGACGGCGGTCGGCAGGAGGCAGGCGGGCGGGGCGCGGTTCGATCGGCTTCGGCATGGCGGGTACGTCCCCCTCTCGGGTGGCGGACGCCGCCGAACGTCGGTCGCCCGTACCCTCCAGGTTAGCGGTCGCCACGCCTCGCGGTCCGCCCGACGCTCCGGGTTACTGCACCCCGAAGCCGACCATGAAGGAGGTCTCGTCCGCGAAAGCCCCGCAGCCCCCGTCGACGAAGATGGTCCCGAGGCCTACGGGCACGCCGCCATCGTCCGGCGCCAAGTTGACGAACGACGGAAGCGCGTGGTTCGTCGTCGGCGTCGCGACGCAGGATCCGCTCGGCGTGCCGACCGTCCCGTTCAGGAGGTCGTCGTTGTCGGTGGAGTACGGGAGGCCGATCGGCAGGTCGCCCGTGATCGTGAAGCTCACGCTCCAACCCGCCGGCGTGCTGTCGCCCAGCACGATGACGTTCGGGCTCGCGAAGGCCACGGCGGCGCCGGTGACCTCGAAGGGATCGTCGGCGCCGCTCGTGACCGTCATCTCCCAGTAGGGCTCCGGGTCGCCACCCGTCGGGTCGGAATCGTCGTCGGGCGTCGTCGTTCCGGTGGCGCCACCGCCACAGGCCACGAGCAGGACGGCGAGCAGGGCGGCGAGCGTGAAGGTGGCGATCGAGCGGGGGCGTCGGGGCATGGAGTTCCTCCTTCGGGAAGGCCCGAAGGTAACCGAGGGTCCGTCAAAAACCCGTGAACGGGCGCCCCCTCAGGGGCCGAACGCGTCGAGTAGGCGGTTGAAGGTCGTGCTCGGACGCATCGCCGCGCTCGCCTTGGCTTCGTCGGGGCGGTAGTAGCCGCCGAGGTCGACCGGCCGTCCCTGCGCCGCGATCAGTTCCGCGTCGATGGTGGCGACGTCCGCTTCGAGCGCGTCGGCGAGCCCGGTGAAGCGCGCGGCGAGCTCGACGTCGTCGGTCTGGCGCGCCAGTTCCTGCGCCCAGTACAGCGCCAGGTAGAAGTGGCTGCCGCGGTTGTCGATCTGACCGACCTTGCGCGCGGGCGACTTGTCCGCCTCCAGGAAGCGCGCGTTGGCGCGATCCAGCGCGTCGGCGAGCGCCTGCGCCCGAGGGTTGGCGTTGGATTGCGCCACGTGCTCGAACGCCGCGGCCAAGGCCAGGAACTCGCCTAGCGAGTCCCAGCGCAGGTACCCCTCCTCGACGAACTGCTGCACGTGCTTGGGCGCCGAACCGCCGGCGCCGGTCTCGAACAGGCCGCCCCCGTTCATCAGGGGGACGATCGAGAGCATCTTGGCACTCGTGCCCACCTCGAGGATCGGGAACAGATCGGTGAGGTAATCGCGCAGCACGTTGCCCGTGACCGAGATCACGTCCTGGCCCGCGCGGATCCGGGCGCAGGCGTCGAGCGTCGCCTCGGCGGGCGCGCGCACGTGGAGCTCCAGCCCATGGGTGTCGTGCAGCTCCAGATACCGCTGCACCTTGGCGATGAGCTGCGCATCGTGCGGGCGGTCCTCGTCGAGCCAGAACACCGCCGGCGTGGCGCTCGCCCGGGCCCGGGTCACGGCGAGCTTGACCCAATCGCGCACCGCCGCGTCCTTGACGGTGCACATCCGGAAGACGTCGCCGGCCTCGACCGTGCGCTCGAGCAGCACGCGGCCCGCCGCCGAGACCACCCGGACGGTGCCGGCGCTCTCGAGTTCGAAGGTCTTGTCGTGCGATCCGTACTCCTGCGCCTTCTGGGCCATCAGGCCGACGTTCGGGACGCTCCCCATGGTGCGCGGATCGAAGGACCCATGGGCCTTGCAGTCGTCGAAGACGGCCTGGTACACGCCAGCGTAGCTCGAGTCCGGGATGACGAACTTGGTCGAGTGGAGCTCGCCGTCGGGACCCCACATTCGGCCCGAGGTGCGGATCGCCGCCGGCATCGAGGCATCGACGATCACGTCGCTGGGGACGTGCAGGTTGGTGATCCCCTTGTCCGAGTTCACCATCGCCAACGCGGGACCGGCGTCGATGGCCGCGCGCAGATCGGCCTCCACGGCCCGCCGATCGGCCTCGGGCAGGCCGGCCACCTTCGCGAGCACGTCGGCCAGCCCGTCGTTGGCGTTGACCCCCAGGCGCGCGAAGGTCGCCGCGTGCTTCTCGAAGACGTCGGCGAAGAAGATCTCGACGGCGTGCCCGAACAGGATCGGGTCGCTGACCTTCATCATCGTCGCCTTGAGGTGGATCGAGAACAGCAGGCCGCGCGCCTTCGCGTCGGCGACCTGCTCGGCCAAGAAGGCGCGCAGCGCACGGCGGCTCATGAAGCTCGCGTCCGCGACCTCGCCGGCCTCGAGCACGACCTTCGGGTTGAGCACCCGGGTCGAACCGTCCGAACCGAGGAACTCGATCCGCGCGGCGCCGGCGTCGGCCTCGGCGACGGTCGTCGCCACCTCGTTGTGGCGGAAGTCGCCGCCGTTCATGGTCGCCACGTGCGACGGCTCGTCCGGCGACCAGGCCCCCATCGAATGCGGGTGGGCGCGCGCGTACGCCTTGACCGAGGCGGGCGCGCGGCGATCGGAGTTGCCTTCGCGCAGCACCGGGTTCACGGCGCTCCCCTTGACCCGGTCGTAGCGGGCGCGGACGTCGCGTTCGGCGTCGCTCGCAGGCTCGTCCGGGTAGTCGGGGATGGGGTACCCCTGCCCCTGCAGCTCCCGGATGGCGGCCTTGAGCTGCGGCACCGAAGCGCTGATGTTGGGGAGTTTGACGATGGTGGCGGCCGGCGTCTTGGCGAGCTCACCCAGGTACGCCAGGTCGTCCGGAACGCTGCGGTCGCCCAAGCGGTCGGGGAACTGGGCGAGGATGCGCCCCGCCAGCGAGATGTCGCGCACCTCGATGGCGACGTCGGCCGCGGCGGCGTAGGCGGCGACGATCGGTCGCAGCGAGTACGTGGCGAGGGCAGGCGCCTCGTCGACGGTGGTGTAGACGATCGAAGGACGGTCCATGGGTCTCCCTGATGGCGCGCGAGGCGTCACCCATCGATCGGTGATCGCGCCGCACGCAGCGCGGCGGCGGTCGAACCGCTCGCCGACCGGACGTGCGTGGACGTCGGCCCGAAGGCCGGTTCTGGTGCCCAAGCGTACGCCACCAGCGGCCCCGGAGCCGTCGGTTCGCGCCCGGCGTTCAGCCGCCGCCGGCCGCAGCCGCGCCCTGGGCGCCGCCGCTCCGCGCGATCCCCCGCCACACCGTCAAGCCGTGCGGCACCAAACGCTGCTTCGCACCGCCGTGGACGACCGCACCCCAACCGGCCTCGTCGATCCGACCCGCCTCGGTGTCGAGCACCAGGTGCCACGCGCCACCGTCGGGCTCGGGCGGCATCACGACCACGCCGCCCTGCGCCCCATGGAACCAGACGAGGAAGGTGCCGTCGCGCCGCGGCGTGCCGTCGGCCGCTAGCTCGTCGAGCGCGGCGCCGTCGAGCAGCATCCCGAAGGCCGGCGCCTCGGCGTGCCAATCCGCGGCGTCCATCGGGCGCCCGTCGCGGTGCCACCAACCCACGTCGCGGCGCCCGTCCGGGCGCTCCTTGCCGCTGAGGAAGGTGCGCCGGCGGAACACCGGATGCGCGCGCCGGAAGGCGACCAACGCGCGCGCGAAGGCGAGGAACGCCTCGGCGTCCGCGTCGATCCGCCAATCGAACCAGCTGATCTCGTTGTCCTGGCAATACGCGTTGTTGTTGCCGCGCTGGGTGCGCGAAAGCTCGTCGCCGCCGAGGAGCATGGGCACGCCTTGCGACAACAGGAGCGTCGCGAGCAACCCCCGCTTGCGCACCGCCCGCCGCCGCACCACGGCCGGAGCGTC
>JAABSI010000134.1 GCA_011390455.1 Trueperaceae bacterium
CGAGGACGTCATGGCGCACGCGACCCATGCGCTGGTGCTCGATGCGGCCGACACGAGGGAGCTGTCGAAGGTGGGCGTGTCGAACTTCGACGCGGTGGTCATCGCCATCGGGGATTCGTTCGAGGCGTCGGTCCTCGCGACCGCGGCCGCCAAGGAGCTCGGGGCGCAGCACATCGTCGCCAAGGCGGGATCGTCGCGCGCGGCCGAGGTGCTCGCGAAGGTCGGCGCCGACCAGGTGGTCCGCCCCGAGCACGACATGGGCGAGCGGCTGGCGCAGCAGTTGGTGACGCCTTCGCTCGTCGACGCCTTCGCCCTCGGCGATGCCCACGGCGTGCTCGAGCTCGTGGCCGGTCCGAAGCTCACGGGCACCCTGGCGCACCTGCGGCTGCCGAACCGCTTCGCGGTGCAGGTCGTGGCCATCGAGCGCGGCGACGCCCTGACGGTGGGCCCCAAAGCCGACTTCGAGGTCGAGGAGGGCGACATCCTCGTGGTGATCGGATCCACCGAGGCGCTCGACCGCTTCCGCGAGGGCATCGGCGGGTGAAGGTCCGGCGATGGGTCGCTGCGACGGTGGCCGTGGCCGTGGGCCTGGTCGCGATCGCCGCCTTCGCGCAGGCTTTGGCGCCGCGCCCGGAGCTGGCGACCGCGCGGCAGGAGATCGCCGTCGCGGTGCTCGGTGGGGCGGTCGTCGCGGTCGGCGGCTTCGACGTCGACCGCGGCACGCTCGCGAGCGTCGAGGGCTGGCGCGTCGGGGACTCGGCCTGGACGCCCCTGCCGCCGCTTCCGATCGCCGTGCACCACCCGGCGGCGGGGGTGCTCGACGGAAGGCTCCTCGTCGTCGGCGGGTACCGCGGGCCCGGCTTGGCGGGCGCATCCGACGCGGTGCAGGTGTACGACCCGACGACCGGCGCGTGGTCGCTGGCGGCCCCGTTGCCGAGCCCCCGCGGCGCCCCGGCCGCGACCGTCCTGGACGGTCGCCTGGTCGTCGTCGGCGGCGCCCGCGACGGTACCTCGCTCGCGGACGTCGTCGCCTACGACCCGGCGGCCGATGCGTGGACGGCGCTGGCGCCGATGCCGACTGCCCGCGACCACCTGGGGCTGGTCGCCCTCGACGGGCGCTTGCACGCGGTGGGCGGGCGCGACGGCACGCGCGACTTCGCGCTCGCGGCCCACGAGGTGTACGACCCCGAAGGCGATCGCTGGAGCGCGGCGCCGCCCCTGCCCACCGGCCGCAGCGGCCACGCCACGGCGGTGCTGGACGGCTGCCTGTACGCGCTCGGTGGTGAGGGGAACCCGAGGGCCCGCGACGGGATGTTCGACGAAGTCGAGCGCTTCGATCCGGTGGCCGGATCCTGGACGCGCCTGGCCCCCATGGCGTTGCCGCGCCACGGGGCGGGCGTCGTCGCGGTGGACGGGGCGCTCGTGGTCGTCGGCGGCGCCGTGGTCGCTGGGTTCGGAGCGGTGCCGGTCGTGGACGCCTTCGTTCCGCCCCCCTGCCGCTGATCGGAGGTCGGTCCGCCGCCACAACGCTCCGTTCACGCCCGGAGTCGGAGGATGCGGCATGCGCGAAGACGCCCTCCTGGCCATTCAGTTCTGGCGCGACGCCGACCGCGGTTCGCCATGGCGCGCACGCGTGACCGACCTGCGCGACGGCGCGGTGGCGACCTTCGTCGACGTCCCGGCTCTGCTGCGCTACCTCTCGGACGCGTTCGGTGCCGAGGCCGGGACCGGTCCCGGAGTCGAGGAGCGGGCGCCGGCCGAGGACGGCGGGGCCTGAGCCGGCAGCCGCGACCGGAGGTCGTACGTCCGCGTCAGGGCCAACAGCGCGTCGAGCCACCGCGCGCCGTCGGGCGGTGCGGCGGAGCGCCCGGTGAGGTCGACCACCTCGTCGCCGAGCTCGACGCGCGCCTCGCCGGCGTCCGGATCGACGCCCAGTTCGCTGCAGGCCATGAGCGCGTCCGCTTCCAGCGACGTGGACCCGGTCGCCCGTGCATGGGCGACGGCGCCCCGGAGCACCCGCTCGGTCGTCGCGTCGACCGGCGCGCCCAACCAGCGGGCGGCCTCGGCGAGCAGCTCGAGGCACGTGTCGACCCGGTCCTCGATGGCGGCGTCGATGGCGGCGGCGAGGTCTTCGAGGGCACCCGCGCGGTCTCCGCGGGCGGCTCGCACCCCGGCCCGGGCGTGGTGCACGTTGAACCGTGCGACGGCGCCGGCCCTGGGTTCGTACGCCGCCGCGATCGCCGTCGCGAGGGCGGCGTCCGCGTCCGCGAGGCGTCCCCGCCGCTCCTCGATCAGGGCGAGTGCCTTCGCGGCCAGCGCCTCGGTGCGCGGGTCCGTTCCGGCTCGCGCCTCGGCGATCGCCCGCGTCGCCAAGTCCGCGCCGACCTCGGGTTCGGCCTCCTGGGCGAGTTCGGCGAGGGCGGCGCCGGTGGGCATCCCGAGCCCGTCCAGGAGGGCCATGGCCTCCTCGAAGGCCGCGCGGGCGCCCGGCAACCCCGCTTCGCGGCGGCACCGACCGAGGTTGAGGAGCGTCGAGGCGAGCGCGGGCGCGAAGGCGGTGGAGCGCAGGGCGTCCGCGGCGCGCTCGAGCAATGCGGCGCGCTCCGTGCGCGGACGGTCGGCCGGCAGCAGGTTGGCGAGGTTCGCGAGCGCCGCGCCGCGCGCCACCGGCAGGTCGGCGCGCTCGGCGACCTCGAGCACGCGTGCGTACCACGCGGCGGCTCGGGGGGCGTCGTGGCGGTGGGCGGCGGTGAGGCCCAGCAGGTTGAGCGTGCTGGCGAGCGCCCGGTCGTCGCCGATCGCCTCGAAGCCGCGGACGGCGCGTTCGAGGGCGGCCTCGGCCTCGTCGCTGCGGTCGGTGCTCCTCAGCGAGTGGCCGCGGACGCGCTCCGCTTCCGCACGGCAGCGCGCGGAGGCCCACGGCAGCGCGTCGGCTGCGTCGTCGAGGAACGCCAAGGCGGCCTGCGGACCGAACAACACCCCCGCGCCCCGGGCACGCGCGACGGCCAGGGCTGCCTGGAGCCCCGGTGCGTCGGCGACGGCGGGGTGCTCCGACGCTCGTGCGAACCAGGCATCGCCGTCGCGCCACCGACCCAGCTGGTCGACGATGGCGGCGATCGACTCGACGACCCCGTCGAGGCGCATCGGGTCGGCCGCGAGCGCGTGGTCCCACGCGGCCCGCAGGTCGTCGAACGCGTGCCGCGCGGCGGCGGCGTCGACGACCCAGGTCGGCCCGGGCCGCCGCAGCCGCTCGGCGACCACCTCGAGCGTCCACGAAGCGTGGCGGTCGCGCGCGTCGCGCTCCTCGCCCAGGCGTTCGAGCGCGGCGGCCGCGTACAGCCGCACCACGGGGTGCATGCGGAAGCGCCCCGACCGGTCGCGCTGCAGCATCGACTTCCGGACCAGCGCCAGCAGCGTGCGGAGCTCCGCGTGCGCGACGGCGGCGGCGGCTTCGGCGTCGAAGCTCCCCGGGAAGACGGAGGCGCACGCGAGCGCGGTTCGCTCGGGATCGGTCAACAGCAGCCACGACTGCTCGAGGGCGGCGTGCAGCGAGGCGTGCCGGCGCACTTCGGGATCGCGCGCTGCGGCCGCGCGGGCGAGCCCCACGTCGACGCCCGCCGCCACCTCGGCGACCGTCACGTCGGGGACCCAGGTCGCCGCCAACGACAGCGCGAGCGGCGAGCCCCCCACGCTGCGCGCCAGGTCGGCGGCGGCGATGCGGTCGTCGCGCTCCAGCACGAACCCCGGCGCGTGCGCAGCGACCGTCGCGGCGAACAGGTCCACGGCCGCGGCGTCGTCCAGCCCGTCCAAACGGACGACTGCCTCGCCCGGCAGCTCCAGCGCCACGCGCGACGTCGCCAGGACGGCGGGAGCGTGCGGAACGTCTAGGATCGCGTCCAGGACAGCGATGACGCCATCGGGTACGCGCTCGACCTCGTCGAGCACCCAGAGCCCCGGCTGCTCGGCCGCGCCGAGGCGGTGCGCCCATGCGTGAACGGCCGGGGGCAGGGCGGCGATCGCCGCGCCGCGCCGCTCGCGAGCGCCGAGCGCGTCGAGGAGGGCGGGCACGACGTCCGCGTCGCGCGTGAGCGCGCCGAGGTCGACGCGCACCACGGCTCCCGGCCAGCCGTCGGCCACGGCCACCGCCAGCCGCGTCTTCCCGATGCCGCCGGGCCCGGTGACCGTGACCAGGTGGCCCGGTGCGAGCGCGCGGCGGATTCGGGCCAGTTCCTCGGTGCGACCGACGAACGCTACGGGTCGGGCTCGGGCGCCCCCCGTCGCGGTGGCGGTCGGGTGCGGACGCGGTGCCGGTGCGCCCGCGCGCACCCGTTCGAGCAGCGCGAGCGTCTCCTCGAGGGGCTCCAGCCCGAGCTCTTGCGCCAGCGCCCGGCGGCAGCGCTCGAAGGCCACCAACGCCCCATCGCGGTCGCCCATGAGCCAGGAGGCGCGCATCAGCGCACGCGCTGCGGTCTCGTGGAGCGGGTCGTCGGCGAGCAGGCGCCGGCTCCAGCGGGCCGCGTCCGCGTAGCGCGCCTCCTGTTCCGCCCGCTCCGATGCACGGAGCACCGCGTCGCTCCATGCCGCCGCCCAGCGCTCGCGCTCGAGCTCTACCCAGTCCATGAACTCCGGTGCGCCCGGAACGTCGAGGCCGTGGAGCAGCCAACCGCGCACCGGCTGGTCGTCGGGCAGGTCGGACCAGGCGGCGAGCGCCGCCTCGGGGTCGTCGCCGACGGCATCCTGGAAGCGCGCCACGTCGGTGGCGACCCGCAGCGCTACGGGGTCGTCGTCGATGAGCCATGCCTCGGCGCCCGGCAGGCGGCGCACGTGGTGCAGCGCGACCCGCAGGTTGCCGCGATGGCCGGGGCCCCACAGCAGGTCGGCCGCCGCCGCCTTGGTCACGCCATCGGGCCGCAGCGCGAGGTGGAAGAGCAGCGCCGCCTCCTTGCGCGAGGGCACGGTGAGCGGTGCGCCGCCCCACCTGAGGAGCGGCGGGCCGAGCAGGCGGACCTCGAGCGGCGCCGGTGCGTCGGGCATGATCGTCCGAGCGTACGTCGGCGTCGCGCATCGGGCAAGCACGTGGGGACGCTCGCCACTACCGCGCGCGGCACGGGGCGACCAATCTGGAGGTCATGACCCGCGTCCTCCGTTCCGCCTCCGTGCTCCTCCTGGTCGTGTTCGCCGCGACGTCGGCGCTGGCTCAGCCGGCCGGCGACGGTGCCCCGCCCTTCCCGGTGCCCGTCTACTTCTTCTGGGGCGATGGCTGCCCGCATTGCGCCACCCAGAAGGTCTTCCACGAGCAACTGCTCGCCGACCACCCCAACGTGATCATCCACGAGTACGAGGTCTACAACGTGCCTGCGAACCGGCCGTTGATGGAGGCCATGGCGGCGGCCTTCGGGCGCCCGGTGACCGGCGTGCCGATGACCTTCATCGGCGATGAGGTGTGGGTCGGCTACACCGACGCCTACGGCCGCCAGATGCGCGACGCGGTCGCTCGCTACGAGGCCTACGCGGCGCCCGACCCGGTCGACCGGGTCGACCCGGAGCTGCGCGAGCAGTTCGTGCCGACCCCGGCACCCTCCCCGCCGCCTCCGCCCGCGGGCTCCACCGGGGCCGCGGTGATCGACGTCCCCCTCATCGGGTCCATCGACGTCGCCAGTCGGGCGCTGTGGCTCTCCACCGCGCTGATCGCCTTCGTCGACGGCTTCAACCCCTGTTCGCTCTGGGTGCTCGCGCTCCTGCTCGCGGTCGTCATCAACACCAAGTCGCGCCGGCGGGTGCTGTTGGTGGGCCTCACCTTCTTGATCGTCACGTCGGCGGTGTACGGCCTATTCATCGCCGGTCTGTTCAGTATCTTCTCGTACGTCTCGTTCCTCGGCTGGATCCGCGTGCTGGTCGCGGGCATCGCGCTCGCCTTCGCGCTGGTCAACCTCAAGGACTACGTGGCCTACAAGCAGGGGTTCAGCCTCACGATCGACGATGCCCAGAAGCCTGGGATCTACAAGCGCATCCGCGGCGTGATGAACGCTCGCGCCTCGCTGCCCGCGACGCTGGCCGCCACCGGCGGGATGGCGCTCGGGGTGACGCTCGTCGAGCTCCCGTGCACGGCCGGGCTCCCGGTGCTGTGGACGACGATCGTCGCCGACGCGGGCGTCGGCTCCG
>JAABSI010000135.1 GCA_011390455.1 Trueperaceae bacterium
GCCGTCCCGCCCCCCGACGTGCCACCACCGGCCTGCAGCCACAGCGCCTCCACGAGGACGCTACCGGCGTTGTCGCGGTAGTCCGTGTCGACCACCCACAGCGTCACCTGCGGGGTCGGGGCCACGAAGGCCGGTGAGACGTACACGTGGTCGTCGCTGTAGCCGCCGTCGCACAGGGACAGGCCGTAGTCGTTCGCGACCACCGGCAGCGGATCCGGGAAGCCCTTGGCCGCGAACTCGAAGCACGCGTCGTCGAGGAGCGGGCGGCCGTTCTGCCACCAGGTGCCGAACGACATCCAGCCGCTGACGCGCAACTGGTAGACGTCGCCCGGCTGCAGGCCGCCGAGCACGACACGCTCGCCGGTGGCGGGCAGCAGCGCCCAGGGCTGGGCCCACGCGAGGCCAGCGAACAGCAGGACGGTGAGGGCGAGGACGCGTCGTGGCACGTGGCACCCCAATCCGCCGACGACCGACGCCACCGCGCCCGCGTTCCGCGACCCGGCACGACCCGCCGCTGGACCGATCGACGCCCCACGGGTACACCCGCTTGCCGCCGACTTCCAGAGGCATTCGGCCCGGCCGTTGACACCGTCCCACCGCTCGCGCCGGCGGTAACCTGGTCGCAACGCGCAGCCGCGCCCCACGGGAGGTTCCCATGCGCCCCGACATCGTCCTCCACGACCGCCTGCCGTCGATCGACGAGTACCGCGACCTGTGCACCGCGGTCGGCTGGGCGCCGGTGATGAACTTCGACGCGGCACCCGCGTCGCTGGAGCGATCGCTCCTCGGCGTCGTCGCCACGCAGGGCGGCCGCACCGTGGGCATGGGCCGGGTGGTGGGCGATGGCGCGATCTACCACTACGTCCAGGACGTCGTCGTGCACCCGGACCGGCAGAAGCGCGGGATCGGCGACGCGATCGTCGGCCGGCTCGTGGCACGGATCCATGCGCAGGCTCCGGAGCGCGCCTTCATCGGCGTCTTCGCCGCCACGGGCACCGCCCCCTTCTACGAGCGGCATGGCTTCGTCGAGCACGAGGCGCTGTTGGGGATGTTCCAGGTGGTGCGACCGTGACCCACGCCGCCGCCTGGCTGGTGCTCGTCGTCGCGGGACTGTTCGAGACGGCCTGGGCGATCGGGCTGAAGTACGCCGATGGCTTCACGCGCCCATGGCCCAGCGCGTTCACCATCGCGGCCCTGGCCGTCAGCATGGTGCTGCTGGCGCTCGCCGTGCGCGTGCTGCCGATCGGCACCGCCTACGCCGTGTGGGTCGGCATCGGCGCCCTGGGCGCCGCGGCGTTGGGGGTCGTGCTGTTCCAGGAGCCGCTGACGCCGGCTCGGGCGGGCTTCCTGCTGCTGTTGCTCGTCTCGATCGTCGGCCTGCGGCTCACGAGCCGGTCCTGACGGCCGAGAACGCCCGACCCGACGATCGTTCCCGTGTCCCCCGGTGGCAGCCGGTCGTGGTCACCCCAAACCGAAGCAGTCGGACATCACGCCGAAGATGCCGAGGAGCAGCACCAGGAAGCCCACGGACGTGAGGATGACGCCGACGATCATGCTCTCCGTGCGACGCGGCGTGGCGACCTCGGGGCGCTCCCGACCGTGACCGGAGAAGAACCGAAAGATCAGCAAGGCGCCGCCGGCGGTCATCAGGACACCGAGCAGCAAGGGAATCCAGCACATGAGGCCTCCTCTCGTGCCCGCGTGGGTCGCGGGCGCCAAGACGGGGGAGGACCCTGGTCGGCGTCAGCCGATCCCGAGACCTTGGCAGATCACGCCCGTGATGCCGAGGACGAGCATGAGGAAGCCGACCGAGGCGAGCAGCGCGCCGACGATCATGCTCTCCGTGCGACCCATCGTGGCGACCTCGGGTCGGGCGCTACCGTGGCCGACGAAGAACCGCACGATCAGGAAGGCGCCGCCACCGATCATCAACACGCCCAGCGTCAACGGGATCCAACACATGAGGCCCTCCATTCGGGTCCGCGGGCTCCGCGGGCCCCGCGACGGGGCGAAGGGCCGACGTGCGTGGCCGGGTTGCGACCGATCGCTGCGCCTCACGCGCGCGTCCGGCTGACCTCCGCGGCCGTCGCCTCAGTGTAGACCCGATCGGCGCCCGACCGCTGCTACCATGGCCGAAACGATCGTGCTGGCCCATAAGGTCGAAACCCGAAGCACCGAGGAGGAACCCGATGCTGAGAACGCTGCGCTCCGCCGCCATCATCGCGACGCTGCTGCTCGTCCCCGCAGGCGCCATCGCCTGGGCGCAAGGGGGGCCGACCCACGTCCTTCTCGTCCTGGACGCCTCGGGCTCGATGTTCAACAGGCTCGCCGACGGCCAGTACCGCATCACGGCCGCCAAAGACGCCGTTTCCGGCTTCGTGAGCCGCCTCCCCGCGGCGCCCGACCTCCACGTCGGCCTGCGCGTCTACGGCGCGCGGGTGGCGGCGCGCGACGAGGGTGCCTGCGAGGACAGCGAGCTCGTCGTGCCGGCCGACGGTTTCGACCGCGATCGGCTGCTGGGCGCCGTCCGCGGGACCCAGGCAAAGGGCGCGACGCCGATCGCGTACTCCCTCGAGCTGGCCCTCGACGACCTCCGAGACGCCGACGGGCGCGCCATCGTCGTCCTCGTCACGGACGGCATCGAGTCGTGCGGCGGCGACGTGCGGGCCGCGGTCGAGGACCTCACCGCCGCCGGCCTCGAGGTCGATCTGCGCATCATCGGCTTCGACCTCGACGACCTCGCCATCCGCAGCTTCGAGGGGCTGGGCACGTTCGAGAACGCCCGCAGCGTCGAGGAGTTGGCCGCGGCGCTGGGCCGCGCCGTCGACGTCATGCCGGTCGCCGCCGATCTTCCCGTGACGGTCACGCTGACGCGACGCGGCGAACCCGTGACCGACGGCGCCACCGTCGAGTTCGTCGATCCCGTGTCCGGGGCATCCAAGCGCTTCGCGGCGGGAAGCGACGGCGAGTTCGTCGCCGATCTGGCGCCCGGCAGCTACCGCGCGGAGCTCGCGGACGCGTTCGCGACCTCCGCCCTGGTCGTGTCCGGACTCGTCGTCGCGCCCGAGGCGGACAACGCGTTCGCGTTCGAGCTCGAACCGGAGGCCGAGGTGACCATCGAGGTCGAGCCGACCGACCCGGTGGCGGGTTCGACGGTGACCGCGCGCTTCGACGGCGCCCCTTCCGGAGAGCGCAGCGGCTGGCTCGCCGTCGCCCCGGCGGACGCGGGCGACGAGGTCTACCTCGAATGGAGCTACGCGTCCGGATCCGCTGGCAGCGTCGACCTGCGCGTCCCGGACGAGCCCGGAACGCTCGAGGTCCGTTACCACCTCGCCCTCCCCGAGGGCGGGACCCGGGTGATCGGACGCAGCCCCACCTTCGCGTCGCGTGCCGCCACCGCGACCCTCGACGGACCCGACGAGGTCCCCGCGGGCAGCGGGTTCAACGTGGAGTGGACCGGCCCCGACAACGACCGCGACTACCTCACCATCGTCGAGGTCGACGCCCGCGAGGGCGCGTACACCAGCTACCAGTACACCCGCGACGGCAGCCCGGCCACCCTCACGGCCCCCATCGAACCGGGCGCCTACGAGATCCGCTACGTCACCGGCCGCAGCGACGCCACGCTCGCCAGCACGCCCATCACGGTCACCGCCGTCACGGCCAGCCTCGGCGCGCCCGAGAGCGTCGGCGCCGGCGGCCAGTTCGCCGTCGAGTGGATTGGGCCCGACAACGACCGCGACTACCTCACGATCGTCCCAGAGGACGCCCGCGAGGGAAGCTACGACAGCTACCAGTACACGCGCGACGGCAGCCCCGTCACCCTCACCGCCCCCGACGAACCCGGCGCGTACGAGGTGCGGTACGTGACCGGCCAAGGCGACCGGACCCTCGCGAGCGCGCCCATCACCGTCATCGCCGTCGGCGCCACCGTGACGGTCGCCCCCGAGATCCCCGCGGGCAGCGAGTTCAGCGTGGCGTGGACCGGCCCCGACAACGACCGCGACTACCTCACCATCGTCGAGGCAGGCGCCCGCGAGGGCGCGTACACCAGCTACCAGTACACCCGCGACGGCAGCCCCGCCACGCTCTCGGCGCCCGCCGAGCCGGGCGCCTACGAGGTCCGCTACGTCACCGGCCGGGAAGAGAACACGCTCGCGAGCGTGCCCGTCACCGTCACCGCGGTCAGCGCCAGCCTCGCCGCGCCCGCGAGCGTCGACGCCGGCGAACGCTTCGAGGTCACCTGGGAGGGACCCGACAACCCGCGGGACTACGTCACCATCGTCGAGGCGGGCGCCCGCGAGGGCGCCTACCGGAGCTACCAGTACACGCGCGACGGCAGCCCGGCCGCCCTCACCGCCCCGGACGAACCGGGCGCGTACGAGGTCCGCTACGTGACCGGCGTGGGCGACCGGACGCTGGCGAGCGTGCCGATCAGCGTGCGGTAGGGGTCACCGGGAGCGCGACGAAACGACGGCTTCAGTCGGTGACCGTCTGCTCCAGGGTGACCGGTCCCGGCGACGTCGTCTCGCCGACCACGACCTCGACGTCCTCGACGGAGGCACTCTGGTAACCATCGAGGCTGAAGGACAGGTCGTACGGGCCCGCGAGCAGGGCGATGAACGCGAAGTATCCGTCGCCGTCGGAACTCGTCGCGACGACGAGGTTGCCTTCGTTGCGCTCGGCCTCGGTCAACCCGGCCGGGTAGACCTCGACGCTCACACCCTCGAGCCCGATCTGCTCAACGTCCTGGACCCGTCCCTCGAAGGCGCCGGCCTCGGAGATCACCCGCAGCGCCGTCGGCTTCAGCAGGTAGTTGCCGCTGCCGGGCGGGGTCTCGACGATCGCGCGCTCGACGTCGAAGTCGACGATGAGCGTCTGGTTCGCGCCGTCGGCCAGGATCAGCGGCGGCTGGACGTTCACCTTGATCCCCGTCTGGGCACCGCTGGGGACGAAGACGTCGAACACCTCGCAAGAGTCCGGATCCACGTCGTCGCAGAACGACAGCGTCGCCCTCTCGACGATGAAGCGCACCTGGTCGTAGGTGCCGGGCGGCACGTCTACGGCCTGACCCAGTTCCGCGGTGGTGCCGTCGGTCAGCGAGAGAACGTCGTACGTGACGGGGTCACCGTCGTACACGGTGATGACGCCGCCACCCGTCTCTTCCGCGGGGACCAGGTCGACGCGCCCGAACGTCACGTGCAGCGCGTCTGGGGTGGGGCCCTCGGGCTGGGCGGCGACCGAGACCGACGGCGCGGCGCTGCCCGTGAGCAACACCGTCACCCGATTCGTGCCCGCCGCGCCGTCGTTGAGCCCGGCGCAGCCGCCGACCAGCAGGGCCACCAAAGAAAGAAGTGCGAAGATCCGCATCAGCCATCACGCTCCTTCGGGGCAGGGCAAGGACCCCGCCGATGCCGGCAGCGTAGCCAACGAACCTGACGCGAACCTGAAGGGGGTACGCCGTCGCGGCCGAGCGAGTTCATGCCGCGTCCAGCGCGCGTCCTCACATGCCCGGACACGCAAGCTCACGCCCCGCATGCGCGATCCGGCTACCGCAGCGCCTCCTGCCCCACGAACGCCCGCCGCGGCGCCCAGGCGGCGAGCGTCTCCGCATCGTCGGCCGTCGCCTCCCGCCGGACCATCCGCGCCACCAGCGAGCCGACGCCGGGGCCGAGCATGAAGCCCTGGCCGCACATGCCGGCCGCGTGCAGCAGGCCCTCTGCCCGCTCGGACCAGCCGACCAGCGGCGAGCCATCCGGGGTCATGGGGTAGATGCCGCGCCAGGTGCGCCGCACGCGCAGGTGGCGAAGCCGCGGCATGAGCGCCACCAGTCGCTTCGCGACCTGCGGCAGGAAGACGCTGGTCTCGCGCAGGTCGTCGCCCCAGATGGGCGGGGAGGGGGTGAGGCAGAACACGAGCTGCCCCCCCTTCGACTGATAGAAGTACACGTTCGCCGAACCCGGGCCGGGCCGCACGTCGACCACCAGCGGCGTCAGGAACGGCGCGACC
>JAABSI010000136.1 GCA_011390455.1 Trueperaceae bacterium
GCTGACGCTGGTAGGCGGCAGCGACCGTCACCAACCGGCAGGACCCGAGCGCGACCCGGAGGCGCTGCGGGTGGGCAGCCCCACCACCTGGCTACAGCTCCCTCGCCTGGGCGTCCCCGAGGCGCTGCGTTCCCTTCGCGACGGCCGCGCAACGGTGTCGGAGGGGCCGCGCGGACCACTGCTCGCGATTCGTTCGGGGCCGGTACCGATGGGTGGCCGCCTGCCCGCCGCCGCCGAGCACCGGGTGACGGCGTCGGTCCGCGGCGCCGTCGGCGAACGGCTGCGCTGGGTGGGTGCCCAGGGGGTGCTGCGCGAGGTGCCGGTCGTGGGCGAGGCGTTCGAGGACGTGTACGTGTGGCGGCCCGACGGCCCGTTCCTGCGCGCCGAGGTCGTCGCGGACGTGGGTCTCGCCGCACGACGGGCGGAGTTGGCCGCCTGGTCGGCGGCGCGGCCGCTCCCGTTCGGGATCACCCTCGACGAGGTGTTCGCGCACCCCTGGGTGGTGGCCCTGTCGAACCCGCTCTACGCCTGAGGCCTCGGCGGCGGCCTGGTCAGCCGACCTACCCCCCGTCGTGGGGGTAGCGCACCCCGACCTGCCGGCGCGCCTCGTCGAAGAGGCGCATGTACCTGCGCCTGGGCCGTGTGCCCAGCCCGATCCTCACCGTCGAGCAGCACACGATCGTCGGCGGGCTTGGCGGGGCGGTGGCCGAGCACCTCTCGCGCACGCGCCCGACGCGCGTCGAGATGGTGGGCATTCGCGACACCTTCGGCGAGTCCGGTTCCCCGGACGCGCTGCTGCGGAAGTACGGCATCACGGTCAAGGCCGTCGTGGAGGCGGCGCAGCGGGCCCTGGTCGATTGACCGCCTGCGAGCCACGCGTCGCACGCCCCGGCCGGCGGCTCAGCCAGCGCGTCTCCCAAGATCCGTCGGCAGCGACACCTCGACGCGCGCCCCGCCGCGGGCGCGGTTCGACGCCGCCACGCGGCCACCGTGCGCCTCGACCAGGCTGCGGACGATCGCCAACCCGAGCCCGCTGCCGCCCGACCGCATCGGCTGCGCGGCCGGCGACCGGTAGAAGCGCTCGAAGACCCGCTCGAGCGCGTCGGGCGACAACCCGGGACCGCCATCGCGCACGACGATCCGCACGCCGTCGCCGGTGAAGCCGAGCTCGACCTCCACCGCGCCACCCGCGGGCGTCACCCCGATGGCGTTGTCGAGCAGGTTCGACAGCACCTGCGACAGTCGCAGCGGGTCCGCCGTCACGACCATCGCGTCGGACTCGGCCGCGAACGTCACGCGCACGCCCCGCTCCGCGGCCAACGCCTCGAAGCCGGCGACCACCTCGCGGCCCCAGGGAACGAGGTCGACGTCCTCGAGCCGCAGCACCAGGCGATCGGCGTCCGCCAGCGACAGAACGCGTAGGTCCTCCACCAACCGCGTCAGTTGGCCGGTCTGCCGGTGCAGTCGCTCGAGCTCGGCCGCGTCGACCGACAGCACGCCGTCGATCATGGCCTCCAGGCGACCCTGCAGGACGGCGAGCGGCGTGCGCAGCTCGTGGGCGACGTCGGCGATCAGGGCCTTGCGTTCGCGCTCGAGCCGCTCGAGGCTCCGGGCCATGTCGTCGAAGCCGGCCGCCAACAGCTCGACCTCGTCGGCGGCGCGGCGCGGGCGACCACCCGTCGCGCGCACGGCCTCGGGGGCGGCGCGAGCAGCCAGGTCGCCGGCCGTCACCCGCTCCGCCGCGCGCGCGACGGCCGCGATCGGGCGCGCGATCCGCCCGGCGACCAAGATGCCGACGACCACGGCGATGGCGGTCGCCGCCAACGCGGCCAGCAGGAAGCCGACCTGCGCTCCCGGCCGCCGCGTCGCCAACAGGGCCTCCACGACGGCCGTGCGCGCCACCGGGTCCTCGAGCCAGGCGAGGAACGCCCGCTCCAAGCGCGCGCGCCGCTGCTCGTCGGGCACCCGATGCTGCGTCACGATCGCGTCCACCTCGCTGCGCACCGCCTCGGGCAGCGCGGCGTACTGCTGGCGCAGCAGCACGAACTGCGCCGCGACGACCAGCACGATCGCGATCGCGACCACGCCGGCCATCGCCAGGGCGAGGCGGACCGCCAGGCGGTTCACGGCGCCCGCAGCCGGTAGCCCGCGCCGCGGACGGTCTCGATGAGGCCGGCGCCGCCGGCCTCGCCAAGCTTGCGCCGCAGGTTCTTGAGGTGCGTGTCGATGACGCGCTCGAGGGCATCGCTGTCGGGGAGCGCCACCTCCAGCAGCTCGTCGCGCCCGAAGACGCGACCGGGATGGGCCGCCAGGCGGTGCAACAGGCGGAACTCGGTGACGGTCAACGGGATCGGACGGCCCGCCAGGTCGGCGCTCAGACGCGCCGGGTCGACCTCGAGCGCGCCCACGCGCACCACGCGTTCGTCGCTGCGCTCGCCCTCGCCGCGCCGCAGGACCGCCTTGACGCGCGCCATCACCTCGCGCGGGCTGAAGGGCTTGGTCACGTAGTCGTCGGCGCCGAGCTCGAGCCCGACGACGGTGTCGATCTCCTCGCTGCGGGCGGTCAGGCAGATGACGGGCGTGGCGCCGTCCGCGCGGATGAGGCGCAGCACCTCGAGCCCGTCGATGCCGGGCAGGTTGATGTCGAGCAGCACCAGGTCGGGCCGTGCGGCGCGGTAGAGCGCGACCGCGGCGTGCCCGTCGGCCGCGCGCTCGGTGCGGTGCCCCGCGCGCCGCAGGTAACCCTCGAGCACCTCGGCGATCTCGAGCTCGTCCTCGACGACCAGCACCAGTGCCATGGCGCCAATCTACGCGCTGGCGGCCGCGGACGGGGCGACGCGGGCGGAATGGAGCGACGGGCGCTGGGGCCGACGCCGGCACGGGGTTCACGTGGCCTCCGCGGCGGCTCCACACCCCGGACGGACGATGCACCTCAGGAGGAACGCGATGAACCCCACCAGCGCCCCCGCGCCCCACGCGATCGAGGTCGAACGCCTGACCAAGACCTACACCATCGGCACGACCGTGCACGCCGTCGACGGCGTCAGCCTGAACGTCCCCCACGGCTCCTTCACCGCCGTCATGGGCCCCAGCGGCTCCGGCAAGTCCACCCTGATGCAGCTGATCGGCCTGCTCGACGCGCCCACCAGCGGCCGGTTGACGGTGAACGGGCGTGACGTCGAGGGCCTCGCCGACGAGGAGCGCACCCGGCTGCGCGGCAAGGAGATCGGATTCGTGTTCCAGTCGTTCAACCTGATGCCCAAGCTGACCGTCCTCGGCAACGTCACCCTGCCGATGCAGTTCCAGGGCGTGGCGGCGCGCGAGCGCCTGCGGCGCGCGGAGGAGCTCCTCGCACGGATGGGCATGAGCGATCGGTTGCACCACAAGCCGAACCAGCTCTCGGGCGGCGAGCGCCAGAGGGTGGCGATCGCTCGCGCGCTCGCCAACGAGCCGACGCTGCTGCTCGCGGACGAGCCGACCGGCAACCTCGACTCTCGGACCGGCGAGGAAGTGCTGCGGCTGTTCGCCGAGCTGCACGCCCAGGGCTACACGATCATGCTCGTCACCCACGAGCGCCGCGTCGCCGAGCGGGCGGAGCGCATCGTCCACATGGAGGACGGTCGCATCCAGGAGATCGAGGCCCTGACCGCAGCCACCCCACCACCCGTGGCCCACGGCGGCCGGCGAGATCCCGCCGCCAGACGCCACGCCGCAGAGGTGCTCGCATGAGCCTCACCCAGAGCTTCGCCATCGCCTGGCAGGCCGTCAAGGACAACCGCCTGCGCTCGGCCCTGACCGCCCTCGGCATCGTCATCGGCATCGCCGCGGTGATCGCGCTCGTCACGATGGGCGCCAGCGTTCAGGCCAGCGTCTCCGACAGCTTCGGCACCCCGTCGACCCGCACGATCGACGTCACCGCGGGCTCGACCGAGGGCTTCGGGCCGGGCAACGGGCCGGAGCGGTCGCGCGCCACCCTCAGCGTGTTCAGCGAGCGGGACGTCGCCGCGATCGCGGCCATCGACGGGGTCGAGAGCGTGGCCCCACTGACCAGCGTCCCGATCGCCTCGGTCACCATCGACGACCGCACCGTCGCCCTCTCCAGCCTGACCGCGACCACCGCCGACAGCGCCGCGCTCGCGGACATCGCCGACGGCCGCCCCTTCGCGCCCGGCGCCTCCGAGGCCGTGATCAGCGAGGCCACGGTGGCTCTGCTCGGCGGCGCCATCGGCGTCGGCGACACGCTCGGCGTGCGCCTGTTCGACGGCCAGCAGCGCGACCTCGAGGTCGTCGGGATCCTGGCTGCCAGCGACGGCCTCGCGGCCGCGCTCGCCAGCGGATCCGGCGTGTACGTCCCCGTCGACCCGTTCGTCACCGGCACCGTCGCGCTGCCGAGCGGCGGCGACGGTGTCCGCACCTTCTCGCAGGTCGCCGTGACGATCGCCACCACCGAAGGGGTCGCCGACGCGCAGCTGGCGATCGGCGCCTACCTCGACGAGGCGTCGGACGCGCGGCACCTGATTCCCGCCGGGCAGGGCTTCCTGCTGGCGACCAACTCGCAGGTGCTCGACGAGGTCAACGACGTCCTCGGCCTGCTGACCGGCTTCGTGACCGGCATCGCCCTGATCGCCCTGCTGGTCGGCTCGATCGGGATCGCCAACATCATGCTCGTCAGCGTCACCGAACGCACCCGCGAGATCGGCATCATGAAGGCGATCGGCGGCCAGAGCCGCACGATCCTGTCGCTGTTCCTGATCGAGGCGGTCATCCACGGCCTGATCGGCGCGGTCATCGGGACCGCCCTCGGCCTCGCCGGCGGCTGGATCGGTGCCCGGGCGCTGGGCCTGAGCGCGGCCATGCCGTGGGGGTGGATCGTCGCCGCCATCGTCATCGGCGTCGTGGTCGGCATCGCCGCCGGGATCTACCCGGCCAGCCGTGCCGCGCGCTTGCACCCGATCGAGGCGCTGCGTTACGAGTAGCGGGCGGCCAGCGTGCCACGTTCGCGCGGGCGGCGCCGGGATCCTCCGGCGCCGCCCGCCGTCACACCAGGACGAGACGCTCGAGCCCCTCGCCTCGCAGCACCTCGGCGTAGCCCGCCATCGCCTCCGCCGTCGGCTCCGGCACGTCGCCGGCGATCGGGCGCACGCCGTGGCAGCGGAAGCCGATCACCTTGACCCGCATGTCGGGGTCGACGCCGCGCAGCCACGCCGCCGTGCGGGCGAGCTGTTCGGGCGCGTCGTTGACGCCCGGCAGCAGCAGCAGCCGCACCTCGTGCAGCTTGCCGCGCGCCGCGAGCTGCTCGATCGAGCGCAGGACGGGCGCGTTGGGCTGCGCCGTCATCCGCCGGTGCACGTCGTCGTCGAACGCCTTGAGGTCGATCATCGCGCCGTCCATCACGGGGTCGAGGTCGTCCCACACCTCGGCGGGCGCGGCGCCGTTGCTGTCGACGAAGCAGGTGAGGCGACCCAGCCGCGCGTCGGCCTTCAGCGTGGCGAAGAAGTCGCGCACGAACCCCGCCTGCAGCGTCGCCTCGCCGCCCGACACGGTCACGCCGGAGAGGAAGGGCGCCGGCCCGCGCACCGCCTCGACGAGCTCGTCGACCGACAGCGTGCGCGCCTTGGGCGTGCTGTCGAAGCGGCACGCCCGGACGCAGTCGTCACAGCCGGTGCAGGCGTCCGCGTCCCACGAGACCTCGGCGCCGTCGAAGGTCAGCGCGCCGCTGGCGCAGGCGTCGACGCACTCGCCGCAGTGGTGGCACACGTGGATCGTGTAGGGGTTGTGGCAGGCGATGCAGTCGAAGTTGCAGCCCTGCAGGAAGGCGACGAAGCGGTTCCCCGGGCCGTCGACCGACGAGAAGGGGATCGTGCCCGAAACCAGGCCGCGGGTGGCGCCGGGTCGCAAGCCACCGGCGGCGCCCCGGCCGGCGCCGGGGAAAAGCCCCTCGATCACGCGTCCGAGCGCCGCTCCGCCCCGGCGAGCCGCTCGTGGGCGACGACGCGCTTGGTC
>JAABSI010000137.1 GCA_011390455.1 Trueperaceae bacterium
CCGTGTCGTGGTACGTCACGCTCGTCACCAACACCGACGTCTACCCCGACGCGCCAACGAGCTGGGCCGAGATGTGGGGCGACCACCGCAACTCGCTCGGCCTGCTGGCGCTGCCCGAGAACGCGTTCCTGCTGGAGATCACCGCGACCACCTTCTTCGGCGGCACCGACATCCTCGACACGGAGGAGGGCATCCTGCAGGTGGTCGACAAGCTCGCCGAGCTGCAGCCCAACGTGCAGCTGTGGTACCGCGACGAGGGCCAGTTCCAGCAGGCGCTCCAGTCGGGCGAGATCCCGATGGGGCAGTACTACCACGACGTCACCGGCATCGCCGCCGCCGAGGGCTTCCCGGTCCACTCGACCTTCCCGGCGGAGGGCGGCGTGCTCGACTCCGGCTCCTGGGCCGTGTCGCGCGCATCGTCGCTGGTCGACGAGGCGCACGTGTTCATCGACTGGTTCTCCCAGCCCGAGATCCAGGACCTGGTGGCCCGCATGATCGGCACCGCGCCGACCGTCGAGCGCGAGTTCCTGTCCCTCTCCGACGAGGAGTTCGCCGCGGTGAGCGACGCCGGCACGCCCATCGTGCCGCGCTACGACATGTACCTGGAGCGCGGCGACTGGCTCAACCAGGTCTGGGCCGAGCGCGTCACGCGCTGAGGGCCGTACGGACCACGCCGCCACGGGAGCCACGCCGGCCGCGCCCGGCGTGAGCGCAGCGCGTCCCGACCTCGTCATCCAGGGCCTCGGCAAGCGCTTCGGCGCCACCGTGGCCCTGGACGGCGTCGACCTGCGACTACCGGGCGGTTCGCTGGTGTGCTTCGTCGGGCCCTCCGGTTGCGGCAAGACCACGCTCCTGCGCGTCATCGCGGGCCTCGAGACGCCCACGACCGGTCACCTGCTGCTCGGCGACCGCGACCTCACCCGCGTCCCGGTGCACCGCCGCGACGTCGGCATGGTGTTCCAGTCCTACGCGCTGTTCCCGCACCTGACGGTGGCCGAGAACGTCGCCTACGGCCTGCGCATCCGCGGCGTCAAGCGGCGCGAGCGCCTCTCGCGCGCCCAGGAGCTGCTCGAGCTCGTGCAACTCCCCGACGTGGCCGACAAGCGCATCGCCGAGCTCTCGGGCGGCATGCGCCAGCGGGTCGCGATGGCGCGGGCCCTTGCGCTCGACCCCGCGCTCTTCCTGCTCGACGAGCCGCTCTCGGCGCTCGACGCCAAGCTGCGCGAGGGCATGCAGGTGGAGCTGCGGCGGCTGCAGCGGCGCGTGGGCATCACCACGATCATCGTCACGCACGACCAGGAGGAGGCCATGGCGATGGCGGACCTGGTGGTGGTCATGGGCGACAACCGCGTGCAGCAAGTGGGCCCCCCGCTGGAGATCTACCGCCGGCCGGTCAACCGCTTCGTCGCGAACTTCGTCGGCCGCAACAACTTCCTCCCCGCCCGCGTGGTGGCGTCCGACGCGGTGGAGGTGGCCGGCGTGCGTGCGACCGTCGCCCGCGACCTGCCCGTGCCGCCGGTCGGCAGCGACGTCACGGTGGCCGCCCGCCCCGAGATGCTGCGGCTCCGCGCGCAGGCGCCGGCCGGACCCGCGCTGCGCGGCACCGTCTCCATGGTCCGCGACCTCGGCCGCGCGGTCGAGACCCGCGTCCGAGTCCACGAGCAGGAACTGGTGGTGAGCGGCCGCGGTGGCTTCGCCGAGGGCGACGAGGTGTGGGTGGAACTCCCCGACGCCGGGCTCGTGGCGCTGGCGGCATGAGCGCACCGGCCGCCCGCCCCGGGCGCGACGACGGCCCCTGGCCGCACGTGCTGCTGGCCTGGCCGACCGCCGCGCTGACGGTGCTGTTCCTGGTCCCGCTCGGCATCATCGCGGCGCTGGGGTTCTTCCGCCGCATCCAGGCGGGCTTCTTCGAGGTCGCGTTCGTCACCGACAACTACGCCCGCGCGCTGGACGCCTTCCACCTCGAGCGCCTGACCGTCTCCGTCGTGCTGGCCCTGGCCGCGACGCTCGTGACGCTGCTGCTGGCGGTGCCGTTCACCTTCCTCCTGACGCGCCGGCCGCGCGCGCGGCAGGTGCCCTACCTGGTGCTGGTGCTGGCGTCGCTGTCGCTCTCCGAGGTCATCGTCGCCTTCGCCTGGTCGCTGCTGCTGTCGCGCACCTCGGGCGTCTCCAACCTGCTGGTCGCGATCGGCGTGATGGACGCGCCTGCGTCGTGGAGCCCCGGGCTCCCGGCGGTGCTGCTCGCCTACGTGTTCATCGCGCTGCCGCTGGCGGTCCTGTCGCTCTACCCCACCTTCTCCCGCCTCGACCAAGAGCTGCCCGAGGCCGCCGGCACGATGGGCGCGACGCCGCTCGCCGGGTTCGTGACGGTCGTGTTGCCGCTGGTGCGCCGGGCCGTGGCCGCCACCGGCGCGCTGGTGTTCATCTTCGTCCTCGGCGCCTACGTGATCCCGCAAACGCTCGGGCGCCCGGCGCAGTGGACGATGCCCGTGCAGATCACCGACCAGGCGATCATGAAGAACCACCTGCCGCTCGCGGCCTCCCTGGCGATCGTGCTGCTGGTGGTCAGCTCGCTGATCGCGGTCGCCATCGTGGCGCTCGGCGCGGGTCGCTGGCCGCGCCTCGCGCTCCCGAGGCGCGCCCGATGAGCCGCTGGCTGCGCCGCGCGATGTTCGCGCTGGTGGTCGCGTACCTGCTCGCGCCGCTGGTGGTCGTGGCGGGCGTGAGCCTCAACCCACGTCAGGTGCTCTTCTTCCCGCCCGAGGGCTTCTCGCTGCGTTGGTACGGCACCGCGTTCAGCGACCCGGGCTGGTACCGGCCGGCCATCAACAGCCTGCTGGTGGCGACGTTCGCCGCGCTGATCGCGGTGTCGATCGCGCTGCCCCTGTCGTACGTGATGTGGCGCTACCGCGTCGGCTACGCCAAGGCCGTCATGGCGATGGGCCTGGCGCCCTTCGCGTTGCCGCCCGTGATCACCGCGCTCGGGGCGCTGGCGCTGTGGATCGTGTTGCAGAGCTACGGGCAGCCCCACACGGTCGTGCTGTCGCACGGCGCGTTCCTGACCACCCTGCCGCTCGCGACGCTGACGGTCGGGCTGCAGAACCTCAACCCGCAGCTCGTCGAGGCCGCCCGCACGATGGGCGCCACTGGCGGCACCGTGTTCCGCACGATCGTCTTCCCCTACGTGCGGCCCTACCTGCTCGCCGGCTTCGTGTTCGCCTTCGTGCTGTCGCTCAACGAGTACATCATCGCCTACATGACCGTCGGTTTCACCTTCGAGACGCTGCCGGTGAAGATCTTCGCCAGCCTGCGCTACGGCTACAGCCCGGTGATGGCGGCGATCTCGGTGCTCTTCTTCGCCGTCGCCGTGGCACTGTTCGCGCTCGTGGGCCGCGTGGGCGACCTGCCGCGGCTGCTCGGGGCGGACGAGCGGGCGTAGCGGGCGGCGGTGTCGCTCCGCGAGGCCGTCGCACACGGTCGGTGCCCAGCACCCATCACGCCGGTTCCACGAACAGCGTGCCACAGTGGAGGATGAACCGAGACATCAGCGATCAACCGTACGTGTTCCACTCGGACCTCGTCCATCGCCTCACGCCCGTGCCCGCCGGCCAGATCGTCAGCGAGCTGTTGCACCACGACGACCACGTCAAGGTGACGCTGTTCGGCTGCGCCGACGGTCAGGAGATCGCGGACCAGATCGCGAGCAAGTCGTTCATCCTGCAGGTCCTCGCGGGCGAGGTGCGGCTCGTGCTGGACGGCAAGGAGACCGTCGCCGGCCCCGGCGGTTGGATGCGCATGGCGCCCGGCGAGCACCAGCCGATCACCGCCGTGGGCGAGGCGGTCCTGCTGCTCACGCTGCTGAAGGATTAGGGCGACCGCGTCGGGGCTCCCGAACGCGCCGTCGTGGGCCGCCAGCGCGGGCAGGTGCGACAGGCCGAACAGGAGCGCCGACACCACGATCGCCGCGATCATGGCGGCCCACGGCGGCGTGGTCGCTCCGGCGTCCGCCGGCGACAGCAGGCGCGCGGCACGCGCGAACACCCGCGCCAGCAACGACATCAGGCCCCAGCGCAGGATGATCTCCTCGGTGACGCCCCCGTAGAGCACCCCGGCGACCGTCACCGCCAGCGAGCGGTCGGCGGTCACCGTCTGACCCGCGAGCTCGCCGACGAGCAGGGAGGCCGTCAGCGCGTCCAACACCACCAGGACCGCGCCCACCGCCGCGCCGACCGCTAGGGCGACGGGGAGGGCGGCGCGCCAGGCGCGGGCGTCGAAGGGACGCCCGGCGGCCCCCTCCGCGAGGAGCGAGCGCAGGCCGACGCGCGGCGCGAACACCAGCCCCGCCAACGTCGCGACCGCGACCAGGACGAGGGGGTTGACGATCGCGAGGGCGAGCGTCGCTGACGGTGAGAGCGTGGGCGCATCGGGCAGCGAGGCGAACACGTCGCGCACAAGCGCGAGCGACACGGGCAGCGCCGCGACGACGCCGACCGCGCCGAGGGCCAGGAGGACGAGGAAGGGGCGGAAGGTGGACTTCGGACCGGCGTGGGCCATGCGATCCTCCCGCCCACGATGGTCTGGTGCGCCAGGCGCCTCGGTCGAGGGACGGGGTACCGCCATCCTCTTTGACACGCAGCCCCAGGGACCGTAACCTGACCCCCGGAAACGCAACTTCTACCGACCGCCGCGATCTCGCCGCCCCGGACGCAACCGCTCCGTCGCGCTGCGAGCGCGCCGAGCGGCCACCGAGACGAGGTCGAACCATGAAGATGTTCGCGGGATCCGTGAAGCCGTTCGTGCTGACGATGGTGCTGCTGGCCGGCCTGCTGGCGGCCTGCATCCCCTCGCCGGTCAACATCGTCGACCGGGCGATCGACCGCACCGTCGACCGCGCCGTCGACACCGTCGCCGAGAGGATCGCCACGCGGATCGTCGACCGCCTCTTCGAGAACCTGTTCGCCGGACTCTTCGCCGACGTGTACGGGGCGGGCCGCGTGCGCTACGGCCCGGACTTCGGCCTCGACCTCTTCACCGGCAGCTACGAGGCCACGGTCTCGGGCACGGCGCCCGTGACCGGCACCTTCGCCGGCACGCCGACCACCGACGACGCCGACCCGGACGAGACCAACCTCTCGTTCGGCATCCGCGGCGTCGACGAGGACGGCGCCGAGGTCGTCATGGTCTCCCTCTACCAGGTCGAGGACGAGGCCAACCCCTTCACGATCGTCCTCTTCGAGGCGGAGGACAGCGTCGAGGGCGAGGGCGGCACGTTCGCGACCGTGGTGTTCGGCGACGACGAGGAGCACGGGTACCACGGCGAGATGACCTGGACCATCGACACGGACACCCCCACGCGCCTGGCGGGCAGCTTCGCCGCCAGCGGGCTGGTCACGGAGGCCGGCCTCGGCCCCGTCGACGTCGCGGGGACCTTCGACGTGCCCATCAACCGCGCCGGCTCGTTGGTCTTCCTGCGCGACTGAAGCCCGCGTGGAGGCGCACTTCGACTGGGTGGTGATCGGCTCCGGCTTCGGCGGCAGCGTCGCCGCGCTGCGGCTCGCCGAGAAGGGCTACCGCGTCTGCGTGCTCGAGAAGGGCCGGCGCTTCGCGCCGGAGGACTTCCCGCGCTCCAACTGGGACCTGCGACGTTGGTTGTGGCTGCCCCATTTCGGCCTGCGCGGGATCTTCCAGATGTCGTTCATGCGTCACGTGACGGTGTTCCACGGCGTGGGCGTCGGCGGCGGCTCGCTCGGTTACGCCAACGCCTTGCCCCAGCCGCACCCCGCGTTCTACCGCGCGCCCTCCTGGGCGCACCTGGGCGACTGGCGATCGGAACTCGAGCCGCACTACGCCACGGCCCGCCGCATGCTCGGTGCGACCACCGTCCCCTACGCCACGCCGGGCGACGAAGTCCTGCACGAGATCGCCCGCGAGCTAGGTCGCGAAGAGGACTTCGGGTCGCCCGACGTCGCCGTGTACTTC
>JAABSI010000138.1 GCA_011390455.1 Trueperaceae bacterium
TTCGGCCCCAGGAAGCCGGCGCGCAGCCCCGCGACGTTGAAGGTGGGGCCGTAGAGCAGGTCGACGAGCGGGTCGCCGCCGCGCAGGGCGCCCACGTTCGCGACGCCGCCCAGCGGCAGCGCGTCGCGCGGGTCGCGGCCGTCGAAGCGCTCGGCCAGGCGCCGCAGCGCCTCGGCGCGGCCGGCCGTGAGCGGTTGGCGGTGGTCCCACAGCGCCGCCAGCTCCGGCACCCGGCAGCCGCTGCCATCGGGGTGCGTGAGCGTCGCGAGCGCCTGCGCCAAGCGGAAGGGCGGCGAATCGACCAAGCCCGCCGCGGAGCTGTGGATGGTGCGCTTGGGGGCGTGCGGCCAGCCTTCGCCCGAGGCGGTCAGCTCGAGCACCACCATCCCCTTGAGCCCCAGCCCCACGCTCACCGCGCCGGGCCCCGCCTGCGCCTGCGACGGGTTGAAGCTGGCGACCACGTCGGCCATCTGCGGGCGCAGCCGCTCGACGTGCGCGGCGTAGGTGGGGCTCCCCATGATCTCCTCGCCCTCGGTCAGGAAGCAGAGGTTCATCGGGAGCGTGCCGGTGGCCGCCAGCGTGGCGCGCACCGCGTTCAGGAAGGCGACGAAGGGCCCCTTGGCGCCGGTGGCGCCGCGCCCGCGCAGCACCCGCGGGTAGCCGTCGTGGGCGGCCAGCTCGCCGCTGAACGGGTCCCCATGGCGCGCGTCGACCGTGCGGGTGTCGAACATGCCGTAGACGTGCACGGTGACCGGCGCGCCCACGTCCAACCGCCCCCAGACCGCGGGTTGGTAGCGCCCCTCCAGCACCTCGACGCCCTGGCAGCCCAGGTCCTCGAGCTCCTCGGCGACGATCCCCGCCATGGCCTTCACGCCGTGGTCGTGCCAGCTGACGCTCGGTTGGCGCACCCAGCGCTGGATGCGGGCGACGTCCGTCTCGAGCTGGGCGTCGACCTGGGCGTGGAGGCGGGTGCGGAGCGTGGGGTCCATGAGCGAGCGTACCGCCCGCCCCGGGGCGCCGCGCGGCCGCTTCAGCCGACCGCGAGCGCCGCCCGCGTCCGCCGCCACTCGTCGGCCAGGATCGCGTAGATCACCGAGTCGCGCACCGTGCCGTCGTCGGCGAGGCGGTGCTGGCGCAGGGTCCCCTCGTGCACCGCGCCGAGCCGCTCGACCGAGCGGATCGAGGCCGCGTTGCCCGCGTCGATCGTGAACTGCACCCGCCGGATCCCCAGGACGTCGAAGACGTGGTCGAGCAGCAGCACCTTGCAGCGCCGGTTGGTGCCGTCGCGGTGGTGGACGGGGGCGTACCAGGTGTAGCCGATCGCGCAGCGCGCGTGGTGGCCGTCGTACTCCTGCAGGCGGGTGGTGCCCACCACCCGGGGGCCCTCGCCGTCGTCGCGCACCACCGCGAAGGGGAAGCCGACCCCGTCGGCGCGCTCGGCGAAGGCCTTGCCGAAGTAGGCGGCGGCCTGGTCGGCGGTGCGCGGGGTGAAGGTGTTCGCGAAGGCCTCGGGGGTGGCGTTGGCGAGGTCCATCAGCCGCGGCACGTCGTCGAGCGTCAGCGGGCGGAGCGTGACCGGGCCGGAGGCGAGCGTGAGGTCGGCGGGGAAGGGGCCGGACGGCATCGCCCCCAAGCGTAGGGCATGGGGCTGCGGCGCGTACCGGGTTCCTGCGCGGCGGCCGCGGCACGGCCGCCTATGCTCGACCCATGACGGCCGACGAGCTGAAGCGCCTGCACGACGTCTTCGCCCGCTACCGATCTGGTCGGCGCCGGCTTCGAGGACGTCGACCTGGTCGTGCTGGACCGCGAGGATCCGGTGCTGCGCTGGGAGGCGATCGGTCCCAACCGGCTCGTCTACGCGGCGCCGGGGTACGACGCCGAGGCGGCCTTCGCGTGGGCGCTGCGGCAGTACGACGACACTGCCCGGTTGCGCGCCATCCAGCGCGAGGTGTACTACGCCAGGTGGCTTCGCGAGCCCAGCTGACGGGTTCGCGCTAGGTCATCCGCCACGACGAAGCTCCCGCAGCGCAACCTCCCGCAGGGAGGCCACGGCGCTCGCCGCCGCCAGGTAGCTGGTCCGCGGGTTGGTGGGGCTCGGCTTGGTCTGGATCCGCAGGTCCAGGATCGCCTCGTCCCCCTCGGCCTCGATGCGCTGCTGGTTGTACCGGGCGCTCGGGTCGCTGTGGATGACGACCTCGGTGCGGTCGGGGCCCAGTCCGGCGAGCGCCAGCGCGACCGCCACGTTCACGTTGGCGGGGAAGCCCACCGCCGCCTCGCGGGCGCTCCCCTCGAAGATGGTCACGGCGCGGTCGTCCGGGAGTTCGATGCCGTTTGCCCCGAGGTAGGGCGCGCCGCGCAGCGCGCGGGGCGGCTTGGTGGTGGTGATCCGCGCGCGCCGCAGCCCACCGGTGGCCGCCATCGCCCGCACCGCGTCGAGGCCCGCGATGCCGCCGCTCGGCAGCACCACGGGCACGCCCGCGGCGCGGGCGGAACCCCACGCGGCTTCGACCTCGGGGTCGAGCAGGGCCCCCAAGCTCATGACCACCGTCGCCACCCCGGCGCGCCACAGCGGCGGCAGGTGCGCCCGCACGGCGGCGGCGCCGGCGGCCTCGAGCACCCAATCGGGGCGCAGGTCGGGCAGGGCTTCGGGGGCGACGGCCCGCGCGCCGAGGCGCTCGGCGAGCGCGGCGGCCGAGCGGGATGCGGCGCTCGAGCCGGCGACCGCGACCACGCGCACGCCGGGGAGCCGGCCGCGCTCGAGGGCGTCGGCGACCAGGTCGCCGATCCCACCGGCGCCGAGGAGGGCGAGGGTGATGGGGGGCATGGGGGCGATGTTACGAGCGACGGCGCCGTGGGGCCTCGAGGTCGGGCCCGCTTCCGCCGAGGCGTGCGAGGTGCTTCTCGGGGGTGTCGCCTGTGGGTGCGGCGTAGACCTCTTCCAGCGTCCAGGCTAGAGCCGGCGTGGCGTGTGCGGTCGCCGCTGCGAGGAAGCCGGGTTCGTACCCACCGGCGGCCAAGAACAGCAACGGTCCGTCGTGCGCGGCATGCGCCCAGCGACGACCGGCGTGGGCGGCGCGACGAACGGCGTCGAGGTGGTCGAACAGTACCGCTGCGGAGAGCGGAGTCCGGTTCCACTTCACCGCGCCGGACAGCACACGGCCGTCCACGAGTTCGGCCACGACGTCGACCTCGATGGATCTTCGATCGCGGTCCTGGCCTTCCCAACGACCCCACGTCCGCACGAGCGGCAGCCCGAGCTCGGACCGCAACCGCTCGTACGTGGGCGCGACCAGGCGCTCGAACGTGGGGCCGAGGAACGTGTCCAAGCGGGGTGCGACCCGTTCGTCGTAGACGGCGAGCGGATCGCTGCGCTCGAGCATCGAGGCGTTCGGCGTTACGAAGGTGTGGTGGAAGCGGAGCGCGGGGTCGGCGATCCGGTACCGCACCGGCGCGTTGGAGGGCGCCTCGACGGCCGGGTCTTCCTCCAGGTGACCGAGCCGGACGAGCGTTTCGAGGCGGCGCACGAGCGCGTGGTCGTTCTTGAGGCCGGTGGCGTCGGCGATCCGTGCGCGCCTCGTGGCACCTGAGGCGATCGCGCGGACGATGCCCTGGTACGAAGCGACGTCGCCGAGGCCCTCCTCCTGCGCCAACAGGGTCTCGAGTTGGAGTCGAATGCGGCCCTCGCGCGCGAGGGCGAGCTCGGCGACGTTGGTGCGCAGGTCGAGAGTGGGGTCGACGAGCGCCCAGAACGCAGGAGTGCCGCCGAAGACGCCGTAGCCGGAGACCCGGTCGCGAGGCGTCCAGTCGGGGACGAAGGCGGCGGCGTCGAACGCGGCGAGCGGGTCGAGGCGAAGGTGGAGCGCCAGCCGTCCGTAGAGCGGCGCGCCGCCGCTTGCGAGCCCGTCCAGGGTTGCAACGGCGGATCCGCTCAACGCGACGACCAGCGGCCGCGTCGAGGGTCGCCTCTCGAACGTGGCGTTGAGGGCCGATGCGACGTCGGCGAGGCCGTCGTCGTCGTTCGCAAGGTACTGGAACTCGTCGAGGACGATCGCGAACGGTGCACCCTCGCGTGTTCGCCAGAGCAGGTCGAACACGGCGCGCCAGGTCGGGTAGTCCTCCGCGTGGAGTGGCTCGCCGGTCCAGGCTGCGAGGTCCCGGATCAGCTGGCGCCGGTTCTGCTCGGGCGTCGTGCGCGTGGCGGTGAAGAAGAAGGTCGATGCCGACGGTAACGTCTTGGTGAGGAGGAACGTCTTCCCGACGCGCCGTCGACCGGTCACGAGGGCGACCTGGGCCCCGGGACGGTCGAGCAGGGCCGCCAAGGCGGCGCGCTCACGCTCGCGGTCGATCAGTTCGGGTCGAGATGGGTTCACGGGTCGACGCTACCACATGGATGTACCACCACAAGCACGTGGTACCACAGCCGTGTGGTGGTCAGCCGGCCGCTACTTGACGGTAGCCAACGCCCGCCGCAACCCCACCGCGCACATCTTGGGCCCCGCCGCCCGCACGGCCCGGTCCGCCCCCTCGTCCGGGACCCCGGTGGCTTGGAGCTCGGCGCGCAGGAGGCGCTCGAGCCGCGCGGCCAGCGCGTCGTCGTCCTCGCCGGCCGCGATGCCGGCGCGCGCGACGTCGGCCCATGCGAGCAGCGCCGCGCGGAGCCGCGTCAGGTGGTCGGCGACGTCGGGGACGGGGCCGAAGTGCGGCAGGTGCAGCGCGTCCAGGCGCGCGGCGGCGAGCGCGTCCAGGGTGCGCGGCCAGGCGACCAGGTCGATCTCGGGCGGGGCGGTCGCGGGCATCAGGACGCGCTGACCCGGGAGCCGGATGGCGGCGGCGTCGCCGGGGAAGGCGCGGCCGTCGCCGAGCAGCCAGGCGTGCTGATGGCCGGCGTGGCCGGGGGCCGCGAGCGCCCGCACCCGGTGGGGGCCGAGCGCGAAGGCTTCGCCGTCCTCCACGACCCGCAACTGGTCGGCCGGCACGGGCTCCATCGCCCCCCAGAGCGCCTCCATGCGGTCGCCGTAGACGCGCGTGGCGCTCGCCATCAGGCGGGTCGGGTCGACCAGGTGCCGCGCGGCGCGCGGGTGGGCGTGGACGGTCGCGCCGCTGCGCCGCGCGAGCGCGCCGGCGGCGCCGGCGTGGTCGAGGTGGACGTGGCTGACCAGGATCGCCTGCAAGCCCCGGAGCTCGAGACCGGTCTCGGCGAGCGCCGCTTCGAGGCGGGGGAGGGTGGCGCCCGGGCCCGGGTCGACGAGCGCGAAGGCGCCCTCGCCGAGCTCCAATGCGTGCGCGGCGATCGCTTCGGGGACGCCGTCGTGGTGCAGATCGAGGGCGTGGAGGTCGGGGTGCGCCATGCGTTCCTCCAGACGGGAACAGGCTACCGCACGGGCTGGTGCGTTCACGGCGCCGCCCGAGTTAGGATTCCCGAAACCTTGCGCGCTGCACCCAAGGAGGAACCCCGACCGTCAACCCCCAACCCGATGGCCACCGCCCTCGTTCGCGGGCGCGTCATCGGTCGCCCTCGACCCCACCGGAGGTTCCATGCACCGTTCGTTCCCCGGGGCCCTGATCGGCGCCGCGCTGCTGCTCGCCGCGTGCACCGCCACCCCCACCCGGACCGAGTTGTCGCTCGTCGCCACCGTCGGCATCGATCCCGACGTGTGCGCCACCGACTCGCTCCTCGAGCTCGCCACCACCCAGCCGCAGACGGTCTACACCTGCTACACGATCACCAACGAGGGCGAGACCGGCGTCACCGTCCACGACCTGACCGACGACCTCCACGGCGAGGTGCTCTTCGGCTTCGAGTACGCGCTCGCGCCGGGCACGTCGGTGAGCACGGTCGCCGCCGGCGTCGTGCTCGAGTCGGTCGTCGCCGCCGACACGGTCAACGCGGCGCGGTGGGACGGCTTCGCCAGCGGCCGCCGCGCGGCCTCGGCGACCGCCTCGAGCGAGG
>JAABSI010000139.1 GCA_011390455.1 Trueperaceae bacterium
GGGTCCGGGTGCGAGACGATGTCGTAGCGGTAGACGTCGTAGGGGACCGAGGTGAAGACGACCGCGTCCTCGAGCGAGCCCGAGGTGTAGGTGACGGTCTTCTCGACGGTGTAGGCCGCGCCTGCCCAGGCGCTCGCCGTGGCGGTCACGGTCTTCTTCAACTCGACGCCGGCGCTCACGGGGACGAAGGGGATGTTCAGCTCCGTCTCGAACCCGGTGGTCACGCTCGCCTTGACGGTGACCGTCAGCGACGCATCGACGGTGGTGCTGGTCCCTTGGCCGAAGCGGGTGACGCAGGCGCCCAGGTTCTGCGCGATGCCCTCTTGGCATGGTGGAGCGGCCATCGCGGCGATGATCAGCGGCTCGGTGAAGACGAGCTCGTAGCTGCCGGCGCCGTACTTGAGGACCGGCCCGTCGGCGTCGACGTTGGCCGGCACGACGATCGGCATCGCGGACCCCTGCGGGTTCGAGGTGCCGGGCATCGCGACCTCGCTGAGCTGCGCCCAGCCGTTCACACCGATCGAGGAGATCGCGGAGATGCCCCAGACGGGCATCGTGTTCCGGTTCTGGTGGTAGAGCAGCACGTTCTCGCGGCCATCGCCGGTGACGTCGGCGGCGATCATTTCCATCGAGGTGACGCCCAGGGTCTGGCCGGGGTCGGCGTTGTCGAACAGGAAGAGGTCGGACGGCAGCTCGACGCCCGCGAGGCGCGTGAAGGGCGCGGCGTTCGCGAAGTTGTCGAACACCAGCTGATTCGCCACGATCTCGTGGATGCCGTCTCCGTCGAGGTCCGGCGTCGTCAGGAAGACGAAGAAGCGGTCCCAGGCGTTGAAGGCGGGGCAGTTCTGGTAGAAGAGGCTCTCGACGGTCGCCCCGAGCGTGGCGAAGCCGCTCGCGCCGTCGTCGAAGGCGATCAGCAGGGCAGCGAAGGGGTCGTCGCAGAACCCGGCGAGGTTGGTGGCCCCGCTGAGGATCACCTCGTCGAGCCCGTCGCCGTCGACGTCGGCGAGCTTGATGTCGGCCGCCTCGGCGGGGACGACCCCGCCGACGTTCGCCTGGACCGAGCCAGATCGGAGGAGCGTGCGTCCGGCGTTCGCGTCGTCGAAGAGGTAGTACGTGGCCAGCCCGTTCCCGGAGCTCACCTCGTTGAGCACCACGCCGAGCTCGAGCCCCTGGTCGTAGTCGAGTTGGCCCGCAGCCATCCGGACGTAGAGGGCCGCGTTCGCCACCTGCGGGTCGAGCGTCGTCGTCTCGCCGGCGTCGATCGAGAACGAGCCGGCGACGCTGCCGGTGAGGACGACCAGCTCGACGCGGTCGCCGTACGCGATCGCCGCCACCAGGTCGTCGCGGCCGTCGCCGTCGGGGTCGTAGGCGAGGAGCGTCAGGCTCTCGACGCTGGCGCCGGCGGCGAGCGAGGAGGTGCGCGCGGTGAAGCCGGCGGCCGCGTCCTCGAAGACGCGCAGCTTGAGGACGTCGTCGCTCGCGTCGACGAAGATCGCGGCGATCTCGTCGAAGCCGTCGCCGTCGAGGTCGCCCGCCGCCACGGCGCGGCGCGTCTGGAAGTGGTTGTCGCTGCCGTCGGGGAGGGCCCACTCGTTGCCGCTGCTGAGGTCGGCGAGGACCGTCTCGGAGCCGAACTCGATGGTCCCGGTCGGCGTGACCGCGACCTCCTCGAGCTTGCGCACCTCGAAGGTGGTGCCCACCGGGGTGCTGCCGGCGATGTCCGGGTTGGCCAGGACGAGCTCCATGTGCGGGTTGGCGGCGCTCTCGTCGGTGAAGGCCTCGGGCTCGCCGAGCGAAGCGGAGGGGCCCAGCGGGGCGTCGTCCTCGCCGAGGGTGCTGCCGTCGGGCGCGCGGCGCGGCGTCGCGGTCGTGTCGACCCCGAGCGTCGTCAGGGCCTCGGCGACGGGGTCGTTCCCCGGGGTCGGGTCCGGGGTGCCGCCGCCCGGTCCCGCGGTGCCGCACGCTGCGAGCAGGGCGGCGACGGCGAAAGCGAGGGCGAGGCGCGCGAGGCGCGGCGTACGGGTCCACCGGGCGTGGGTGGGCATGGGGTCCTCCTCCGCCGTTCTGAGCGTCCGAACGTGCGTGGAGCGACCCTAGCGAGGGGGTCTCAGTCGGCTATCAGTCGCCCGACGGCGGGGCGCTCAGCGCCAGACGCTCGTCGCTTCGGGTCGTGGTTCGGCGTCGCCGACGGGGTCGGGGCCGGCGGCGGCCAGCCAGGTGGCGGCGAGCCAGTCGGCCACGGCCGGGTCCCATTGCAGGTCGATGTGGTGCAGGAAGGCCCACGGGTGGTCGCCGTCGGGGTCGGCGGCGTCCGGGCGGTACCAGGAGCCGGGCAGTGGCTCGCCCGCGACGGGCCAGGTGCGCCCGACCGCCAGGTACGGGCCGTCCGCGTCGCTGCCGAGCTGCCAGCCGAGCGCCGAGTCGACCGGCACGACGCCGTCGGCGTCGATCTCGCCGTCGCCCACCCGCCCCTCTGGCTGCGCCACCGGCGGCGTCTCGCCGGGCGGCTCGCGCTCCAGGAGCAGATCGCGGACGATCGCGACGGTCGGCTCGTCGACCTCGCTCAGGTCGACGTCGGCGACCGAACCGACGTCGAGGACGCCGGGCGCCTCGCCGCAGCGGACGACCGCGCACCACAGGCGCCCCAGCAGCCCGCGCGTGGGGATCTCGCCGGTGTACGGGCCGCGGACGAAGTCGACCCGCGCGGCGAGCTCGAGCGTGAGGCGGGCGTCCCCACGGCCGATGGTCACCCGGTCGGGCGCGGTGGGTGCGCGGGTGACGCGATCCAGGACCTCGTTGGGCGCCGGGTGGTCTTCGGCCGCGCCCCAGCCGCGCTTCGGGATGCCCAAGACGTGCACGGTGGGGTCGGCGAGCAGCATCTGCATCAGGAAGTCGCGGTAGAGCGTCGGGTCGACGCCGATGTGCTCGGCGTGCCAAGCGGCGAGCTCCCATTCGATGCGGTCGCTGACGAGCGGGTCGACGAAGAAGCGACCGCCGGGCGAGCGCGCGGCGAGCGCCAACACCGGTACGACGCTGCCGTCGCCCCGGCGCGCACGGTGGGCCGCGAGCAGGCCCTGCTCGGGGTCGTTGAGCGCCGCCCAGACGTCGGTGCGGACGTGCTCGGTGACCGGGTCCTCGAGGCGCAGGAAGCTCGCGCCTTCGTCGAGCAGCGGCGTCAGCCAGCGCCGGACGAAGCCGTTCGGGCGCACGTACTCGGCCCGGAAGAGCTCTTGGGCCGACGCCATCAGCGCCGCTCGGTCGGCGGCGGCGGAGCCCTCGTGCGGGCTTCCCAGCGTGATCAGGTAGAGCGTGCGGTCGCGCAACCGGTCGGCGCGGGCCCGCGTCGTGGGGTCGGTCCCGAAGGGGCCGCCGTCGATGGGCGGGTTCGTCAGCAGGTAGCGGGCGACGAGCCCGCCGAAGCTGTGGCCGATCAGCACGACCTGCGGCTCGCGGTCGCCGAGGTCGCCGTCGGCCCCCGCACCCGCCGCCGCACCGTCCGGCGCCAGCCACGCGCGGTAGTGCTCGAGGCCCGCGTCGATCTGCGCAGCGGCCGCGACCACTTGCTCGCCCAGACCGAGCGAACCGTCGCGGGTGGGGACGAACACGGCCCGCGTGGGCCGCGCCCCGTCCTCGGCGCCCTCGGTCGCGCCCGCGCTCGGTAGGAACAGGCCGTAGGCCACCGCGTCGCCGTCGGGAGCGTCGGCCCCCGGGGCGTCGGCCCATGTCGTGGCGGTCAGCGGCTCGCCGTCGACGAGCCGCGGCGGCCGGCCGTCGAGCAGCCCGCGGACGAAGGCGAAGCTCCAGTAGCGCCGAGCGTAGGCGTGCGTCCCGACGTCGGGGTCGAGCGCGCGGCTTGCCGTCATGCCGTGCAGCAGCACCACCAGCGTGGGCCGGTCGGGGTCGAACGGGAAGGGCTCGGCGTCCGGACGGCCGGCGTACGGCTCGTCGAGCGGCCAGGTCGGGACCTCGGGCGTGTCCGGCATGCTGCGCGCCGCCCGAGTCAACAGGTCCGCGGCCTGGATGGTCGCGCGTCGTTGCGCCCACCAGAGGCCGGCCGCGGCGATCGCGGCCACCCCGAGCGTGATCGCTATCCACATGCGCCGCCTCCGTCCCGAACGCTTCGGTGCGCGTCCGTCCTGCCCGGCCATGGTTCAGCCCTCGGGGGCCGCACGCGGCGGCAGCTTCTTGCCGGGGTTCATGATCCCGGCGGGGTCGAGCGCGTCCTTGATCGCCCACATCAGGTCGACGGCGTCGCCGTGCTCCGCGCGGACGAAGGTGCGCTTGCGCAGCCCCACCCCGTGCTCGCCGGTGATGGTGCCGCCGGCCGCGAGCGTGAGGGCGACCAGCTCGGCGTAGGCGGCGTCGATCCGCGCCGCGGCCTCGGCGTCGTCCGCCGGGAACATCAGCGTCAGGTGGAAGTTGCCATCCCCGACGTGGCCGATGACGTATCCGGGCACGTCCAGGCGCCCGATGGCGGCCACCGACGCGTCGATCACCTCGGCGAGGCGCGAGACCGGCACCGCCAGGTCGGTGATCAGGTTGCGCAGGCCCGGGTGGGCGGCGACGAAGGCGTAGTACGCCTGGTGGCGCGCCTTCCAGAGCGCCGCGAGCGCCTCCGGGTCGCTGGCGCTCTCGGCCGCTGCCGACCCGTGGTCGCGCGCGAGCTCGAGCGCGACCTCCGCGGCGCGGCGCACCGCGTCGGCGTCGCCGTGGAACTCCAGGAAGACGGTCGGCGCCTCGACGAGCGCGATGCCGAGGTGGGCGCGGATGGCGCGGATCGCGGCGGCGTCGAGGAGTTCGCAGCGCGCGACCGGCACGCCGGCCTGGATGAGTTCGGTCACGTACGCCACGCAACCGTGGACGTCCGCGAAGGTCGCGCGCGCGCCCATGGTCGCCTCGGGCCGGGGCACGAGCCGCACCGTGAGCTCGGTGATCACGCCCAGCGTCCCCTCGGCGCCGCACAAGAGCTGCGTGAGCGCGTAGCCCGAGGACGACTTGGGCGCGCGACCGCCGGTGCGCACGACCCGACCGTCGGCGGTGACGACCTCGAGGCCCAGCACCAGGTCGCGCATCACGCCGTAGCGCACCGCCATGGTGCCCGACGCGTTCGTCGACGCCATCCCACCGAGGCTGGCCTCGGCGCCGGGGTCGACGGGGAAGAAGAGGCCGGTGGCGCGCAGGTGCTCGTTGAGCCGCGGGTACGTGACGCCGGGCTGCACCACGGCGAGGAAATCCTCGGCGGCGACCTCGACGATCCGGTCCATGCGCGTGAGGTCGAGCGAGATGCCGGCCTCGACCGGCACCGTCTGGCCCTCGAGGCTCGAGTTGACCGCGACCGGCGTGACCGGCGTGCGGGTGGCGTGGGCGAGCTCGAGCACGCGCCGGACGTCCTCGGTCGACTCGGGGTACACCACGACGTCGGGGCGCCGGAAGGCGTCGGTCGACTCGCCGCGTGCGTGCAGGTCGAGCGCGCTCTCGGAGACGTCGATCTGGTCGGGGCGCAGCAGGTCGCGCAGGCGGGGGAGGACGGTGGGGTCCATGGCGCTCAGTCTCGCACTCGCGCCGGGCTCGTTCGCGTCAGTTCTTCTGCGCCGACGACCGATCGATCAGGTCCTGCACCGACAGGATCTGGCCCGCGCGCAGGGCGTCCATAGCGGGGCCGGAGGCGACGAAGGCCTTGAGCAGTTCGAGCGCGTGCAGCACCGCGTCGGCCTCTTCGTCGTCGTACAGCACGAGCTCCTCGCCGGACGGGAGGTGCGCGACCAGCTCGGCGTAGGCGGGCGTGGCGCGGCCCTCGTCGATCGCGTCGGGGTCGGTGTCGTCGGGGTAGACGTCCAGCACGTCGATGAACTCGACGGCGTCGAGGTTCACGAGTTGCTGATCCGCCGTGAGCATCCAGGTGGCCATAGATCGATGCTACACCCGGG
>JAABSI010000140.1 GCA_011390455.1 Trueperaceae bacterium
CGACGGTGGGCGAGCGCGTGTCGTTGGCGGCGATCCCGACGAAGGCCGTGCGGTTGTTGAACGGATCCACCAGGCGCTCGCCCACGCGGCTGAACACCGCGGCGACGTCGAGCGTGTAGGTCACGTCGAACTGCGGCGCGGTGGTCAGCACGACGGTCGCGAAGTCGCTGCCGAAGGCGGCCCCCTCGATCTCGAGCTCTAGGGCGCTGTCCATGAGGCGGTACTGGGCGACGTCCTCGGCGGACGGCCCGAGTTCCGCCGGCGCGCCGGTGTCGGGGTCGTGGAAGGAGACGACGACCTGCGTCGGGCTGATGGCCACGGCGCTGGCCACGACCGGCGCCGGGGCGACGTTGCCGGTGAAGTCGCCCCGCACCTCCGCGAGGGGCTGCAACGAGTCCGCGGTCGCGATCTCGGCGACGGTCAGCCGGTACGCGACCGCCCGCTGGGGCGCGGTGCCGAGCACCACGCTGCGGCCGTCGGGGCGCGGGTGCACGGCGACGACGTCGAGCGCGGCGCCCTCCGGGTCGCGGATGGCGAAGGAGCTCGCCTCGCCCACGTGCACGGGGGCGTCGAACGCCACCACCAGCGAGGTGCTCGAGGTCGCGCGCACCTCGGTGATCGCGGCGGTCGGTGGCGGCGCCTGTTGCGCGCAGCTCACCAAGACCGCTGCGACCAACAGCCCCAGGGCATGCCCGAACCTCTTCCGCCGTCCGCGGCGCGGCCGGTGTGTACCTCGGGTCGTCGTGGATCCGAATCCTGCCATCGCATCACGCTCCTCCACGGCGACGACCGAACCTCGGTCGAGGACGCCGCTCCATGGCCCAGCGTCCCCATCGGGTCCGCCGTCCGCAGCGTGCTGCTTTCACTGACCGTTCAGGATTCTGTGGGCTCGCGCCGACCGTACCAGCCGACGGCCGTGCTCATGAGCCGCACATTCGGTACTCAGGGACTCAAGCGCGGTCCCGGCCGGGATGCGCCGACGCCCTCACGCGGTCTCGGCCACCGCCTCGAGCGGGACGAACCCGCGTTCGCGCCCCCGGAAGGTCGCCAAGCGGGTCACCCCGAGCGCCCGGAGCCGGCCTGCGACGTCGTCCCAGCCGTACTGCACCTCGTCGGGGGCGTGCGCGTCCGAGCCGTAGGTGATCGGCACGCCCGCGTCGACCAGCCGCCGCAGGAAGCCGTCGGACGGGAAGGGCTCGCCGCACTTGCGCAGGCCCGACGTGTTGACCTCCACCGCCACGCCGGCGGCGGCGATCGCCTCCACGGTGCGGTCGACCTCGTCGGCCACGTCGGGCCAGGGCGTCGGGGCGCGCCCCTTCCAGGCGTCGACGTGCGCGAGGACGTCGAAGAGGCCGCTCTGGGCCGCCTCGCGCACGAGCCCCAGGTACCGGCGCGCGAAGGCCGTCACGTCGAACCCCTGATCGAAGCGCGTGCGGTCGTACACGTGCCGTCCATCGACGTAGTGGACCGAACCGAGCACGTAATCGAGCGGGTGGCGCGCCAGCTCGGTCCGGTACGCCTCGACGGCCCCCTCGACGTAGTCGCCCTCGACGCCGACGAGCACCTCGAGGTCGCCGGCGTGCGCCGCCTGCAGGGCGCGCGCCTCGGCGACGTACGCAGCGAACTCGCTGCGCGCCATGTGCATGCCGGGCGCCGGGCGGTCGGCCGGCTTGGACCAGAGCGGGGCGTGGTCGCTCAGACCGAGCACGCTCAGGCCCCGCGCGCGGCCCGCCACGACGTAGTCGGCGAGGTTCCCGCGGGCATGGCCGCAGCGGTGGTGGTGGGTGTGGAGGTCGATCATCTCGGGACCGAGCCTACGCCCGCGGCGACGATCGGGGCGTTCGGTCCTCATGGCGCCTCGAGGGTCACCCGCTCCTTCGGGCGCGCGACGTCGTCCTGAACGAACCCGGCTCCGATCCCGGAGGGCGTCGGGGTCGGCGGCGCGGACGATCGGCACCCCTAGGGGCCTCGGTCACGGCTTGACCGCAGTCGACGCCCTTGGTACATGATTCTCATGGAGCCCCTCATCGACCTCCTGCGGCAGCCGTGGCCTTGGTACGTCGCCGGTCCCGCCCTCGGCCTCATCGTGCCCCTCCTCCTCGTGTTCGGGGGCCGGCGCTTCGGCCTCTCCTCGAGCTTTCGCCACCTGTGCGCGATCGTGGCGCCTCGGACCCCGTACTTCCAGTACCCGTGGCGCAGCCAGGGCGGCTGGAACCTGCTCGTGATGGCCGGCATCGCGCTCGGCGGGCTCATCGGCGGCGTGTGGCTGGCCGATCCCGCCCCGCTGCAGGTCGCGGACGCCACGACCCGCGATCTGGCCGCCCTCGGTCTGGCGGTCGACGGGAATCTGGCGCCGGAAGCGGTCTTCTCGTTCTCGGCGCTGGGGACGCCGGCCGGGTTCGTGGCGATGGTGGTGGGCGGCTTCCTCGTCGGGTTCGGGGCCCGCTGGGCCAATGGCTGCACGTCGGGCCACGCGATCATGGGGCTGGCCGAGGGGCAGCGCGCCTCGGTGCTCGCCGCGGTCGGCTTCTTCACGGGCGGGCTGCTGGCGACGCACCTGATCTGGCCGCTGCTGCTGGGGGCGTCGTGAGCGGCGCCGCGTCGAACCGCGCCGGCGGCATCCCCACGGACCTGCGCTTCGTGGCGATCGGCGCCTACTTCGGCTTCGTGCTGCTCAAGGCCGAGGCGGTGTCGTGGTACCGCTTCCAGGAGATGTTCCGGTTCCAGTCGTTCCACATGTACGGCGTGATGGGCGCCACGTTGCTCGTGGCCGCCCTGACGGTGTGGGCGGTGCGGCGCTTCGGGTGGCGGTCGATCGACGGCCGGCCGATCACCTTCGAGGCGATGCCGGCGGGCTGGCGGCGCTACGCGGGTGGCGGCCTCCTCTTCGGCGTCGGCTGGGGGCTGACGGGCGCCTGCGCGGGCCCGATCGTCGCCCTGGTCGGCACCGGCCTCTGGCCCTTCACGGTCGTGTTCGCGGCGGCGCTGCTCGGGACCTACACGTACGGGCGGCTGCAGCACCGGCTGCCCCATTGACCTAGCCGACGTCACGGCGCCTCGAGGTTCACCTGCGTCCCCACGCGCACGAAGCCGAGCCCCTCGTAGAGCCGAAGCGCCCCCTCGGCCGCCGATAGCCAAGCCAGCGGCAAGCCGGCGGCGAAGGCCTCGGCGAGCAGCGCGTGGCAGGCGACGCGGGCGTGGCCGCGGCGGCGATGGTCGGGGTGGGTCCAGACGCCGGCGAGCTCGGCGGCGCCGCCGCCGAACTGCAGCATCGCCCCGGCCACGGGCACGCCGTCGACGTCGACGGCGCCCGCGCGCACGCCGCCGTCGGCCAGCCCCGCGCGCAACGACGGGAGCCAATCGAGGGCCGCGGGATCGTCCGGCGTTCCGCCGTAGGCGAGGTGCTGGCCCCGCAGCGCGGCCTCGAGGCGCCCGGCGTCCTCGGGGTCGAAGCGTCGGTAGGCGCCGCCGCTCGCCGCGGGCGCCGCGGCGAGGTCCGCGGGCTCGAGCACGAGCACGGGCGCCGTCATCGCGCGCGTCCATCCGGCTGCGTCCGCAGCGTCCAGCAGACCGGGGCGGAGCTCGGCGAAGGCCTCGATGCGCGGGCGCCGACCGAAGGCCGCGAAGCGGGCGGCCAGCGCGCGCAGGGCGGCGATCCAATCGTCCGGGTCGGGCCCCTCGGGGACCGCCAGGCTCAAGAACGGGTTCGTCGACGCCTCGTCGATGCCGACGAAGAAGCCAGGGAGCGCCTGCGCGCGCCGCCCGCGCGCGGCGGCGTCGCGCAGGCCCGCCTCCAACCTCGTCAGGATGGCCGCGTCCACGTCACAGGTCCCGGCCGTCGTTCGGGTAGGTCACGCCCAGCTGCACCCGCGCGGCGTCGAACAGCCTCAGCGTGGCGACGGTGTCGGCGAGCGGCATCGTCGGGCTCTCGCGCAGCCCCTGCTGCACGCAGCGCGCCACCTCGCGCAGCATCCAGGCGTAGGGCGCCGAACCGAGCCCGACCTCCTCGCGGCGGTGCTCGTCGCCGGCCATGACCATGAAGCCCTCGGGGCGGGTGAGCGGCGCGAAGGTGCGCAGCGTGCCGCGCGTGCCGGCGATCGTCGCCGTGCGCGTCGCCTGCGCCTCGAGCGTGCCGAGCAGCTGGGCGATCGCGCCGTTCGGGTACGCGAGCGTGAGCGCGTGGGTCCCGTCGACGCCCTCGGGGGTGCGGGTGCCCACCGCGTGGACCTCGGTCGGCATCCCGAGCGCGCCGAACACCCACGTGAACGGGTACACCGTCAGGTCGAGGAGCGCCCCACCACCGGCCGCCCGCGCCCACAGACGCGCGCGCGGATCGCGCTCCGCGGCGAACCCGAGGTCGGCCTGCACCCACCGGACGTCGCCGAGCTCGCCGGACGCCACCACGTCGAGCGCGCGCTGGTACACCGGCAAGAAGCGCGTCCAGACGGCCTCCATCAGGAAGACGCCGCGCTCCGCGGCCAGGCCGGCGAGCGCTTCGGCCTCGTCGCCGGTGACCGTGAACGACTTCTCGACCAAGACGTGCTTGCCGGCCTCGAGCAGCGGCTTCGCGACCTCGTAGTGCTGGCCGTGCGGGGTGGCGACGTAGACCACGTCGACGTCGGGGTCGGCCGCCATGCGCTCGTACCCGAGCATGCCGCCGCCGTCGCCGTACGCGACCGGCGCACCCAGGTCGCCGGCGAAGGCGCGGGCGCGCGCCGGGTCGCGCGAGGAGACGGCGTGCAGCACCGCGTCCTCGAGCTGCACGAGCTGCGCCGTGACGGTGCGGGCGATGCTGCCGGTAGCGACCACGCCCCAGCGGAGCGTTCGGCCGGTGGCGGCCAGCGGGTCTTCGGAGATCGGAGGGCGGACGACGTGTCGCGTGGCCATGGACCAGGATGGCACGGGGCGGCGTGAGGCGCGCCTGCAGCGCATCGCCTGCGCACCCGCGCCGAACGGCCGTCAGCGCCCGCGCGCCTTGCCCTCCTCGGACAGCGCCATGTCCTTGGAGCGCGTGAGCGTCTTGACGTGCGCCACCCGCCGGAAGCGCAGGGCCGACCAGTCTTCGTCGATCGCCACCTGCCGGACCGGCTCGAAGCCCGCCGCGCCCAGCACGTCCCATCCGCGGTCCCGATCGAAGTCGGCGCGGTAGCGCTTGGAGCTCTTCTTGGGGTACGCGATCCAGAGGGTCGCGTCGCCTTCGGCCTTGGCCGTGAGCGCGGTGCACAGCGGGTCGAGCTCGGCGCGATCGCGGGCGAAGCCGAGCGCGAAGCCGAGCGCACCGACCTCGCCCACGTCGCGCACGACGCGCCGATCGGCGAGCGCCGCGACCTCGGGCTCGAACTCGGCCGGGGCGTTCACGACGACGATGGGGTCGTGGTCCTCGAGGTTGAGCTTGCGGAAGACGGGGCCCATGGGCGACCTCCTCGGACGAGTCTAGGGGTGCGGGGCGCTGCCTGCACCCGACCCGTCAGCGCACGAGCACGACCTCGACCGACGGCACCGCGCCGACCCAGGCGCGGTCGGTCGTGAGGACCGGCGCGTCGCGGGACGCTGCCAGCGCGAGGGCCGCGCGGTCGCCGAGCGACCGACCGCGCGCCCGCGTCGAGGAGCGCAGCGCGGAGGCGGCCCGTGCCGCGATGGCGTCGAACGCCACGACCTCGAGCCCGAGGCCCTCGAGCACGTCCTCGGCCTCGCCCCGGGGCATCCCGAAGTCGGCGAGCTTGGTCAGCACCTCCGCGAGGTTGATCGCGCCGATCGTCGCGCCGTCCCCGACGACGGCCGCGACGCGGTCGGCGCCCGGCTCGTCGCCGAGCAGCGCCAACACCGCCGAAGCGTCCAGGACGGTGGTCACTCGCCGGCCGCCTCCGCTCGGCGATCCGCGAGCAGCTCGTCCGAGAGCGAGCGCCCCTGGAGGTACGG
>JAABSI010000141.1 GCA_011390455.1 Trueperaceae bacterium
TGGGTCGGCCGCGACGAACTGCTGACGCTCTTCTGGCCGGACGAAGCCGAGTCGGCCGCCCGCCACAACCTGAGCCAGCTCGTGTACCACTGCCGCCGGCAGCCCTGGTTCGACGGGCTCGAGGCCGAGCGCACGCGACTCCGCTGGCGGGTGGCGTCCGACCTGCAGCTCTTCCGTGCGGCGATCGGCGCGGGCGCCTGGCACGACGCCCTGGAGCTCTACCGCGGCGCCCTGCTCGAGGGCCTGCCGACGGGCGTCGCGCCGGGGTTCGAGGACTGGCTCGAGTCCGAGCGCGAGTCGTTGCAGGTCGCCTGGCGCGAGGCCGTGCTGCAGGTCGCTGGGGCGCTGGAGCGGGAGGGCCGCTGGGCGGAGGCGAGCGCGCATCTCGCCGCGGTGCTGGAGCGCGACCCGCTCGCCGAGGACGCCCTGCAGGCCTACCTCCGCTGCGCACCCGGCGCCGGCCAACGCGCGGCCGCGCTGCGGGCCTACGAGGCCTTCCGCGCGACGCTGCGCGACGAGCTCGAACTGGCCCCGCTCGAGGCCACCGCGGCGCTGGCCGAGGCCCTGCGGGACGCGCCGGTCGATGACGGTGCCACGGCCACGGATGCCGTCGCCACGCCGCCCCCGCCCGCGACCGCGGACGAGGCGCCGGTGGTCCTCCGCGGCTTTCCGGCGCCCGTCACCCCCTTCGTGGGGCGCGAGGCCGAGCTCGATCGTCTCCACGAGCTCCTGACCGCGGACGGCGAGCGGCTCGTGACGCTGGTCGGTCCCGGCGGCATCGGCAAGACGCGCCTGGCGATCGAGACCGGCCGGCGGGCAGCCGCCGCCTTCACCGACGGTGCGGCGTTCGTGCCGCTCGCCGATCTCGACGACGCCGCCTACCTCGCCCGCGCGATCGCCGCGGCGCTCGGCCTCGAGGCCGGAGGTGGCGACGACGAGGCGCTGCTGCTCGAGGCCGTGGCCGGTCGCTCGCTGCTGCTGGTGCTCGACAACCTCGAGCACCTGCTCGATGGCGCCGGCCTGGTGGCCGAACTGCTGGCGGCCTCCGCCGGCTCGAGCGTCCTGCTGACGTCCCAGGCGCCGCTCGACTTCCAGGGCGAGGTCCGCTTCGAGGTCCGCGGGATGCCCTACCCGAGGGCGGCCGACGCGCCGTTCGAGGACTCGGACGCGGTGACGCTCTTCCTGAGGAGCGCGCGCCGGGCGCACCCCCACTTCGTGGCGGGCGAGACCGACCACGCCGCGATCGTCCGCCTGTGCGGCCTGCTCGAGGGGCTGCCGCTCGGGCTGGAGCTGGCGGCCGCGTGGATGCGCCTGCTGCGGCCCGGCGAGGTCGCCGACGCGCTCGAGGCCAACCTCGATGCCGTGGCCGCGGGGCACCGCGACGTGCCCCCGAGGCACCGCAGCCTGCGCGCGATGCTGGATCACGCCTGGTCGCTGCTCGCCGACGACGAGCGTGCCGCGCTCACGGGCGTGGCCGTCTTCCGCGGCGGCTTCCGCCGCGAGGCGGCGGAGGCGGTGGCCGGGGCGACCCTGCGGACGCTGCTCGCGCTCGTGAACAAGTCGCTGCTGCGCCGCACGGCGGGCGGGCGCTTCGAGGCCCTGGACGTCGTGCGCCGCTACGGCCTCGAGCGGCTCGCCGAGGACCCGTTGCGGCGCGAGGCGGTGGTCGCCGCCCACGCCGAGCACTTCCTGGCCTTCGGGCTGCGGGCCGGTCCCGAGCTGGTGGGGGAGGAGCGGGCGGTCTGGCTGGAGCGGGTGGCCGCCGAGCACGACAACCTCCGCGCGGCCTTCGATCGGCTGATCGCCGCCGGGGCGGCGGAGCCCGGGCTGCGCCTCGCGGCCGCGCTCTTCCAGTACTGGTGGCTGCGCGGGCACTACCGCGAGGCCCGCTCGACGATCGACGCGCTGCTGCGCCTCGAGCGGCCCCTGCCGGATGCGCTGCGGGCCACGGCGTTGGGCCACGCGGGGGCGTTCGCCCGGCTGTGCGAGGACTTCGCGGCCGCGCGCGACCTCTACCAGGCGAGCCTGGCGCTCAAGCGCGACCTGGACGAGCCGACGTCGACGGCGGCGACCCTCGGCAACCTCGGCAACCTCCTGCGGCTGCTCGGCGACCTCGACGGCGGCGAGCGGCATCTGGAGGAGGCGCTGGAGCTCTACCGCGCGGCTGGCGACGGCGCACGGGTGGCCAACACGCTGAACAACCTGGGGGCCGTGGCCGAGGTGCGGGGCGACGGCGCGGTGGCGGAGGCGCGCTACCGCGAGGGCCTGGAGGCGGCCCGGGCTGCCGGCGAGGAGCTGGTGGCCGGCCTGGCCCTCGGCAACCTCGGCGCGGCGGCGCTCGCGCGCGGCGACGCGGACGAGGCGCGGGCGCGCCATGCCGAGGCGGGCGCGGTGTTCGAGCGCCTCGGGTACCGGGTCGGGCTGGCCATCAACGCCCAGCAGCTGGCGGACGTGGCGCTGTTCGCCGGCGACCTGGCCGCTGCCCGGGCCGGCTACGCGCAGGCGATGGCGCGCTTCTTCGAGCTCGGCGACGAGCGCGGCGTGGCGGAGGTGGCCGGCAGCCTGGTCGACCTGGCGGTCGCGGCAGGCGATTGGCCCGCGGCGCTGCGCTGGGCCGGCGCGACCCGCGCCCAGCACGACCGCTTGGGCATCGCCAGGCCGGCGGCCGTGCGCGCCGAACTCGACGCCCAGGAGGCGCAGGCGCGCGAACGCCTGGGCGCCGCGCGGGCCGACGCGCTGCTGGCCGAGGGCGCGCTCTGGACGACGCAGGAGACCCTGAAGCGGGCCACGGTCGCGGCAGGATGACGCGGCACCGCGAGGGCGCCCCGGTCGCGGCCCGCGGCTACGTCGGCCCGCCGTCGAGCCGCAGCGCCAACCCCGGCGCACTCCGTTGCAGGGCCGCCCAGGCCGCCGCGTCTTCGGGCCCATCGATCTCGGGAACGAAGCCGAAGCTCAGGTAGAGCGCGATCGCGGGCAGCCTGGCGGTCGAGGTCGTGAGGAACGCGCTCTCGTGGCCCAGGCCGCGTAGGGCGACGCAGACCCGGCTCAGAAGGGGCTTGGCCAGGCCGCGGCCTTGGTGAGCGGGGTGGATCGCGACCCAGTGCACGCGGCCGACCGCCGGGCCGCGACGGGCGCCGCCGAACCACGCCGCGGCGGTGCCGATCGCCGTGCCGGCTGGGTCCTCCAGCATGAAGAGGCGGCGCCCGAGCTCCACGGTGTCGTCGCCGAACTGGGCGCGGAAGAGGTCGGCGACGATGACGTTGTAGGCGTCCGCCGCCGACTGGATCCGGACCCACGACAACTCGTCGCCGCGCGCGTAGGGTCGGATGACGAAGCCGTCGGGGACGGCGTGGCGTGGGAGGCCCTCGAGGTCGCCCCGGACCATGGTCACGGATGCGTGCGGGGTTCGCCGTTGGCGCACGGGCGTTCGCTCCTCGGGACGCCGGCAGGCGGGCGTGTCCACCTCCACGATACGGTGGCCGCATGAGGCGCGGGCCGCGGCCGGCGCCTTCGTCCGTGGCGGGCGCCGGATCGTTCGGTGCAGGATGGATGCGGCGCGCCGCGCCGACACCGCAGCGATTCGAGGAGGCCGCATGCCGACATCGTCCGTCGACCCCGGCGACGTCACCCTGCGAGAGATCGACGAGGACACCGTCATCCCCGTCGTCAAGCTCTCCGTGGCCGAGGGCCAGAGGGGTTTCGTCGCGCCGAACGCCGTGTCGCTGGCGCAGGCGCTCTTCTCCAAGGCCGCCTGGTACCGCGCGATCTACGCCGGCGAAGAGCCGGTGGGCTTCGTCATGCTGCACGACGAGTCGCTGCTCGAGCCGCCGAAACCAGACCCCGAGGTCGGGGTGTGGCGCTTCATGGTCGACGAGCGGTTCCAGGGGCGCGGCATCGGTCGCGAGGCCATGCTCCAGGTGATCGCGCACGTGCGCGCCAAGGGCGCGTCCCGTTCGCTGTGGGTGTCGTACGTGCCCGGCCCGGGCTGCCCCGAGCCGTTCTACCGGGGACTCGGTTTCCTGCCCACGGGGCGCATGGAGGGCGACGAGGTCGTGCTCGAGCTGCCGCTCTGACGACCTGGGCCGCCGCGGAGCGCCCGGTCCTGACACGAAGAAGAAGGCTTCTCGAGGGGAATGGTTGACGATTGTGGGGTCGTCTGCTATCTTGGCATGAAAGCGATTTCAGACACAGTCTCACGCGAGATCGCGTGACCGATCGAAGCGAAGCTGGATCGCGAGGAGGAGGGGAGACATGGCGACCATCCGAGAGGTCTCGCGCCTGGCGCGCGTCTCGCCCGCCACCGTCTCGCGCGTCCTCAACGGCACCACGCCGGTGGCACCCATCACGCGTGAGCGGGTGCTGGAGGCGGTCGCCGCCCTCGACTACACGCCGAACGCCTTCGCCCGTGGCCTGGCCACCAACCGCTCGGGGGGCATCGGCCTCACCGTGAACGAGGTCTCGAGTCCGTACTTCGGGGCGTTCATCGCGGGCGTGGAGCAGGTCGCCCGCGAGCACGGCCTCCACCTCATGGTATCCAGCGGCTTCGCCCAGGCGGAGACCGAACGCGGCTCGATCGAGTTCCTCATCGGACGCCGCTGCGACGGCTTGGTCGTCCAGGCCGAGGGGTTGCCCGACGAGGATCTCATCGATCTGGTGCGCGGGGGACCGCCGCCCGTGGTCGTGTTCGGGCGCAGCGTCGCCGAGATCGAGGACGCCTGCATCGTCATGAAGAACGAGCCAGGCGGCGCACTCGCCACCCAGCACCTCCTGGCGTGCGGCCACCGGTGCATCGGTCACGTCGCCGGCCCGCTCTCCTTCCCGGACGCCCGTGAGCGCCTGCACGGCTACCGCCGCGCCCTCGAGGCCGCGGGGATCGAGTACGACGAGCGCTACGTCGTCGAGTCGAACTTCCTCGAGGAGGGCGGCGCGCGGGCCACCGCGCGACTCCTCGAGCGGGTCCCGGACCTCACCGCGATCTTCTTCGCCAACGACCAGATGGCGGCCGGCGGCATGCGCACGCTGCGTGAGAGCGGCCGCGACGTCCCCGGCGACGTCTCCGTCGTCGGCTTCGACGACGTCTTCCTGGCCCAGTACCTCACGCCCACCCTGACCACCGTCCGGCAGCCCCTCGTCGACATGGGACGCGCGGCCGCCCACCTACTGCTCGCCCGACTCGGTCACGAAGGAAGGGAGGTGGTGCACCGCTTCGACCCGGAACTGGTCGAGCGGCAGTCGGTCGCGCGCATCGCGCGCTGACCGAGCCGGCGAGACCCAGCCCGAGCCCGCGAGGGCTCAGCGTCGATCGCGGCAACGATCGACCCCGGGCGCAGGTTCCGAGAACCGCACGTTCGTGCGTCGCAGGTCTTGCGAGGCCCCAGCGACGCCGATCGCCACCAGGTTCCGCCGAAGAGGCGGGACCACGGGCACCACCTCCGGCCCACTCTAGCGCGCGATGGCGTGCAGCACGGGGCGAGCAGGGTGCCGAGAAGGGAACAGCATGCGCAAGCTCGCGCTCGTCCTCGCCCTCACGCTGGTCGTCGGCCTCGCCGCCGCCCAGACCCAGGTCCGTTGGTTCGTCGGCCTCGGTGCCGGCACCGACGAGGCCGTGTTCGAACCCCAGCAGGCGCTCGTCGCCGCCTACAACGCCAGCCAGGACGAGATCGAGCTGATCCTGGAGATCGTCGACAACGAGCAGGCCTACGACATCCTCGCCACCCAGATCGCGGCCGGCAACGCGCCCGACATCGTGGGGCCGGTGGGCATTCGTGGCCGCGCCGACTTCCCCGGCGCGTGGCTCGACCTCAGCGACCTCATCGCGGCCAACGACTACGACCTGAGCGACTTCGACCCCGCCCTGGTCGAGTTCTACGACATCGAGGGCGAGGGACAGATCGGCCTGCC
>JAABSI010000142.1 GCA_011390455.1 Trueperaceae bacterium
CAGGCCGAGCGACCCGAGCGTGCCGGCGGGGATCAGGGCCCACCAGCGCTGCTCGTCCTCGCGCCACGCGAGCCAGAACGCGAGGCCCAGCGAGCCGAGGAACGCCGCGCCGCCGAGGCTCGACGGGGCGACCGAGGCGATCGCGAGGCCGAAGAGCGGGTAGGCGGCCGCGCGCCAGAAGAAGTTGCCGGTTCGGCGCCCTTGCGAAGCTGCGAACACCGCGGCGCCGCCGAACAGGAGCAGCCCGAAGAGGCCGCCCAAGCCGTCCAGGATGCCGAGGCTGGAGAGCAGACCGAGGACGCCGACCGCGATCAGGGCGAACGCGCCCAGGACGCGCGAGCGCTCGGCCGGGTCGGTGGGGATCTGGGGAAGGGACATGCGGGACCTCCTTGAGGGTCGACCGCAGCGTAGAGCGGCCGGTCCGGGACGCGCGTCGGCCGTCGGGTGGGGGCGCGCGCGGCCACCCGGGGGAGCCGCGCCTCCCCCCTAAGGCGGAGGTGCCGCCCGCACGCAAGCGAGTACCCTGAGCGCGGAGGTACCGTGCCCGACGCCATCGATCCGAACCCGGACGCCCGCGCGCCCGATGCACGCGGCCCGGAACCCCGCGTGCGCGTGCTGCTCGTCGACGACCACGTGGTCGTCCGGCGCGGGCTGCGGCTGGTGTTCGACCTCGAGGACGACCTGGAAGTGGTCGGCGAAGCCGGCGACGGGCAGCAAGCGCTCGAACAGGTCGCCGCCCTGCGCCCCGACGTCGTCGTGATGGATCTGCTGATGCCCGTCATGGACGGCGTCGAGGCGACGCGCGCCATCCGCGCCCAACACCCCGACGTGGAGGTCGTGGCGCTCACCTCGGTGCTCGAAGACCGGTTGGTCGTCGACGTGATCGAGGCGGGCGCCGCCGGCTACCTGCTCAAGGAGACGCGGCCCGACGAGCTCTTCGAAGCCGTGCGGGCGGCCGCTCGCGGCGAGGTGCGGCTCGATCCGCGCGCCCAAGCCCGGCTGGTGCGCGAGCTGCGGGCTCCCAAGCCGCCGGCGGAGGCGAGCGAGGGGCTCACCGATCGGGAGCTCGAGGTGCTGCGCCACCTCGGGCGCGGCGCGACGAACAAGTCGATCGCGCAGGCGCTCGGCGTCGGCGAGGCCACCGTCAAGACGCACGTCTCGAACGTCCTCGCCAAACTGGGGCTGAAGAGCCGCACGCAGGCGGCGCTGCACGCGCTGCGGGAGGGGCTCGTCGAGGGGGCGCCGTGAGCGCGAGCGGGGCCGAGCGCCCCGAGGTCGCCGCGCGACCTTCGGTCGCGGCGCGACCTTCGGTCGCGTTCGCCGACCGGCTGGGCACCCGGCTCACGCTCCTGCTCCTGGCCGTGGTCGTCGTGCTCGCCGCCGCCACCGCCGTGCTCCTGTGGCGCGGCCTGGACGCGCTCGTCGTCGCCCGCGCAGGGGTCGACGGGGTCGCCCCCGAAGCGCTCGGCGCGGTGCTGCGCAGCTCGCTCGTCAACCTCGCCGCCGTCGTGGCGGTGACGCTCGTCGCCGCCGCCGCCTTCTCGCGCAGCCTGCTGGTCGAACCGATCGCGCGCCTCACCGAGGCGACGCGCGCCCTCGCGGCCGGCGACCGGACCGTGCGGCTGCGGCTCGGCGACCGCTCGGAGCTGGGCGAGCTCGCACGCTCCTTCGACGCGATGGCCGACGCGCTCGCCGAGGCGCAGGACCGGCTCGAGGCCCGCGTGACCGCACGCACCGCCGAGCTGCGCGCGCTGCTGGCGCTCTCGAACACGATCGCGGTCACGACCGACCTCGAGCCGCTGCTCGCGGCGGTCCTCGACCGGCTCGAGGCGAGCGGTGCCGGCGCCGCGGCCGAGATCGTCGAAGGCGACGGGAGCGGCGCGACCGTGCGGCTCGCGGTCCGAGGCGGGTTGCCGGCCGACCCGGACCTCGACCCGCGCGCGTTGCCGGTCGAGGGACGGGTCGAAGGCGGCGTCCTGGCGCTGCCCTTGCGGGTGCGCGAGCGCTCGGTGGGGGCGCTCCGCGTCGCCGCCCCCGAGGCGGCCGACTGGGACGAGGAGCGGCGGCGGCTCGTCGCCGCGATCGCGGCGCAAGCGGCGGTGGCGATCGAGAACGTGCACCTGTACGAGCGCGCGCGCGACGAAGCCGCCGACGACGAGCGGCGCCACCTGGCGAGGGAACTGCACGACTCGGTCAGCCAGGCGCTCTACGCGATCGTGCTCGGCGGCCACGCGGCGCAGAAGTACGTGGAGCGCGACCCGGACAAGGCGCGCCGGGCGCTGGACACCGTCGTCGAGCTCGCCGAGGCAGCGCTCGCCGAGATGCGCGCGCTCATCTTCGAGCTCCGGCCCGAGGCGCTCGCCGACGTCGGCCTGGCCGCGGCCCTGCACCGCCAACTCGACGGGCTCGAGCTCCGGCACAAGCTGGCGACCGACCGAGCGCTCGGCGCGCTGCCCGACCTCCCCTTCGCCCACCAACAGACGCTCCTGCGGGTGGTCCAGGAGGCGCTCCACAACGTGGTGAAGCACGCCCGCGCGCGGCAGGTGGCGGTGCGCGCGAGCGTCGACGGCGCCGGCCCGAACGGCGGCTTGCGCTTGGAGGTCGCCGACGACGGCGTCGGCTTCGACCCCTCGGGACCCTTCCCGGGCCACCTCGGCCTCACCTCGATGCGCGAACGGCTCGCGGACGTGGGCGGTCGCTTGGAGATCGAGAGCGCCCGCGGAGCGGGGACCGTGCTGCGCGCCCACCTCCCGATCGCGCCCGCGGCCCTCGCGGCCGACGCGACCGGCGGCGATCGGTCATGACCCGCCAGCGCGCCGGCCTGCTCCTGATCGTCGCGGGGCTGTTGGCGCTCGCGCAGGGACGCCTGCCGCTGCCGCCGCTCGCCGAGTTCGCCTGGCTCGTCGCCTTGGCCTTCGCCGCGACCGCCGCGTGGCGCCTGCTCGAGCGGCGGGCCACGCTCGGCGTACGGCTCGCGGCCCACGGTGGCTTGGTCTTCCTCGCTTCGTCGACGACCGACCTGCTCGAGGGGCCCGCGTTCCTCGGTGGCATCGCGCTCGCCTTCTGGCTGGTCTACACCACCCCACGCGACGGGCGACCGCGCACCGGCTGGGCGCTCATCCCGGCGGGGGCGGTCACCACCTTGGCGACGGTGGCGGCCGTCGAGGCGCTGCTGCCGCGCTGGGACGAGGGGATCTTCTTCCTGCTCGGCATGACGGCCACCTTCACCGCGGTGTACCTGCTGCCGCGCGACGCCGGCGGCGGCCGGTGGGCGATCGCCCCGGCGCTCGTGTTCGCCGTCCTGACGGTGGTCGCCAACGACCCCACCGGGGCGCTGGCCCGCTGGATCTTCCCGCTCGCGCTGATCGGCGTGGGGGTGGCGGTCCTCGGCTGGTCGCGCCGACGGCGCTGACCTCCGCCGGGGCGAGCGCCGTCGGACGCTAGTCGGCCGCGACCGGACTCGCCTCGTTCGTCCTCTTGAGCTCGAGCGAGGGCACGAAGAGCGTGACGAACAGCGCCACGACCGCGACCCACGTCAGCGCTCGGAAGATCGCGGTCACCGCGTCGGCGAACCCTTGGCGCACCGCGCCCTCGACCGTGCGCGCGACCGCGTCCGCCTGCTCGTCGAGCTGGGCACGGAGCTGCGCCGCGACGGCGGCGGTGGCCGCCGCGTCGCCGCGCGCCGCCGTGGCCGCCCCGAGCACGACGCCCTGAGCCTCGACGGGCAGCGCGCTGGCCTCGAGTGCGTCCGCCACGGCCGTCGGATCGGCGCTCTCGAGGGCCGCCACGAGCGATTCCGCCTGCGCCGCGAAGGCCGCCCGAACGGAGGCGCCGACGTCGGCCCCGCCGGTGGAGGCGAGCTCGCCACCTTGGATGGCGGGGGCCTCGAGGCCTTCCAGCGCCGTCGATCCCGCGAGCGCCCCGAAGGCACCGGTCAGGGTGCTGGCGAGGATCGTGCCCATGACCGCAGCCCCGACCGCACTACCGATCTGGCGGAAGAACTGCGCGGCGCTGGTCGCTTGCCCCACCTTGCGCGGATCGATCGCGTTCTGGATCGCGAGCGTGTAGAGAGGAAGACCCGGGCCCACGCCGAGGCCCGCGATCACCATGTACAGCGTCACCTGCCAATACGGGACGTCGACGGGCATCGTCGACAACAGGAACATGGCCACGATCAGGACCGCCCCCCCGAACACCATCAGCCCCTTGTAGCGGCCGAGGCGCGAAGCGATCTGGCCGCCGAAGACCGAGCCCAGCACGACGCCGAGCGAGAGCGGAATGAGGCTGACGCCGGCGCGCGTGGCGCTCACCCCCAGCACGTTCACCATGAAGAGCGGCAGGAAGATGACCGTGGACAAGAAGACCGCACCGAGCAGGAAGGCCGCCAGGTTGGCGGTGCCGAACACGCGGTTCGCGAAGAGCCGGACCTCGAGCACCGGGTTGGGCGAGGCCGAGGAGCGGAGCACGAAGGCGACGCCGAACACCAGCGCGGCCGCGAAGGTCGCGAGCGTGACCGGACCCGCCCACGGGTAGACGGTGCGGTCGAACGACAGCCCGAGGACCAGCGGCACCAGCGCGCCGATCAGGAAGAGCGCCGAGAGGACGTCGAGCCGCGACGCCGCCTCGCGCGGGCGCAGCGGCGGCATGCGCGTCGCGACGAACCAGAGCGCGATCGCGCCGAACGGGACGTTGACGTAGAAGACCCAGCGCCACCCCTCGATGCCGGGGACGATCGCGCCGCCGTAATCGGTCAGGAGCCCGCCGATCCAGGGGCCGAGCACGCTGGCGACGCCGAAGGTCGCGCCCACCAGTCCCTGGTACTTGCCGCGCTCGCGCGGCGGGTAGAGGTCGGCGATCACGATGAAGGCGAGCGAGAAGAGGCCGGCGCCGCCGAGGCCCTGGATGGCGCGGAACACGATGAGCTGGGTCATGCCGTCCCCGAGCACCGGCAGCGTCCCGAACTCGCCGGCCACGCCGCACAGGAACGAGCCGAGCAGGAAGGTGCTGATGGCGAACAGGACGATGCGCTTGCGCGAGTACATGTCGGCGAGCTTGCCGTAGATCGGCACGAGCACGGTCGAGGCGAGCAGGTAGGCGGTGGCCACCCAGGCGTAGCGCGACACGCCTTGCAGGTCCTCGACGATCTTCGGAAGCGCCGTCGAGACGATCGTCTGGTCGAGGGCGCCGAGGAAGACGGCCAGCAGGATGCCGGTGAGCGTGAGCGCCTTGTCGCGCGGGGAGAGGTCCACCGGCGAAGCTTACGCCTCCCGCCGTCGGTCCCTCCGGTAGCCCCACGACGCGAGGACACCGAACGCCACGAAGGTGCCGACGAGCCAAGCGACGTGCACCCAGGCCGACTGAGGCGCCGTCCCCACGTACGCCTCGACGTCCGCCCGCGTCCCCACGGTCGCCCATACCAGCTGGCCGTAGTGGTACGTGGGGAGGTACGGCGCCAGATCGCGCAGGAACTGCGGCAGCTGCGCGAGCGGGAAGAAGAAGCCCGAAGCGAACGAGAGCGGCAGGAAGATCAGGTTGCCGATCGTGGTCGCCGCCCGCGCCCGCGTGAGGAAGCCGAGCGCGAACCCCATGGGCGCGAGCGCGAGCGCCCCCGCGATCAAGGCGCCCGCCGCCGCGAGCCACTGCCCCACCGGCATCCGCACCTGCGCGAAGGCCGCCGCGACCGCGAAGAGCACGATCAGGGTGGCGACCGCGAACAGCAGGCTCATCGCCAGCTTCCCGGCGAAGTAGGCCCAGGCCGGCACCGGCGTGGCGCGCATCAGCCGCAGCCACCCCTTCGCCCGCTCCTGGGCGATCTCGACGCCAAAGGCGAAGATCA
>JAABSI010000143.1 GCA_011390455.1 Trueperaceae bacterium
ATGAGCCAGAGTTCGAGCACGGTCCTCCTCGCGCCGCCCCAAGGACGGCCAAACGCCATGCTACCCGCGGCGAAGCGGCGAACGTCCCGCCGGGCCGACGCCGACCGCCACGCGCCACTCGAGTCCCGGTCACGGGAGAACGAAGCCCTTGGCCGTCGCCGGCTGCGCGCGCCGCCCCCAGGGCCTCACGGATCCGCGGACGCCGGAGCGGTCCCCGGGACACGCGTACCTGGCGCGCCGTCCCCGAAAGGTTGTACACGGGGCGCGCCGAACCGCTATCATCCCCCATGCGAGGGTGCGCGTCCCCGGGCGCATCGCCACGGCCCTCGTGCGGAGGTAAGCGATGTCCGACAACAAGCTAGCCCGTCTGATGGCTCGCCGGATCAGCCGCCGCCAGTTCCTGCGCTACAGCGCCGCCACCGGCGTCGGCGTCTACCTCGGCGCGGGCACGATGAGCGCCTGGGCGCAGGGCGTCCAAGGGGGCACCCTCACCTGGCTCGGGCACCAGGAGGTCGCCGGCCTCGGCCCGAACGACATCGGCGCCGACGTCCAGGCGGCCGTGATCTTCAACATCCTCAACCCGCTCGTCCACGTCGACTACATGGCACAGACCGTGCCGGTCCTGGCCCGCTCGTACGAGCTCGGGGAGGACAGCCTCTCGTACACCTTCTACCTGCACGAGGGCGTCCGCTTCCACGACGGCAGCGAGCTCACCGCCGAGGACGTCAAGTACACCTTCGAGACCTATTCGCAGCCCGGCAACACCGTCGCCAGCCGCTTCAACGGCATGCGCGACGTCACCGTCGTCGACCGGTACACCGCGCGCGTCAACATGGACAGCGTCAACGCGTCCTTCCTGCGCAGCGCCTGCGAGGTGCCGATCGTCCCGAAGACCTACCACGAGTCCGTCGGCGTCGACGGCTTCAGCGTCGCCCCCATCGGCACCGGCGCGTTCCGCATCGGCGAGTGGAACCCGGCGCAGTCCACCGAGCTCATCGCCTTCCCCGACCACTTCCGCGGCGCCCCGCAGGTCGACCGCATCGTCCTCGAGGTCGTGCCGGAGCCGTCCGTGCGCTACATCGCGCTGCTGACCGGCGATGCCGACGCCGCCGTGTGGCCGATCGCCGTCGAGGACGCGCTCGAGCTCGAGAACGACCCGAACTTCCTGGTCGTCCGCACCAACTGGAACTCCCCGCGCTTCATCCCGCTCAACAACGAGCTCCCGCAGCTCTCCGACCGCCGCGTGCGCCAGGCGATGATGTTCGCGCTCGACCGCCAGCGCATCCTCGACGACCTCGAGAGCGGCATCGGCGTGGTGGGCACCTCGCACCTGGCGCCCCACAACCCCTACTACAACCCGAACGTCCCGCTGTACCCGTTCGACCCCGAGCGTGCCCGCTCCGTGCTCGACGGCGCCGGCTGGGTCGAGGGCTCCGACGGCATCCGCAGCAAGGACGGCCTGCGGCTCTCCTTCACCTGCACGACGATCAGCGGCGACCAGACCCGTCGCCCGATGGCCGAGCTCTCGCAGCTCTTCCTGCGCGCGGTCGGCGTCGAGATGCAGCTGGCCGAGGCGCCGGTCGCCTCCGTCCTCGAGGGCATGCGCACGGGCAGCCTGGAGGCGTCGCTGTTCAACTGGACGATGGGCTCGATCGTCGACCCCAGCCCGACCAGCGTCCTGCTCAGCACCGGCGGCGACAACTTCATGCGTTACAACAGCGCCGAAATGGACGACCTCATCGCGCAGGGCCTCTCCGTCGTCGACCCGGCGGCCCGGCAGCCGATCTACGACCGCACCCAGGAGCTCTTCGCCGAGGACATGCCGGCGTTGGTCCTGCACTACCGCCAGGACCTCGGCGTCTACGGCCGGACCATGGTGGGCGTGCCCGAAGAGCAGCTGATGTCGACCCCGGTCTGGTTCGACGGGTACAAGTACCGCCGCGGTTGAACCCACCTCGCCGTTCGCTTCGGCGCACACGGCCTGCGCACGCGACCGCCCGAGCCTTCTCCCGCCCGATGCCCCACGGCATCGGGCGGGCCACCGCGTCGTAATCTAGGTCTCCAACGTGTCCAGCTATCTGACCTTCCGTATCCTCAAGGGCCTCTTCGTCGTCGTGCTCATCAGCGTGCTGACGTTCATCATCATGCGCCTCATGCCCGGCGATCCCGTCTACATGCTGCTGGGCGAGGGGCAGATCCCCATCAGCGACGAGCAGATCGCGGCCATCCGCGCCAAGTGGGGCCTCGACCGCCCGCTGACCGAGCAGTTCTTCCTATGGGCCGGCAACCTGCTGCGCGGCGACTTCGGCGAGTCGCTCATCCGCGCGGGCGTGCCCGTGCGGCAGATGATCTTCGAGGCGATCCCGGTCACCGCGATGCTCAACGTCTATGCGCTGTCGCTGGCGATCCTGGTCGCCATCCCGTTCGGCATCGCCGCGGCCGTGCGCCGGAACTCGTGGGTCGACTACGCCTCCAACGTCATCTCCTCGCTGGGCATCGCCACCCCCAACTTCTGGCTGGCGCTCATGCTCATCGTGCTGTTCGCGCTCTACGTGCCGCGCTGGTTCGGCGACCTGCCTCTCGTCGGGCGCATCCCGCCGTTCGGCCTGCGCAGCTGGCAGGGGTGGATCCTGCCGGTCATCGTCATCGCCACCGAGGAGATGGCGGTGCTCATGCGCATCACCCGCGGCGCCGTGCTCGAGCTGCTGCCGCAAGACTTCGTGCGCACCGCGCGCAGCAAGGGCCTCGCCGAACGCCGGGTGCTCTACCGCCACGTGGTCTCGAACGCGATGCTCCCCGTGGTGACCGTCATCGGCTTCCGGATCGCGTTCATCCTCTCGGGGACGATCATCGTCGAGAACGTCTTCGCCCTGCCGGGCATCGGCCGGCTCTTCGTCGACTCGGTGCTGCGCCTCGACTACCAGGTGGTGCAGTCGCTGGTCGTCGTCTTCGCCGTGCTGGTGGTCGTCATCAACCTGCTCACCGACCTCGTCTACGCGCTGGTCGACCCGCGCATCCGGATCTCGTGAGGCCGTCATGACCACCGCCCCGATCGACCCCAACCTCGAACCGCAGTTGCCCGCGTCCGCCGGCGACGCCGCGCCGCCGACGAGCGGTCGCGCGCTGCGCCGCTTCTTCGCCAACCGCATGGCCATCGTCGGCCTGCTCGTGGTGCTGGCGCTCGTCGGCCTGGCGGTGTTCGCGCCGCAGATCGCGCCCCACCACCCCAACGACGACATCTTCCGCGGCATGCGCGGCGTCGGTCCGTCGTGGGAGCACCCCATGGGCTTCGACCACCTCAGCCGCGACCTGCTCAGCCGGGTGATCTACGGCACCCGCATCGCCCTGCTCGTGGGCATGATCTCGACCTTGATCTCCGTGCTGATCGGCGTCGTCGTCGGCGCGATCGCCGGCTACTTCGGCGGCTGGATCGACGAGGTGCTGTCGCTCATCACCGACGCGCTCATGGCCTTCCCGCTCATCGCCCTGCTCATCGTGCTGGCGGCGGTGCTGGGGCCCAGCCTCAGCACCACGATCATCGTCATCGGCGCGACGGTATGGGCGCGCTACGCGCGTGTGGTGCGCGCCGAGGTCATGAGCCTGCGCGAGCGCGACTTCATCACCGCCGCCCGGGCGCTCGGCGCCTTCGACGCGCGCATCATCTGGAAGCACGTGGTGCCCAACGTGCTGACGTCCGTCATCGTGCTCGCCAGCCTGCAGGTCGGCTCGATCATCATCCTCGAGTCGGCGCTGTCGTTCCTCGGTCTCGGCGTGCGCCCACCCACCGCCACCTGGGGCGGCATCCTCTCCGACGGACGCGCGTTCATCCTCCGCTACCCGCACATCGCGATCTTCCCCGGCGTCATGATCGTCATCACCGTGCTGGCGTTCAACTTCATCGGCGACGGCCTGCGCGACGCCCTCGACCCGCATCAGAAGACGAGCCGGACGGGCAAGACGTGAGGGTCTTCCTCGGCGGCATCGTCACCGAGACGAACACGCTGTCGCCCATCCCCACCGGGGCCGACGACTGGGTCGTCGTGCGCGACCTCGCCGACGCCGAGGCGGGCGGCGCGCTGGAGGCCTTCGCGCAGGAGGCGACCGCGCGCGGCGACGAGCTCGCCTTCGGCCTGTACGCCTTCGCCATGCCCGGGGGCGTGACCACCCGGGCGGCCTGGGCAGGACTGCGCGACGAGCTGCTCGGCATGCTGCGGGACGCCCTCCCGGTCGACGCGGTGCTGCTGCCGCTGCACGGCGCGATGGTGGCCGACGGGGTGGACGACGCGGAGGGCGAGCTCATCGCCCGCGTGCGCGAGACCGTCGGGCCCGACGTCAAGATCGGCGTGCACATCGACCTCCACTGCCACCTCACGCAGGCCATGCTCGACGGCAGCGACGCGCTGGTGATCTACAAGGAGTACCCGCACACCGACATGGCCGACCGCGCGCGCGACCTCTACGCGCTGATCGCCGACACGGTGGCGGGGAGGATCCGCCCGACGATGGCGATGTTCGACTGCCGCATGATGGGCATCTACCCCACCAACCCGCAGCCGATGCGCGGCTTCGTCGACGCGATGATGGCGGCGGAGGGCGTGCCGGGCGCGCCCGGCCAGGACGGCATCCTCTCGCTGTCGCTCGGCCACGGCTTCCCCTGGGGCGACGTGCCCGACTCGGGGGCACGCTTCCTGGCCATCGTCGACGGCTTCGCCGTCCACGATGCCTTGGCAGTCGCTCACGCGACTGCAGAGAGTTGGGGCCGCCGCTTCCACGATCTGCGCCGCGAGGTGGCCGTGAAGCCGCTGCCGCTCGACGCCGCGCTCGACCGCGCGCTCGCCGTGCTCGAGGGCGGCCGCGGACCGGTCGTGATCGCCGACCAGGCCGACAACGCCGGCGGCGGCGCCCCGTCGGACAGCACCTTCGCGCTGCGCCGCCTGCTCGAGCGCCGCGTCGAGGGCGCCGCCGTGGCCATGATGTGGGACCCGATCGCGCACCACCTGGCGCGCGCCGCCGGCGTGGGTGCGCGGCTGACGCTGCGGCTCGGCGGCAAGATGGGCCCCGCGTCGGGCGACCCGCTCGACCTCGACGTCACCGTCATGGGGCTCGAGGACGGCCTGGTGCAGCGCTGGCCGCAGACCGAGGGGGCCGTCGACAGCCCCGGCGGCGACGTCGCGCACCTGCGGGTGCACGGTTTCTCCGGCCAGACCGGCGGCCCGGAGGTCGACGTCATCGTCACCACCCGCCGCGGCCAGGTGCTCGGCCTCGAGCCCTTCACCGCCTTCGGCATCACGCCCGAGACGCACCGGATCCTGGTGGTCAAGTCGATCCAGCACTTCTACGCGGCCTTCGCGCCCATCGCGGCCGAGGTCGTGTACATGGCGGCGCCGGGCGCGGTCGCGCCGATCATGGAGCAGATCCCGCTCGTGCGCGCCGACCTGCACAAGTACCCGTGGGTGGAGGCGCCGTTCGGGGAGGGGTGAGGCGGCGCCTCGGCGTCGCTAGGGCCCAAGCGGACGTGCTCAGATGCCGCGGTACACGTCGCGGCGGTCGCCGACGCGGATCACCAGCACGATCAGTTCGGCGTCGCGGATCTCGTAGGCAATGCGGTACCGTCCTTGCCTGACGCGATAGAAGCCTTCGCGAGCGAGCTTCACACAGCCACGGGGCCGCGGCTCAGACGCCAG
>JAABSI010000014.1 GCA_011390455.1 Trueperaceae bacterium
CGTCCGGGGAGCGACCCGATGTACGTGCGCCGGTGGCCGCGGATCTCGGCCTCGTCGCGCACCCCGCCGAGGCTCATGCGCACGAAGGCGCGGTTCATGCTCCGCGCGATCGACTTGCCGAGCGAGGTCTTGCCGACGCCGGGCGGCCCCACCAGGCACAGGATCGCGGCCCGGCCGCCCTTGACGTCGCGCTGCTTGGTCAGCTGCCGCACCGCGAGCGATTCGAGGATTCGGGCCTTGGGCTCTTCGAGCGCGTGGTGGTCCTCGTCGAGCACGGTGGCGGTGTGGGCGACGTCGAGCACCTCGTCGTCCGCCTCGGACCACGGGAGCTCGAGGAGCACGTCGAGGTAGGTGCGCACCACGGTCGCCTCGGGCGAACCGGGGGTCATCTTCTCGAGCCGGTCGATCTCCTTGAGCGCCCGCTCCTGGGCGTGCTCCGGCAGCTCCTTCGCCTCGACCTTCTCGCGGAGCTCGGCCGCCTCCGACGCCTCGTCGCCGCCGAGCTCCTTCTGGATCGCCTTCATCTGTTCGCGCAGGTAGTACTCGCGCTGGTTGGCGTCCATCTGCTGCTTCACGCGCGCGCTGATCTGCTTCTCGGTGTCGAAGCGCTCGAGGTCGCGGGCCAGGTAGCCGAGCACCCGCTCGAGTCGGGCGAGCGCGTCGGCCTCCTCGAGGACCGCCTGCTTGTCGGCCACCTCCCAGGTGGCGTACTTGGTGACCACGTCGGCGAGCGGTCCGGCCTCGCGCAGCCCCTTGAGGTTCTCGAGGTGGAACGAATCGAGGCGCAGGTGCTTGTTCTGCTGCGCGTAGTCGCCGAAGGCGCTCTTGACCTGCTCGGCGATCGCGCCGGCGCGCGGGTCGGCCTTGTCGGGCGCCACCTCGGCGATCGTCGCCACCTCGGCGCGCAGGGTGGCGCCGGGCACGTAGCGCTCGATGCGCGCGCGCTCGCGCCCCTCGACCAGCACTTGGAGCGTGTCGTCGGGGAGCCGGATCACCTGCTTGACGACGCACAGGGTGCCGACGTCGAACAGGTCGTCGGGGCCGGGATCGTCGACGCGGGGCTCGCGCTGCACCACGAGCAGCACCCGGTTGTCGGCGGCCTGCGCCTCCTCGAGCGCGCGCTTCGACTTCGGTCGACCCACGTCGACGTTCTCGAGCGTGCGCGGAAGCACGACCTGGGTGCGGAGGGCGATCACGGGCAGTTCGCGGTCCATGGCGACATCAGACACCGGCGAACCGCGCCGCACGGTAAGCCGGCTGACCACCCGTCGACCGGGAAGACGCTCCAGGACGCGCTTCGTTAGCTGGCTTACATCGGGTCGAGGCCGCCGCGGCCGACGGCTCGCGGTCCCGCCGCGCCGGTCAGAGCCGCACGTCCACGCCCAGCGGCGCCTCGACGACGCGCCGACCGCGCGCCGTGGACCGCGCCGCGAGCGCGGCGCGCGCGATCGCTTCGCCGTGGACCGGGACGACCGTCTCGGGGTCGGCCGCGTCGAGCCACGCATCGAGGGCGACGGCGTCGGCGTGGGCCGAGAAGCCGTTGATGGTATGCACCGCGGCGGCGACGGGGACGGCCTTGCCGAAGATGCGCACGCGCTGGGCCCCCTCGACGATCGAGCGCCCGAGGGTGCCTTCCGCCTGGTACCCGACGACGACGAGGCTGGAGGCGGCGTCGCCGAGGTGGTGCGCGAGGTGGTGCAGGATGCGACCGCCCGTCATCATGCCGGCGCCGGCGACGATCACGACGCCGCGGGCGTCGTTCAGGCGCCGCGACTCCTCGGGGCGCACGGCGATCGATAGACCCGGCGGGGCGAACGGGTCGGCGCCATCCGCCAAGCGCGCCGCGAGCTCCGGGCGGAGCGTCTCGGGGTAGGCGCGGTAGAGGTCGGTCATGCGCGCACCCATCGGCGCGTCGAGCACGACGGGCGCCGGAGGCACCGTTCCCGCCGTCTGGAGCTCCGCGAGCGCGGCCAGGACCGCCTGGGTCCGCTCCAGCGCGAAGGTCGGGATCAAGACGTTGCCGCCGCGCGCCAGGGTCGCGGACACGACCGCGGCGAACTCGGCGAGCGTCGCTGCGGCGTCGCGATGGCGTCGGTCGCCATAGGTGCTCTCGATCAGCACCGCATCGGCGACCGGGGGCGGTTCCGGGGGCGGATGGAGCGCCCCGTCGTCGTCTCCGAGGTCGCCCGAGGCCACGACGCGCCCGTCCGGACCGTCGAGGGCCACCCAGGCGGCGCCGAGCACGTGCCCGGCGCGCCCGAGCGCGAAGCGGACGTCCTCGCCCAGGTCGACCGCGCGCCCGAGGTCGACCGCACGGGCGAGCCGCAGCGCGGCATCGACGTCCTGGTCGCGGTAGAGCGGGCGCAGCGCCCGCGGATCGCGCCCGGATCGCTTCAGGGCCCGCTGCGCGCGCGCGACGTCCTCGGCTTGGATCCGGGCGGCGTCGCGCAGGACGACCTCCGCGACCGCGAGGGTGGCCGCGGTGGCGTACACCGGGCCGCGGAAGCCGTCGGCGACGAGCTTGGGAAGCCGGCCGACGTGATCGAGATGCCCGTGGGTGAGGACGACCGCATCGATGCGGCGCGGGTCGAAGGGCCACGGGGCGGCGTTCGCCGCGGCCGGGTCCTCGCCGCCCTGGAACAGGCCGGCGTCGACGAGCACCGTGCGCTCGCGGGTCCGGAGGAGGTGGGCGCTGCCCGTCACGCCGGCGCAGGCGCCGGCGCTGCGCAGGACCCAGCCGCTGGAGGCGGCGCCGAGCGGCCGCGGTTCGGCCGTCACGGCGTCCCCCAGAGCAACCGGTGTCCCTCGATCCGGGCGACGAGCCGCCCCGCCGCGCGCAGCGCCCCGAGGTGCGCGTGCACCGTCGTGTGGTTGAGGTGCCAGCGGGCCAGGTCCGGGTCCGCGACGCCGAGCGCGGCGGCGACGCGCGCGAGGACCTCGCCGCCGTCGACGCCGTCGGCCGCGGCGAGCACCGCTTCCTGCACGCGGTCGAGCGCAGCGACGGTGGCCTGCGCGAGCTCCGCCGGCGGCGCCGGGTCGCCATGGCCGGGGACGGCCACGCGGGCCGATCGCTCGCCCACCCACACCGCCGCGGCGCGTTGGCCGGCCGCGTCCTGACCGAACGGCACCGGGTACTTGGCGAGCACGCTGCCGCCGAAGACCGCGTCGGCGGCCACGAGGACGTCGTCGACCTCGACCGCGAGCTGGCGCAACGCGTGCCCGGAGACGTCGTGGAGCAGCACCTGGAAGCCCTCGACCTCGAGGGGCCCCGCCTCGACGATCCGGTCCACCGGGCAGGCCTCGGCCTGGAGCCACGCGCCCGTGAGCTCGGCCGGCGGCCGCGCCCCGTGGAACAGGTACGCGGGCTCGAGGACCGGCGCCCGCATCAGCTCGGCCTCGACCGGCGGCGCGAGGACCGGGACGCGCCGCTGACGCAACAGGTAGGCGTGGCCGCCGAAGTGGTCGGCGTGGGCGTGGGTGGTGAGGAGCGCGACCAGCTCGACGCCCAATGCATCGGCCGCCTTGCGGACCCGTCGGCCCCCGTCCTTGCCCTGGCCGGAATCGATGGCCAGCGCTCGGCGACCGTCGACGACCAGCACCGCGTTGACGGCGCCCGGGACCAGGTGCACGCGGTCGGACAGCGGGACCGACGTCGGCGCGCCGCTCACGCGCTCGCCGCCGCGTCCGCGTCGGCCGGGAGCGGGCCCCCGCCGGGTTCGGCGCGCTGGAGCAGCGCGACGTAGAAGCCGTCGAGGCCGTCGATGGAGGGGAGGATGCGCGCGCCGACGGCGGCGGCCCGCGTGGGGAGCGCGAGCGCGACCTCCGCCGCACGCCAGTCGGGCGCCCCGGCGAGGAAGTCGATCACCACGTCCTCGCCCTCCTCGCGCCCGAGGGCGCACACCGCGTACACGAGGCGTCCACCGGGGCGCACCCGTTCCGCCACCCGACGCAGCAGTGCGCTCTGGCGCGCCGCCGCCACGCGCACGTCCCCCTCGTTCCAGCGCTGCTTGATCTCCGGGTGGCCGCGCAGCGTTCCGGTACCGGTGCACGGTGCGTCGAGCAGGGCGGCATCGACCATGGGGAGCGCCTCGAGCGGCTGGGTGGCGTCGGCGACCACGTGCCGCACCTCGAACCCGAGGCGGGCGAGGTTCCTGCGCCCCGCGTCGGATCGGTCCGCGTCGACCTCGACCGCGATCACTCGCGCGCCGCCGGCCGCGAGTTGCGCCGCCTTGACGCCGTGCCCGGATCCGACGTCCAGGACGGTGCGGCCGTCCACGTCGCCGAGCGCGCCGACGATCGCGGCGGAGGAGGGGTTCTGCGGTTGGACCAGGCCGTCGCGGAAGGCGCTCAGCTCGGCGAGCGGCCGGCGCGGACGCACCGACCACGAGGTCGGGAGCGGCCCCGGACGGACCTCGGCCCCCTCGGCCTCGAGCACGGCGACCGCATCGGCGCGCAAGGCCGTCAGCCACAGGGGCGACGGCGCGAGCATCGCGCGGGCCGCGGCGGTCGCGTCCTCGACCCCCAGGGCCTCGCTCAGATGGCGCCAGAGCGGCGGCGGGAGCGCCACGGCGGCGGCTGCGCCGCCGCGCCGTTCGGCGTCGTCGAGATCGACGCGGCGCAGAACCGCGTTGACGAGGCCGGCGAGCGCCGCTTCGGGGCCCCGGCCGCGCTTGATCGCTTCGACCCAGGCGTGCACCGCGGCGTGCGCCGGGGTGCCGCGCACGCCGCGCTCGTACGTGCCGGCGCGCAGCGCCGCGCGGACCCGCGCGGGCAGCGCCTCGGGATCGCGCAACCGCGCCGCGAGCGCAGCGTCGATCGCCGGCGCCCACCTGAGGGTGCCGTACACGACGTCGGTGGCGAAGGATCGGTCCTCGGAGCGGCCGAGCGAGGCGAGCGCCCGGTCGAGCGCGACGCTGGCGTGCGCGCCCTCGGTCGCGACGCGCGCGAGCACGTCGAGCACCACGTCGCGTGGGTCCGTGGGCGCGGTGGGGGAACGCGGGCCGGGGTTCACGCGCGCCACGGTACGCCGCGGGGCGTCAGGCCGGCGCCGGCACCGGTGCCGGACGCGGGACCGCGACGACGTCGAAGCGCACGGCCGTGCGCTCCTCTTCGTGCAGTTCGAGCTTCACGAAGCCCGGCGCGGCGGTCAGGTCGAGCTCGTCCTGCGCCAGGTAGGCGCGGGCGATCGCCAGCGCCTTCACCGCCTGGTTCACGGCGTGGGGGCCGATCGCCTGGACCTCGACGGCCCCCTCCTGACGCAACAGGGCGGCGACGGCCCCGGCGACGGCGTTCGGGCGCGAGCCGGCGGAGACGCGAAGGGTTTCCATGGCGGGCCTCCAACGAGCGGAACGGATGAGGCGACCGAGGCGCCGGGCCGTAAGCGGTGGGGCCGATGCGACGCGACCAGGACGGTGCGCGAGGCGATCCAGCGGTTGACACTCAGCATAGCACCCCGTATACTCCCCGGCGATGAACCGCACCTACCCCGTCCAGGTCGCGCCTCTCGCCGTCCCTTCGACTGCGGATGCGCTGCTATGGAGACCGGGGTTCTCGGCGTAGGTTCACCGCTCGCGGTCGACCACCCTCGACCCCGCCGCGCTCCAGCGTGGCGGGGTCTTGCGTAGCAGACCGTGGGCGCCGGCGACGCCCGCACACCACCGGAGCGCGCCACGAGGAGGGTCACCATGGGTGGGTCCGCATGAACGGCGCTGCTGCCGTGCTCAAGGCGCTCGAGAAGCAGGGGGTGACGACCGTGTTCGGGCACCCCGGCGGGGCGATCATGCCCATCTACGACGCCCTCTACGATTCCCCGATCAAACACGTGCTCGTGCGCCACGAACAGGCGGGGGCGCACGCCGCCGACGCCTTCTACCGGGCGAGCGGTCGCGTGGGCGTCTGCTTCGCCACGTCCGGGCCGGGCGCCACGAACCTGGTCACCGGCCTCGCCACTGCCTACATGGACTCGTCGGCGGTCGTGGCGATCACCGGCAACGTCCCGCTCTCGCTCATCGGCACCGACGCCTTCCAGGAAGCCGACGTCACCGGCATCACGCTGCCGGTCACCAAGCACAACTACCTGGTCAAGGACGTCGCCGACATCCCGCGCGTGATCGCCGAGGCCTTCCACATCGCCAGCACCGGGCGTCCGGGGCCCGTGCTCGTCGACGTGCCGAAGGACATCCAGCAAGCGGCCTTCGAGGGCTCGTTCGACGTCGAGATCGACCTGCCGGGGTACCGACCGACGGTCGTGGGCAACGCTCGTCAGGTGAAGCGCGCCGCCGAGGCCATCCGCGCCGCGCAGCGCCCGGTTCTGATGGTCGGCGGCGGCGCGCAGGTCGCGGCCGAAGAGGTCGGCGCCTTCGCCCGGACCACCGGCCTGCCCGTGATCACCACGCTCATGGGCATCGGCGCGTTCCCGGCGGGGGAGGCGCAGGCGCTCGGGATGCCCGGGATGCACGGCACCGTGACCTCCAACCGGGCGATCAGCCATTGCGACCTGATCGTCGCCGCCGGGATCCGCTTCGACGACCGCGTGACCGGCAAGCTGAGCCGCTTCGCTCCGAACGCCACCATCGTCCACATCGACATCGACCCGGCCGAGATCTCCAAGCTCGTGCGCGCCCACGTGCCCGTCGTCGGCGACCTGCGCGACGTGCTGCCGCGCCTGACGGAGCAGCTCGAGACGCTCGACATCGAGCCCTGGTGGGAGCAGCTGCGCACCTGGAAGGCGTCGTACCCGGAGCGCTACAAGACCGACAAGCCGCTCGTCTCGCAAGAGGTCATCCAGATGCTCGCGCGGGCCACCGGCGGCGACTGCGTCGTGACGACCGAGGTGGGGCAGCACCAGATGTTCGCGGCCCGGCTGTTCCCGACGAACCAGCCCCGCACCTGGATCAGCTCCGGCGGGCTCGGCACCATGGGGTTCGGTCTGCCGGCCGCCATCGGCGCGGCCTTCGCGCGCCCGGGCGAGACCGTGGTCTGCGTCGCCGGCGACGGCTCGATCCAGATGAACATCCAGGAGCTCGCGACCATCTACAAGCACCAGCTCCCCATCGTCATCGCGATCACCAACAACGGGATGCTGGGGATGGTGCGCCAGTGGCAGGAGATGTTCCACGCCGCGCGCTACTCCGAGGTGTTCCTCGCCGACTCGAACCCCGACTTCGCGAAGCTCGCCGAGGCCTACGGGATCGAGGGGCACAACGTGTTCGACCGCGAGACCGCCGCGGAGCTGATCCCGCGCGCGCTCGCCGCCAAGAAGCCGGTGCTGATCAACTTCGTGGTGTACGAGTCCGAGAAGGTGTTCCCGATGGTGCCCGCCGGCGCCGGGGTGGACGAGATGATCCTCGGCGACCAAGAAGCCGACGACCAGGCGGTGCCCGCGTGAGCGAGGTCCGTCGCCACGTGCTCTCGGTCACCGTGCGCGACCAGCCCGGCGTGCTCGTGCGCATCGCCGGCCTCTTCGCGCGCCGCGGCTACAACATCGAGTCGCTCTCGGTCGCCCAGACCCACGAGCCCGGCATGAGCCGCACGACCTTCGTGGTCACCGGTGAGGACGACCGGCTCGAGCAGATGGAGAAGCAACTGCAGAAGCTGATCGACGTCGTCAAGGTCATCGACCACTCGGACGGCCCGTACGTCGACCGCGAACTGATGCTGATCAAGGTCGCCGTGCGCACGCCCGACGACCGCGTCGAGATGCGCCAGATCGCCCAGGACTTCCGAGCCCGCATCGTCGACGTCGCGCGCGACGCCCTGACCTTCGAAGTGACCGGCGACGCCGGCAAGACCGAGGCCTTCATCGAGCAGATGCGCGCCTTCGGCGTGCTCGAACTCATCCGCACCGGCCGGGTGGCGCTGCCGCGCACCGCCGCCCGCCTCGCCGACGACCGCCCCACCACCAAACCCCGCGCCGCCTGAGCGCCTGGAGAACCCACACATGGCCACGATCTACTACGACGACGACGCCCACCTCGCCCACCTCGACGGCGCCACTATCGCCGTGATCGGCTACGGCTCCCAGGGGCATGCGCACGCGCTCAACGCCAAGGACAGCGGCATGGACGTCGTCGTCGGGCTCCGCCCCGACTCCGCCTCGTGGGCGCACGCCGAGGCCGCCGGCCTGCGCGTGATGAGCGTCGCCGAGGCCGCCGCCGCCGGCGACATGGTCATGGTGCTGCTGCCCGACGAGGTGCAGGGGCGCGTGTACCGCGAGGAGATCGCCCCCCACCTGGAGCCCGGCAACGCACTGATGTTCGCCCACGGTTTCAACGTCGTCTTCCATCAGGTCGTGCCGCCCGAAGGGGTCGACGTGATCATGGTCGCCCCCAAGGGGCCCGGCCACATCGTGCGCCGCGTCTTCACCGAGGGCGGCGGGGTGCCGTGCCTGCTGGCCGTGCACCAGGACGCCACCGGCACCGGGCAGCAACGCGGCCTCGCGTACGCGAAGGCGATCGGCGGCACGCGCGGCGGGGTGCTCGCCACCACCTTCCAGGAGGAGACCGAGACCGACCTGTTCGGCGAGCAGGCGGTGCTGTGCGGCGGCGTCACGGCGCTCATGGAGGCCGGCTTCGAGACCCTCGTCGAGGCGGGCTACCAACCCGAGGTCGCCTATTTCGAATGCGTCCACGAGATGAAGCTGATCGTCGACCTGATCTACGAGGGCGGCTTCGAACGCATGCGCTACTCGGTGTCGAACACCGCGGAGTACGGCGATTACGTCTCGGGCCCGCGGGTGATCGGGCCGCAGGTCAAGGCCGCGATGCAGGGCGTCTTGCGCGACATCCAGACCGGCGCCTTCGCCCGCGAGTTCCTGCTCGAGAACCAGGTGGGTCAGCCGCGCCTCAAGGCGCAGCGGGCGGCCACCAGCGCGACCCAGGTCGCCGAGGTCGGCGCCCGGCTCCGCAAGATGATGCCCTTCATCTCGGGCAAGCCCAAGTGAGCGCGCGCGGGCGAGGGGGCGTTCGGGTCCGGGCTGGCGGTGGACGCGGAGCGTTCGCCGCGCGCCTGGCCCTAGGTCGGGGCGTGCGGCCGGCGAACTAGCCGACCGCACGCCCACGCCACCGCCCCCTCGGCGGCGCGCCCACGATGCGCGCCGCGCCCCCGCTCACCCCATGGAGGTCCCCATGGCGCACGTCAAGATCTTCGACACCACGCTGCGCGACGGCGAGCAATCGCCCGGCGTCGCCCTGAACGTCCGCGAGAAGGTCGAGATCGCCCGCCAACTCGCCCGCCTCGGCGTGGACGTCATCGAGGCCGGTTTCCCGATCGCTTCCGACGGCGACTTCGAGGCCGTCCGAGCGATCGCCGCGGCGATCACCGCCGAGAACCCGCGCGTGATCGTCGCCGGGCTCGCCCGGGCCGCGCGCGGCGACATCGAGCGCGCCGCGCAGGCCGTCGAGGTCGCCGGCCGACCGCGCATCCACACCTTCATCGCCACGAGCCCGATCCACATGGAGAAGAAGCTCGTCCTCACGCCGGATCAGGTGGTCGAGCGGGCCGTGGAGGCCGTGCGCACCGCCAAGGGCTTCGTCGACGACGTCGAGTTCAGCGCGGAGGACGCCGGTCGCTCGGACCGCGACTTCCTGGTCCGCATCTTCACCGAGGCGATCCGCGCCGGCGCCACGACCGTCAACGTGCCCGACACGGTCGGCTACATGACGCCGTGGGAGTACGGCGAGTTGATCGCCTACCTGCGGACGCACGTCGAGGGGATCGAGGCGGTCGACGTGTCGACCCACTGCCACGACGACCTGGGGCTGGCGGTGGCCAACAGCCTCGCCGGCGTGCGCGCGGGCGCCACCCAGGTCGAGTGCACGATCAACGGCATCGGCGAGCGCGCCGGCAACGCGGGCCTCGAGGAGATCGTCATGGCGCTCCACACCCGCCGCGACTTCTGGGGCCACACGACCTCGATCGAGACCCGCGAGCTCTACCGCAGCAGTCGCCTGGTGGCGATGTACACCGGCATGGTCGTGCCGCCGAACAAGGCGGTCGTGGGCGACAACGCCTTCGCGCACGAGTCCGGCATCCACCAGGACGGCGTGCTCAAGGCGGTCGAGACCTACGAGATCATGTCGGCCGAGACCGTCGGGCGCGACGCGGGCGTGCTCGTGATGGGCAAGCACTCGGGGCGCCGCGCGTTCCGCAAGACGCTCGTCGACCTCGGGTACGCGGAGCTGCCCGAGGACACCGTCAACCTCCTGTTCAAGCGCTTCAAGGACCTGTGCGACCGCAAGCAGAGCGTCACCAGCGACGACATCCGCGCCCTGGTCGACGTCGAGGCGACCCGCGTGCCGGCGACGTACGTGCTCGAGGCGGTGCAGTTCCAGTCGGGCTCCGGCATGACGCCGGTCGCCACGGTCCGCCTCACCACCGACACCGGCACCTACGCCGAGGCGGCGACCGGCGACGGGCCGGTCGACGCGGTCTACAAGGCGCTCGAGCGCATCGCCCACGTACCGCTCGTCCTCGAGAGCTACGAGATCCGCAGCGTCGGCAGCGGCAAGGACGCGCTCGGCGAGGTGACCGTGCGCATGCGCAGCGAGGGGCGCGCCGTGCACGGGCGCGGCCTGTCGACCGACGTCGTCGAGGCCTCCGCCCTCGCCTACGTCGACGTCTTGAACAAGCTCGCCGCGGGCGTCGGCCGCGATGCGGTCGTGCCGGTGGGGCTGGGGTGAGCGACGAGCGAACGCGGGTCGGCGACCTACCGCTGCGCGGCGTCCGGATCGCGCTCTACGACACCACCCTGCGCGACGGCACCCAGGCCGAGGGGGTCAGCTTCACGAGCGACGACAAGGTCGCGGTCGCGCGGCGCCTCGACGCCTTCGGGATGGACGCGATCGAAGGGGGGTGGCCCGGCAGCAACCCGCGCGACGCCGAGTTCTTCGAGCGCATGCGCGACGTCCCGCTGCACCACGCGCGGCTCGCCGCGTTCGGCGCCACGCGCCGCAAGGCGACGGCGCCCGAGGACGACGCCAACCTCAGGGCTTTGATCGCCGCCGCCACCCCGGTCGTGACGCTCTTCGGCAAGTCCTGGCCGCTGCACGTCACCGAAGCGCTGGGGGCCACCCTCGACGAGAACCTCGCGATGGTCGAGGACTCGGTGGCCTTCGTGCTGGCGCAAGGCCGCGAGGTCGTCTACGACGCGGAGCACTACTTCGACGGTTGGCGCGCCGATCCCGGGTACGCGCTCGCCACGCTCGAAGCGGCGGTGCGCGGGGGGGCGCGGACCGTGGTGCTGTGCGACACGAACGGCGGTTCGCTGCCGGACCACGTGGTGGCCGGGCTGCGCGCGGCGCGGGCGGCGCTGGGCGAGGGCGTGACCCTCGGCATCCACCCCCACGACGACGCGGGTCTGGCCACGGCGAACGCGCTCGCGGCGGTGGCGGCCGGCGCCCGCCACGTGCAGGGCACGGTCAACGGGTACGGCGAGCGCTGCGGCAACGTCGACCTGCTCACCGTCCTGGCGAACCTGGTCCTGAAGCTCGGGGCGGATCAGCCCCAGCCGCTGGCGGAGCTGCGGGCGCTCTCGCGCTACGTCGACGACCGCGCGAACCTCGAGCCCAACGTCCGGCGCCCGTACGTCGGCGATGCGGCCTTCGCCCACAAGGGGGGCGTGCACGTCTCGGCCGTGAACCGCCGACCCGACACGTACGAGCACGTGCCCCCCGAAGCGGTGGGCCAGGAGCGTCGGGTGCTCCTCTCCGACCTCTCCGGACGCGCGAACCTGGTCGCCAAGGGGGACGAGCTCGGCGCCGGGGCCGATGCCGCCGCGCTGGTGGCGCGCCTCAAGGAGCTCGAACACCTGGGGTACGCCTTCGAGGGGGCCGAGGCGTCGTTCCGCCTGGTCGCCCGGCGCTTGCGCGGCGAGCATCGTCCGTACTTCTCCCTCCACGGCTACACGGTCATGATCGACAAGCGCGACGGCGACGCGGCACCGCGCTGCGAGGCCACCGTGCGCCTCGAGGTGGCGGGCACGGCCACGCACACGGCGGCCGACGGCGACGGACCGGTCAACGCCCTCGATCGCGCCCTGCGCAAGGCCCTCACCGGCTTCTACCCCGTGCTGGCCGACCTGGCCCTGACGGACTACAAGGTGCGGGTGCTGGCGGGTCCGGCCACCGGGACCGCCAGCGTCGTGCGCGTGCACATCGAGACCACGGACGGACGCACGAGCTGGGGCACCGTCGGCGCGCACACGAACCTGATCGACGCCTCGTACGAGGCCCTGCTCGATGCGATCGAGTCGAAGCTGTGGGCCGACGGGGTCGATCCCGCGCCGGTGGCCGACGCCTCCGACGCCGCCCACCGGCGCATGGGGTTCGACGGGAGCGCATAGCCTTCCACCTTCGAAGCGGTGGCCGGCGCTTCGGTGCACCTTCGTCGTGTGGGGTCGGCTCCTTCGGTACCGCGCAGCGAGCGTGTCCTGGAGGGGATTCTTGACGATCCTCTCGTTGACATCGCGGCCGACCCGCTGGTACGATCCGCTCCACGACCGGGGCCTCGTTCCTCACCCCGGCGCATGAGGTTGCCGATCGGCGGCCGCCACGCGCGGCTGCCGTACGCCCCGTGCCGCGCTCCGCACGCCTCCGTGCCGCCCGACCTGGCAGGTCCGGCCGCCCCGCGCAGGTCCGCCGCCGCCCTCGAACTTCGCTCGAACCGCCGGGCCCCCTCGGGCGCCTCCGCGCGAAAGGACCGCATGCCTGAGTACTCCGACGTCCGACGACTCGCTTGGCCCACGGAGCGCGACGCCTGCGGCGTCGGCTTCATCGCCGCCATGGAGGGGGGCCCACGGCGCAGCGTGCTCGACCACGCCCTCGCCGCGCTGCGCAACCTCGCCCACCGCGGCGCCGTGTCGGCGGACGGCCGGACCGGCGACGGCGCCGGGATCCTGACGCAGATCCCGTACGCCCTGTTCCGCCGCGACCTCCGCGACCGCGGCGTCGAGTTCGGCGCGGACGAGGAGCTCGGGGTCGGCTGCTTCTCCGTCGCCAACGACGGCGAGGTCGACGAGGTCTACGCCCGCATCGCGACGGTGCTCGACGAGGGCGGCCTGGAGGTGCTCGGGTGGCGCGATCCCCCCGTCGACGACGGGGCGCTCGGCGAGGAGGCGCGGGCGCGCCGTCCGATCATGCGCCAGGTGCTCCTGCGCCGCCCGGCGGGGCTGGACGCGCTCGGCTTCGAACGCTTGCTGTACTTGACGCGCAAGCGCATCGAGCGGCGGCTTCGCGCCGCGGGGCTCGGGCGCGCCTACGTGCCGTCGATGTCGAGTCGGACGATCGTCTACAAGGGGCTGATGGTCGGCGACGCGCTCGCGACCTTCTACCGGGACTTGGCCGACCCCGACTACACGACCGCGATCGCCCTCTTCCACGAGCGCTACAGCACGAACACGCTGCCGCGCTGGTCGCTCGCCCAGCCCTTCCGCTTCCTCGCCCACAACGGCGAGATCAACACCCTGCAGGGCAACGTGAACTTCATGCGCTCGCGCGAACCGGTGCTGCGCAGCTCCGTGTTCGGCGACGCGGTCGCCGACCTGTTGCCGATCATCGAGCCGGGCGGCTCGGACTCCGCCGCCCTCGACAACGCCTTCGAGCTGCTGACCCTCGCCGGACGCGACCCGCTGCACGCCTTGGCGATGCTCGTGCCCGAGGCGTTCGAGAACGACGAGGCGATGGATCCGGACCTGCGCGGCTTCTACGAGCACCACGCGACGCTGATGGAGCCGTGGGACGGTCCCGCGGCGCTCGCGCTCTCGGACGGGCGCTACGCCGTGGCCGCGCTCGATCGCAACGGGCTCCGGCCGCAGCGCTACGCGCTGACCGACGACGGCCTGGTCGTCGTCGGGTCCGAGGCCGGGATGGTGCCGCTGCCCGACCGGCGCATCGTCGAGCGCGGGCGGCTCGGTCCGGGCCAGATGCTCGCCGTCGACGTCGTCGCGGGCGAGCTGCTCCGCAACGCCGACGTCAAGCGTCGGCTGGCGAGGCAGGCGCCCTACCGGTCGTGGGTGGACGCGCACCTGGTGCGCGCGCCGTCCTTCTCGGCCCCGGCGCCCGCCGGCCGCGTCGCGGACGGCGCGGAGCCCGAGGCGCTCGCGCGCATGCAGAAGCTCTTCGGGTACTCCGCCGAGGACCTCGACCGGGTGCTCGAACCGATGGTGTCGGGGGGCGAGCCTCCGGTCGGCTCGATGGGCGACGACACGCCGCTCGCGGTCCTCTCCGAGCAACCGCAAGCGCTCTATCGCTACTTCAAGCAGCGCTTCGCGCAGGTCACCAACCCACCGATCGACCCGCTGCGCGAGCGCCGCGTCATGTCGCTCGCGACCGTGCTCGGTCCGCGCGGACCGCTGCTCGACGAGGTCGCCGCCTCGGCGACCGTCTTGCGCTTCGAACGACCGGTGATCGACGAGGCCGAGTACGCCTGGCTGCTCGCGCAGGAGGCCTTCCGACCCAAGGTGCTCGCCGCACGCTGGACCGTCGCCGATGGCCCCGAGGGGCTCGCGCCCGCCCTCGAGGAGCTCTGCGACGCCGCGGTCGAGGCGGTCGAGGCGGGCCACGGCGTGCTCGTGCTCTCCGACCGGGACGCCGACGCCACGCACGCGCCCATCCCGATGCTGCTCGCGGTCTCGGCCGTGCACCAGCGGCTGCTCCGCGCCGGGCGGCGCACCCGCACCGCGCTCGTCGCCGACACCGGCGAGGTCCGCGAGGACCACCACGTGGCGTGCCTGATCGGCTTCGGCGCCGCGCTCGTCCATCCGTTCCTGGCGCTGGCGAGCGCCCGCGCGGTCGCCGCGACCGCCAAAGGCGGAGCGCTGTGCACGGCCGAGGAGGCGACCGAACGGTACTTGCAGGCGCTCGACAAGGGGCTCTTGAAGGTGATGTCCAAGATGGGCATCTCCGCGCTCTCGAGCTACCGCGGCGCGCAGATCTTCGAGGCGCTCGGCGTCGATCAGGACGTGATCGACCGGTACTTCACCGGTACGACGAGCCGCCTGGGCGGCGCCGGCGTGGACGCCTTCGCCGTCGACGTCCTGCGCTTCCACGCCGAGGCGTTCGGCGAGGAGCCGTCGCTCATCGATCGCGGCATCTACCGCTTCCGCAAGGCGGGCGAGTACCACGCCCTCAACCCGCTCGTCTTCAAGGCGCTCCACAAGGCGGTGCGCACGGGCGACGACGAGGCCTACGACGCCTACGCCCAACAGGTGGACGAGCGGGCCCCGACGGCGCTGCGCGACCTGCTCGAGCCGCGCCCGCTGGGGCCCGAGGTCCCGCTCGACGAGGTCGAGGACGTGGCGGCCATCGTGCGCCGCTTCAGCACCCAGGCGATGAGCCACGGCTCCGTCTCGCGCGAGGTCCACGAGACGCTCGCGGTGGCGATGAACCGCCTGGGTGGGAAGAGCAACTCGGGGGAGGGGGGCGAGGACGAGGGGCGCTTCGCCCCATACCGGGAGGACCAACCCCAGCTCGGGCACGGCGGCTGGTACCCCAAGGCAGGCGACTGGGGCAACAGCGCGATCAAGCAGGTCGCCTCCGGCCGCTTCGGGGTCACCGCCGCCTACCTGGTCTCGGCGCAGGAGCTCGAGATCAAGATGGCTCAGGGCTCGAAGCCGGGCGAGGGCGGCCAGATCCCGGGGCCCAAGGTCAACGACGAGATCGCACGGATCCGCCGCAGCGTGCCGGGCGTGACGCTCATCTCGCCGCCGCCGCACCACGACATCTACTCGATCGAGGACCTCGCGCAGCTGATCTACGACCTCAAGCGCGTCCACCCCTCGGCGCGGGTGGGGGTCAAGCTCGTCGCCACGGCCGGCGTCGGGACGATCGCGGCGGGGGTGGCCAAGGGCTACGCCGACAACGTCCAGATCTCGGGCGCCGACGGCGGCACGGGCGCCTCGCCGCTCTCGAGCATCAAGAACGTCGGGGTTCCGTGGGAGCTCGGCCTGGCCGAGACCCAGCAGGTGCTCGTGGCCAACGGGCTGCGCGACCGCGTCACCTTGCGCGTCGACGGCGGCATGAAGACCGGGCGCGACGTCGTCGTCGCCGCGCTGCTCGGCGCCGAGTCGTACGGCTTCGGGACGGCGGCCCTGGTCGCCGCCGGCTGCGCCATGATCCGGCAGTGCCACCTCAACACCTGCCCGGTGGGGGTCGCGACCCAGCGCCTCGACCTGCGGGCCAAGTACCCGGGCGAGCCCGAGCACGTCGTGCGCTTCATGACCTACGTCGCGCAGCAGGTGCGGATGCTCCTCGCGCGCCTCGGCGCCCGGAGCCTCGACGAGGTGATCGGCCGCGTCGACCTGCTCGCGGCCCGCACGGTGGCGCTCCCCCGGCGGGCGCGCCTCGACCTGTCGTCGTTGCTCCGCGACCCCGACCCCACCGGCGCCTTGCCGCGCAAGGGGACGACCGGCGCGAACGGTCAGGTACGCAACGACCGCCCGGGCGACGACCCACTCGACGAGCAGCTGCTGCGCGACGCGCAGCCCGCGCTCGAACGCGGGGAGCGGGTAATGCGCGGCTACGCGGTGAGCAACCGCGACCGCTCGCTCGGCGCGCGCCTCGCCGGAGCGATCGCGCGCCGCCATGGCGACGCCGGGCTGCCGCCGGCCAGCGTCGATCTTCGCTTCCGCGGGGCGGCGGGGCAGAGCTTCGGGGCCTTCGCCGTCGCGGGGATGCGGCTCACGCTCGTGGGCGAGGCGCAGGACTACGTGGGCAAGGGGATGAGCGGAGGGGAGCTCGTGGTGCGCCCGCCCGAGGGCGACGAGCTCGCGACGGATCGCTCCGTCATCCTCGGCAACACCGCGCTCTACGGCGCCACGGGGGGCGGGCTCTTCGCGGCCGGCCAGGCGGGGGAACGCCTCGCGGTCCGCAACTCCGGCGCGGTCGCCGTCGTCGAGGGCTGCGGCGACCACGGCGCGGAGTACATGACGGGCGGCGCCGTCGTCGTGCTCGGTCGCGTCGGCCGCAACTTCGGCGCCGGCATGTCGGGCGGGGTCGCGTACCTGTGGGACGACGGCAGCGTCGCCGAGCGGGTCAACCCCTCGATGGTGGGGTTGGCGGCGCTCGACGTGGCCGACGCGGACCTGCTCCGGGCGCTGATCGCGCGCCACGTCGAGGCCACCGGCTCGCGCGTCGCCCGCGCGTGGCTCGACGCCGGGGCGGAGGCGGCCCGCTTCGTGCGCGTCGCACCGAGCGTGGCCGAGGAGGGTCAGATCGACCCTGCGCCCCTGGGCGTGGCGTTGGCGGCGGCGCGGCTCTCCGCGCTCGGCGGGACCGCCGCCTGACCGGGGGCGGCGCCGCGCGCCTCAGCGGAGGCAGGTGACGGTGCCGTCGAGCGCCGCGACGAACAGCGCGTCGCCGACGGGCAACGGGCTCGCCTGGACGGCGCCGGAGGCGACCCGATGGCGCGCGCGCTCCGCGCCGGTGCGCGCGTCGAAGGCGAGCAGCTCGCCCCCCTCGTTCGCCACGTAGACCACCCCGCCCGCGACGACGGGGGCGGCCGTCACCGGGTGCGCGAGCGGCACCGACCAGGCGTCGTCGCCCGAACGCACGTGCAGCGCATGGAGCCGCGGCCCCCACGAGCCCAGGAAGACGAGCCGCTCCGCGACCGCCGGCGGCGCCCACGCCTCGCCCTCCACGTCGTACGACCAGCGCACGACGTGCGCCTCGGGATCGAACGCATGGACCTCGCCGGACCGCGTCGCGAGCAGGACGACCGCGCCGGCGGAGACCGGGGGCGCCGCCATCGCGCCGACGTCGACGCGGAAGCGGGCCGCGCCGTCGCGCGCGTCGAGCGCATGGAGCCATCCGTCGTCGGCCACGACGAGGGCCAGGTGGCCGTGCAGGGTCGCCGCGGTCGCGGCCGCGGCGCCGAGGTCGACCGACCAGCGCACCTCCCTCGGACCAGCGCCCCAGCGCTCGAGGCGGCCATCGCGGCGCGCCACGAGCACGTCGGCGCCGGTGGCCGTGAGCCCGACCGCATCGACGTCGCTCGCGAGCCAAGCGCGGTCGCCCGAAGGCCAGGTCCGGGCCTGCAGCGAGCCGTCGCGGGCGGCGAGCCAGAGCCGGCCCCCGGCGACCAACGGGGGGGCGCTGACCTCGTCCTCGAGCTCGAAGCGGGCGTGCACCGCGCCGTCGGCCGGGCGCAGGACGGCGAGCGCGTCCGCGCGTTGGCCGACCAACAGGAACCCGTCCGCCGCCGCCATCCCGGCCGGCCATTGCGGACCCTCCTCGAGCCGGACCTGCCAGCGCGGCCGCAGCGCGGCGGCGTCGGCGATCGCGGTCGGGTAGGCGCTGCGGTGGCCGGCGCCGGCGTGCGGCCGGTGCGTGGTGCGCGCGATGCCGTCGGCCCGGATCGCGCGCAGGGCATCGGCGACGGTCGCGGCCGAGGCCGGGCGGTCCGCGGGCTGCTTGGCCAGCAGCCGCCCGAGCAACCGCGAGAGCGCGGGGGGGATGGCCGGATGCACCTCCACGGCGGCGATGGGCTCGTGGTAGACGTGCTGGTACATGATCGCCTGGTCGTTCTCGGCGTCGAACGGAGCGACGCCGGTCGCCGCCCGGTAGAGCACCGCGCCGAAGGCGTACAGGTCGGTCGCCGCGCCGGTGGCGTCGCCCGTCGCCTGTTCCGGCGCCATGTACTGGGGGGTCCCGAGCGTCGACCCGGTGCGCGTCAGCTGGCGCGACGTCTCGGTGAGCTGCACGAGGCCGAAGTCCATCAGCTTCGGGCGCCCGGACTCGGTGAGCAGGATGTTGCGCGGCGTGAGGTCGCGGTGCACCATGCCGAGGCGGTGCACGTACGCGAGGGCGTCGGCGACCTCGGCGGCGCCGTCGAGCAGCGCCGCGAACGGCTCCGGGTCCTCGGCGAGCGGTCCGAGGTCGGTGAAGGCCCCGCCGTCGACGAGCTCCATGGCGAAGTAGACGTGCTCGCCCTGGCCGAGGTCGTAGATCGAGACGACGGCGGGGTGGTTCAGCCGGGCGAGGGCGCGGATCTCGCGCCGGAAGCGGTCGGCGTCCAGCTCGGTGAGGTGCGGGCGCAAGACCTTGAGCGCCACGGTGCGCTCGAGGCGCCGATCGTGGGCGCGGAACACGTGGCCCATGCCGCCGTGCCCGAGCGGACCCAGGACGTCGTACCGACCGTCGATGACGTCGCCGGGGTGGAACATCGATCAGGCGTTCTCGTCGAGCCCCTCGAGCAGGGCGGGGTCGAGTTCGCCCGCCTCGACCGCTCGGTTGAGCATCTGGATGCCGAGCCGCACGACCTCGGACTTGGACACCAGACGCTCCGGGTTGGAGAGGTGGTACGCGGTCTTGGTGAGGAGCGAATCCTGCTCCTCGCTGATGACCACCTGCAGGCGCTTGCTCTTGCTCAGCTTCGGCACGTCGCCCTCCCGGCGGTGCGCACGGCGACCCGCCTCTGTTCGCTCACTGTAGCATGGTCGGTACGTGGGTCATTCGGTTGACCATACGGAAGAACAGCGCTAGACTCCTCTTACACATCGTGCGCATCCGACGCGTCGTCGAAGCGCGCGCGCCCCCTTGGAGGCACCCATGAACCCACGCGCCGCGCTCGTCGTCGACGGTGGCACCCCCCTGCGCGGGGAGGTGCACGTCCATGCCGCGAAGAACTCCGCGCTCTACCTGATCCTCGCGTCGCTCCTCACCGACGAGCCGGTCCTGCTCGAGGGGGTCCCCAAGCTGTCCGACGTCCTCGTCGGCCTCGAGATCCTGGAACACGTCGGCGTGGACGTCCATTGGACCGGTCGCGACGTCCGGCTCCATGCGCGGGAACTGCGCACGACGGCCGCGCCGTACCGGTTGGTCAGCAAGATGCGCGCGAGCTTCGTCCTGATGGGCGCGCTGCTCGCGCGCGCGGGCGAAGCGCGGATCTCGATGCCCGGCGGCTGCGCCTTCGGTCCGCGGCCGGTCGATCGCCACTTGAAGGCCTTCGCCGACCTCGGAGTGGAGGTCGACGACGACGCCGGCGACTTCGTCGCCCGCCGCCGTGGTCGCATCGAGGGTCGGGTGGCGTTCGAATCGCCGACCGTGGGCGGCACGCAGAACGTGCTGCTCGCGAGCGCGCTCGGCGGTGGCGAAGTGGTGATCGAGAACGCGGCGCTCGAACCCGAGATCGCCGACCTCGCGGACCTGTTGGTCGCGATGGGCGCACGGATCGAGGGGGCAGGAACCCCGCGCATCCACGTCCAAGGCGTGGAGCGTCTCGGGGGCGTGCGCTTCCGACCGATCCCGGACCGGATCGAGGCCGGCACCTTCATGCTCGCCGCCGCGGCGACGCGCGGGGACGTGACCGTGCGCGGCGTGCGCGCCGAGCACCTCGGCGCCGTGCGCGACCGGTTGAGCGAGGCGGGGGTGCGGCTGCTCGACGTCGGGCGCGACGGGCTGCGCGTCGACGCCACGGGGGAGTTGACCTCGGTGGACGTCACCGCGACCGAGTACCCGGGCGTCCCGACCGACCTGCAGGCCCCGTTCGGGGCGTTCTTGGCGACGACGCCCGGCGTGGGCGTCGTGCGCGACCGGGTCTACCCGGACCGCTTCACCCACGTCGAGGAACTCCGCAAGATGGGCGCGCGCCTCGAACTGAGCGACCAGACGCTCGTGGTGCGCGGTCGTGCGCTCGAGGGGGCCGAGGTGCACGCGGCCGACATCCGAGCCGGCGGAGCTCTGGTCGTGGCCGCGCTCGCGGCGCGCGGGCGCTCGCGCGTGACCGGCGTCGAGTACATCGACCGCGGCTACGAGCGCTTCGCGGAACGGCTCGCGGGGCTCGGCGCCCGCGTGGTGCGCGACGACGGCGACGACGCGTCGACGGCCGCCCCCGTCTCCGTCGCGGCGACCTCGTCCGAGCGCTCCGCACCTTCGGACTGACGCTCCTCGCCTTCGCCTTCGGGCACGACGCCCACGTCGTCGTCGCCGATGAGCGCCGGCGGGTCCACGGCGCCCTGGGCCTCGGCGCCCGGCTCCCCGGCCGGCGCAGCAGGTGCGTCGGGTACGGTAGTTCGCGACCGGCCCCGCCAGGCCAGGCCGACGACGACCAGGACCATCCCGGCGCCCATCCACCACCACCACGGCGAAGCGGTGCCGCTCGAGGCGCGCGCGTCGGGCCGCGGGAGCCGCGCGGTCGCGTGGAGCCGGAGCAACGCGTCGTCGTCGCCGGGCACCACCGAGACGACCGGCGGCGCCGCGCTCGGTGCCGCGAAGGCCCACGGCGACGCTTCGGCGGCGAACGGACGCCAGCCCGAGTCGGCGAACGGATCGTAGACGCCGCTGATGGCCACCCATACCCCGTCGACCGGCAGGTCGGGGGGCCAGGGGAGGCGCACCGTCCGTCCCACGACCTCGAGCCCCAGCGGTCGCGGTGCGGCGGCATCGACGGTCCACGCCCAGGCGCTCGTGCCCGCGACCCGCACGGCGACCGCCCACCCGACGCCCTCCGGGGCCTCGAGGCCGGTGCCGGGGAGCGCCGCGCGCGCCGTCGCTTCGGGGTGCAGCAGGTACGCCTCGACGATCGGTTGCAGCAACGGCGCGTCCGGGTCGATCGCCGCGAGTTCGAGCTCGAACACGACGGAGCCGTCCGCTTCGGTCGCCCAGCGGGCGTCGAGCAGGTCGTACCAAGCTGGATCGGCGTAGCGCGCGGCCGTGGGCGGCGTCAACCCGGCGTCGAGCGCGTCGCCGGCCTCGGGCGCCTGAGCGAACGCCATGGCCCCCAGGCAGAACGCCAAGGTCCAGGCGGTCCGCCAGCCGCGGCTCCGTGCGGTCACCGCGCGCTCCGGTGCTTCGTGGCCAGCGCGACGAGCGCGCCCGCCAGCGCCGCCGGATCGTGTTGCGCGTGTCGACCGTGCCCCAGGAGGGCGGCGGCCGTCGCGGTCATCCCGGCCGCCTCGACGCGCGCCGCATCGAAGGGGACGGGTTCCGCGCCCTCCGTGGCGTACGCGGCGAGCCGCTCTTCGTCGATGGCCGTGCGGTTGCCCAGGACGACGTCCGGCCACCGCCCCAGGTGCGCATGGAGGGTCTCGAGGTGCCGCCCCAGGTCGAAACCATCCGTCTCGCCGGCTTCGGTCATGAGGTTCGCGACGTAGACGATCGAGGCCGGCGTGGTGCGCAGCGCGTCGCTGATCCCGGGGACCAGCAACGGGGGCAGCGTCGACGTGAAGAGGCTGCCCGGCCCCAGCACGACCAGGTCGGCGTGGGCGATGGCGGCGACCGCCTCGGGCATCGCGTCGGCGTCGCCCGGAGACAGCTCGAGGCGGGCGCTCGCGCCGGGCACCGCACGCACCGCGCTCTCGCCCGCGACCACGGTCCCGTCCGCCTTGGTGACCCGCAGGGTCACCGGCCGCGCGGTGGCGGGCCACACCGCCCCCTGCAGCTCCAGGAGCCGGTTCAGCGACCGGAGCGCCTCGGCGAAGTCGCCCTCGACCTCGTTGAGCGTGGCGATGAGCACGTTGCCGAAGGTGTGCCCGAGCAGCTCGTCGCCGCGCTCGAAGCGGTACTGGAGGAGGCGCCCGAGCGCCGCCTCGTCGGTCGCGAGCGCGGCGAGGCAGTCGGTCAGGTCGCCCGGCGCCGGCATGCCGAAGGCCGCGCGGAGGCGCCCCGTCGATCCCCCGTCGTCGCTGACCGCCACGACCGCCGTCACCTGGCTCGTATGCGCGCGCAGTCCACGCAGGAGCACGCTGAGCCCGGTGCCGCCGCCCAGCGCCACGATGCGGGGGCCGCGCGCCAAGACCAGACGCCGATGGAGCACCTCCGCCACCTCGTGCGGTCGTTGCACCCAGTTGGACAAGAGCGAGCGGTTGAGGCGCCCGATGGCGACGATCGCGACGAACGTGCCCGTCAACGCGACCGAAGCCCCCACCCACCCGGCGTGGCGCGCCCAGGCGTCGCCGACCAGCACGCGCTCGAGCGGGGTGGCGAGCTCACGACGGCCTTCGCCGATCAGCCACAGCATGGTGATGGTGAACCCGACCGCCGACACCAGCGCCCCGAGCACCACCCACGCGACGTGGCGCTTCACGCCCATGCCGGGCGTCAGCCAGTGCCGCCACGAGGCGACGTACTGCCAGCGGTCGGCCGGGGTCACCGGAGCCCGCCGGCTGCGGCCGGCCGGCAGGCGACGATCGCGTCCTCGAGCTCCACCACGGCCGCGTCGCCGATCGCGGCGAGCAAGCGGCCGGGGCAGAGCAGGCCGCCGTCCACCGACCGGACGACGTCGCGGCCGTCGAGGCGCGCCGCGACCACGCGCGGCGCGGAGGCGGCGACCGGTGCCGGTGGGGTTCCCTGCCACACGCGCCAAGCGAGGCCGTCGAAGCTCAGGTACGCGACGTGGTCGGCGACCCCGACCTCGAAGACCGGGACCTCGTCGGGACCGGAGACGAGCGACCAGCGCGCGGGCTTCCGGAAGCCCACCTCGGCAACGACGCACGCCACGTCCACGGGCGACGCGCCCTCCATCGGCACGACCACCGCCTCCGCGACGAGCGACCGCGCCAGGAGGACCGCCCACGCCTCGGCGACCTCGCGCTCGTCGGTGCAGCCGACCCGCACCCGGACGTACTGCAACCCGCCTTGCATCGTGAACTCGGTGTAGGCCTCGAGACCGTGCAGCCGCAAGCCCGCCGCGACGCCCGCGGCCTCGCGGTAGTCGCGCAGCGCCACCGTCTGGACGCTCCACGTCGTCTGCGCCAGCGCGGTGCCCAGGGTAGCGAGGACCACCGCCACCACGAGGAGGGAGCCCCCACGGCGGGCGCGGTCGATCGTCCTCATCGGGCCGCGGTCCATGCAGCGCGCGCCGACTCGGCGAAGTTGGCCAGGATGCGCAGCCCCACCCGCTGGCTCTTCTCGGGATGGAACTGGGTCGCGTGCAGGGCGCCGCGGGAGACCGCGCTCAAGAAGCGGGTGGCGCCGTAGGTCGTCGTGGCGCCCGCCGGAAAGGTCGCCGCCGCTTCGTCGAACGCGACCACGTAGCTGTGCGCGAAGTACGCGTGCGCCCCGTCCGCCACGCCCGCCAGGAGCGGGGATCCGCCGAACGGATGCAGGGCGTTCCAGCCCATGTGGGGCACGCTCACGTCGCCGTCCGGAAAGCGCACGACCCGACCGGGGAGCACGCCGAGCCCCTCGATCCCCGGCGCCTCCTCGGAGCCCTCGACCAGCAGCTGCAGGCCGACGCAGATGCCGAGGAACGGCTTGCCCGCACCGATGTGCTCGCGCACCACGGCCTCGAAGCCGCTCGCCCGGAACGCCTCCATCACCTGGCCGAAGTGGCCCTGGCCCGGCAGCACCAGGGCGTCGGCGGCGGCGGCCCGACGCGGATCGCTGGAACGCTCGACGGCCACCCCGGCGGCGGCCAGCGCCTTGGCGACGCTCGGCAGGTTCCCGGCGCCGTAATCGATCAGGACGACGCGCATCCGGTCAGAGCGCCCCTTTCGTCGAGGGCAGGCCGCTGCCGGTGCGCCGCGTGGCCGCGTACAGCGCGCGGGCGAAGGCCTTCACGACGGCTTCGCTGCCGTGGTGCGGATCGCCGGTCGCCAGCCACCGGACGTGGACGGTCGCGCGGGCGTGGTTGGCGAAGCCGCGCAGGAACTCGCGCAGGTGGTAGGTGGTGAAGCCCGAGACGTCGCCGGGGACCGCGGCGGGATCGAACGCCAGGAACGGTCGACCGCAGAGGTCGACGACGACGTGCACGAGCGTCTCGTCCATCGGCACGAAGGCGTCGGCGTAGCGCTCGAGGTCCATGGCGTCGCCCACCGCTTCGCGCCACGCCTGCCCCAGGGTGATCCCGACGTCCTCGGCGAGGTGGTGGACGTCGATGTGCAGGTCGCCGGTCGCGGCGACCTCGAGGCCGACGCGGCCGTGGCGGACCACCTGGTCGAGGAGGTGGTCGAGGAACCCGTGGCCCGTGGCGGGAGCGCCCCGCGGCCCGGCGTCGAGGTCGAGGTCGATGCGCACGTCGGTCTCGCGCGTGGCTCGGTGGACGGTGGCGCGGCGCTCAGGCACGTTCGAGCTCCTCAAGGGGCGCGGTCGCGGTGGCGACGGCGTCGAACGCCTTCAGGAAGGCATCGTTCTCGGCGGGCGCACCGACGCTCACGCGCAGGCACCCGTCCAAGCCGGGCAGGTGGTCCTGCCGACGCACGAGCACGCCCTGGTCGAGCAGGCCCCGGTAGGTGACCGCGGCGTCCGGCACGCGCATCAGCACGAAGTTGGCGACGCTGGGGAAGACCTCGACGTCGCGGCGCGTCGCAAGCGCGGCGATCAGCCGTTCGCGCTCGGTCACGGTCCGCTCGACGCGCTCGGCCACGACGTCCGGCGCGTCCAGGACCGCTTCCGCTACCGCCACCTGGAGGGCCGAGACCGAGAACGGCAGGAGCGCCTTGCGCAGTTCGACGGCGACGTCCGGGTGCGCGAGCGCGTACCCCAACCGCGCGCCGGCCAACCCGAAGGCCTTCGAGAGCGTCCGCAGCCGCACCACCTGCGGGTGGGCGCGCGCCAGGGCGTCGTGGTCGACGTTCGCGAACTCACCGTAGGCCTCGTCGACGACGATCAGCCAGCGGTCGCCGCCGGCTGCGGCCAAGCGCTCGAGGTCGGCGGGCGCCACCGCGTTGCCGGTCGGCGCCATCGGCGCCGCGATGAAGGCCACCCCCTCCCCGACCTGCAGGACCGCCTCGAGCTCCGCCGTCGGGAGCGCGAACCCGGGCCCGAGCGGCAGCTCGACGAGCGACGCACCCAGCAGGCGCGCCTGCAACGCGTAGACCGAGAAGGTGGGGCGCACGGTGGCCACGCTCCGGCCGATGCCGGCGACGATCGTCGCGGCCTGGATCAGGACGTTCGAGCCTCCGGCGACGGCGACGCCGTCGGCCGGCCAGTCGTGGCGCGCTCCGAACCGCGCGGCCAACCCCTGGGGGTGGAGCTCCGGGTACCGGTTCCACGGTCGGCGCTCGAGGCGCTCGAGCGCCGCGCGCCGCAGCGCGTCCGGCAGGTCCTCCGGCGCCTCGTTCTGGTCGAGTTTGATGGCCGCTTCGTGGGCCTCGAAACGGTACGCGGGCAGGCCGAGGACCTCGGCGCGGAGCTTCATGGCCGCCATGCTAGCGCGCCGGACTCACCGCGCGGCGCGTTCGCGTGCGTCGGCGATCGCGTCCGCGGCGCTCGCTTCGAGCGTGGGGTCGAGCTCGAGCGCGCGGTCGAAGGCCGCCACGGCCTCCCCGAAGCGGCTGCTCGCGTAGTACGTCAGGCCGAGGTTGAGGTGCGCGCGCGCGTTGCTCGGGTTGGCCGCGACCGCGGCGGTCAAGGTCTCGAGCGCGCGGTCGAAGCGGCCCACCTGGAGGTGAGCGTACCCGAGGTTGTTGAGCAGCACGTCCTGGTCGCCGAGTTCCGCCCGTGCGGCCGTGTAGGCGGCGATGGCGGTGCGTGGATCACCCGCCCGCTGCCGCGCGTACCCTTCGTAGAAGGCCAGCAAGCCCGCCTCCTCGATCGCCCGCGCCTCGGCGAAGGCGTCGGCCGCCCGCGCGAACTCGCCCAGCTCGAGGGCCGTGAGCCCCCGTTCGAAGGCGGCCGCGGCCTCGGTGCCGAGTTCGAGGTCGCCCTCGTCCTCACCCATGAGGCGCCCCTGCTCGTCGAGCAGCGCGAGGGCGCGGGTCGCCAGGGCGGCCTCGGGCGCCTCCTGCAGGACCGAGGTCAGCACCGAGCGCGCCTCCTCGACCCGCCCGACGCGGCCCAGGGCGATCCCGTAAAGCGTGCGCAGATCGGCGCTCGCACCACCCGCGGCGACGATCGGTTCGAGGGTCGCCAGCGCCGCGCGCGAACGACCAGCGGCCAGGTCCAGCTCCGCGGACGTCAGGTCGGCATCGGGCGCACGATCGGCGACCGTGGCCCAGAGCGCCTGGGCCTCCTCACCGGCCCCGCGATCGGCCAACGATCGCGCCAGCGCGCGCACGTCGGGGATCGACTCGGGGTTGGCGTCCACCGCAGCGCGCAGCGACGCCTCGGAGCCCGCCGCGTCGCCCGAGCGTCGGAGCAACTCGGCTTCGAGCAGGCGCAGGTCGCTCGCCTCGGGAAACAGCGCGATCCCCTCGCGCACGAACGCGAGGGCGTCGCCGGCGACCGCTTCGGGGAGGCGGCCGGCGACCGTGTACGCCGCCGTCGTGCGCCCGACCGGACGGGCGGCGGCGGCGCGCAGCAGGTCGAGGGCGCCGCGCGCGTCGCCCGCTCCGACGGTCACGTCGACGAGCGCCGCGAGCACGCTGGGGGAATCGGGCAGGCGATCGGCCGCGCGCCGCAACGCCTGGATGGCTCCGGAGGCCGACGTCTGCAGCGAGGCGAGCCCGAGCTGGGCGTCGACCTGGCGCGGGGCCGCGGCGGTGGCGCGCGCCAGGAGGTCGGCGCGCTCCGCGGCGGGGACCGTCTGCGCCAGCCCCACCAGCGCGACCGCGTGCGCGGGGTTGCGCTCGAGCGCCGCCGCGAAGGACGCGGCCGCGCCGTCGGCGTCCCCGGCGATGAGCCGGACCAGGCCCTGGGTGGTGAGGACCTCGACCGACGACCGCAGGGCGACCGCCGCATCGGCGTCGGCCAGAGCGGTCTCGAGGTCGCCGGCGAGCACGCGCGTGCGCGCCAGCTCGCTCCGCGCCCACGCCGAATCCGGGTCGAGCGCGACGGCCGCCTCGAGCTGGTCGACGCGCACCCCGGGGAGGCGGGCGGCGGCGGTGGCCAGCGGGCCGAGGCTGGGGAGCGACGGGGCGTCCTCGAGGACCGCGCGCAGCGCCGTCCGCTCGGGCGCCGGCGGCGTCCGGTCGGCCTCGCGCAGCACGGCGTCCGCGGCGGCCGTCCACAGGCCCGTCAGGTCGCCGAGCCGGCCTTCGACCCGAGCGGTGCGCTCCGCGCCCTCCACCACGACGACGAGCTCGAGCACGAGCTCCTCGCTGCCCGAGACCCGACCCAACACGAGGACGTCGGCGTCGAACGCGGCCGTGAGCAGCTCGAGGGCGTCGTCGCGGCCGGCGGCGACGAGCCTCTGGAGCACGAGTCCGGCGTCGCCGACCGGCGGCGCGTAGACCCCGTCGAGTTCGTTGATGGCGTGCTGGAGCACGGACGGCACGGCGAGGCCGAGGGCCTCGATCGAGGCGTCGGCGTCGAACGGGACGAAGACGAACCGGGTGGGATCGTCCTGGGCCATGGCGGACGCACCGAGCGCGAGGGCGGCGGCGGCGAGGACGGCGCGGAGTCGGGGGGCAAGAAGTCGCATCGCGCGAGTCTACCGCGCGACCGTGAGAACGTCTGGAGCGTCCAGGACGGAGGCCATGCCCTCCCGTCGCCGCGCCCCGCCCTCAGCGTCGGAGCGCGAAGCCGGCCGGGAGGAGCGCGTCGACGGAGGTCCGCCACGCGCCGTGGGGGCTCACGAGCCAGACCGTGGCCGTCGGCCCGAACTCGGCCAGCACCTGGCGGCACGCGCCGCACGGCGTGGCCGGTGGATCGGCGTCGGCGACCACGACGACCTCGGAGAACGCGCGCTCGCCGCGGCTGGCGAGCGCTTGGATCGCCGACTGCTCGGCGCAGCGGGAGAGACCGTAGGAGGCGTTCTCGACGTTGGCGCCGGCATCGACGCCGCCGTCCGCCCCGCGGAGCGCCGCGCCCACGCGAAAGCCGGAGTACGGAGCGTACGCGTGGTCGAAGGCGACGCGGGCGGCCGCCACCAGGTCGGCCGGCACGGCGTCGAGCGGGACCGCTTCGAGGGGGTGCACGCCCTCAGCCTACCGCCGCGGCGAGCCATCGCCACGTCGGCGGACCGAACACCGCGAGTCCGACGCCCACGGCGCCGATGGCGGCGGCGAGCACCGCGCCGGCCGCGACGTCCTTGGCAACGGCGGCGCGCGGGTCCGGGCCCGGAGCGACCAGGTCCACGATCGCCTCGACCGCCGTGTTCACCAGCTCCGCCACGAGGACGACGGTGCATGCGAGGACGACCGCCGCCACGCCGGTGCCGAGCGCGACCGCCGCGGCGATGGCGACGAGCGCCACGACGCTTTCGAAGCGCAGATGCGCCTGGGTCCGCCACGCATGCGACCAGCCCCGGAGCGCGAAGCCGAGCGAGCGCGCGAAGCGCGCGGCCGGCCTCACGCGACCCCGCGGGCGGCTTCGCGGTCGAGGTCCGCCGCCAGGTCGCGGGCCTGCGCCTGACCGGCGTGGAACGGCGCCCAGTCCGCCTCGACCTGATGGTCGTGCCCCAGCAGGTGGAGGAGGCCGTGCGCGACGAGCTCGGCGACCTCGTGCCAGAGCTCGACGCCGCGCGCTCGCGCCTGGTGCCGCGCGGTGTCGAGGCTCACGATCACGTCGCCCAGATGCGGGAGGGTGGGGAAACCGGTGTCGTCGGGCTCGTGCAGGGGGTAGCTCAGCACGTCGGTCGGGCCCTCGACCGCGCGGTCGCGCAGGTTCATCGCGGCGATCGTCGGATCGTCGACGAGCACGATCGTCACCTCGCGGTCGGCGATCCCCCACGAGGCGCCGAGGCGCTTCACCAGCTCGGCCAGCCGCCTACGCCGCCGGAAGCGGTTTGTTCGGTCCAGGATCTCGACCCGCACGGCGCAGACCTCGAATCTCCTCGGCGCTCGGGTACGTGATGCGCCGGTGCAGGATGGCGGTGAGCATGCGCTCGAAGGTGTCGGCGATGACCGAGAGGTCGTGCAGGTTGAGCGGGCTCTGGGAGAGCTGATCGTCCTGCAGACGCTGCTCGATCAGGCGGTCGATGAGCGCGCGGATGCTGCCCTGCGTGGGGTCCTTGAGGGTGCGCGAGGCGGACTCGATCGCATCGGCGAGCAGCAGCACGGCCGATTCCTTGCTCCGGGGCCGCGGCCCCGGGTACCGGAAGTTGAGCTCGCTGATCGAACTCGCGTCCTCGAGGGCGCGCTTGTAGAAGTACGCGAGCACCGTCGTGCCGTGGTGCTCGAGCACGAACGGCTCGAGCTGGCGCGGCAGGCGGTACTCGCGCAGCAGTTCGAGGCCGTCCCGGACGTGGCTGGTGATGATCAGGTAGGAGAGATGGGGCGAGATGCGGTCGTGGGGGTTGTCCCCGCTGAACTGGTTCTCGACGAAGAAGTTCGGACGCCGCATCTTGCCGACGTCGTGGTAGAGCGCGCCCACCCGGGCGAGCAGCGAATCGCCACCGATCGCTTGCACGGCCTGCTCGACGAGGTTGGAGATGATCAGCGAGTGCTGGTAGCTGCCGGGGGCCTCGACCAGCAGGCGCTGCAGCAGCGGATGCGAGGGCGACGAGAGCTCGAGCAGCCGGAAGCCGGTCAGGAACCCCAGGGCCACCTCGAAGAGCGGGAGCAAGCCGAGCGCGAGCACCCCCGCCAGGACGCCGCCGGCGAGGAACGCCGCGAAGGCGGTCGCGGTCGCCAGCGGCGACAGGCCGCCACCGAGCAGCACCCACGCGACCAGCGCCGCGCCTCCGGCCGCCCCACCCAGCGCGCCGGCGAGGACCACCGCGGGGCGCGTGCGCACGTCGCCCACGGCGCGGACGGCGACGACGGCGCCGACGAGCGTCGCCAGCAGGGTGACGAGCGGCGTCGAGGGGACCAGCAGCGCCGTCACGACGGCCACCCAGACCGCCCACAGCAACCCCGCGACCTCGGAGACCAACACGGCGACGAGCAGCGGCACCAGCAGGACCAGGACGAAGCTCGGCGAGAACTCCAGCACGAAGCGTTGGACCACCAGCGTCGCCACCGTGAGCACCACCAGGGCGTGGACCTGGAAGGGCCGGAACCCGTCGCTCAGGTGCCCCAGCGCATACCCGAGCGGGAGCGCGGCGAGGCCGCCGAGCAGGAGCGCGCCGAGCACGATCCAGACGCTGCGCCCGAAGGCCGCGAAGCGCGGCGCGTACAGGCCCACGGCCTCCAACGTACCGAGCATCTCGGCCGTCAGCACCTCCCCCTCCTGGACGATGACCTGACCCGCCTCCAACGAGCGCAGGACGGGGTCGATCGCCGCCGCCGTCGCGGCGCGCGCCGCCTCGGTGAGGTCGAGGTCGACCTGCGCGGTCGCGACCAGGCGGCGCTCCAGCACCGCACGGACCTCGGTGCGGCGATCCTCCGGCGCGACCGCGACGGCCGCCTCCAGGACCGCGTCCACCTCGTCGCGCGCGACCCCCTCGGCGCGGGTGTAGGCGGCCGCGACGGTGTCGAGCACCTCGGGCGGGAGCCCCGCGCTGGCGAGGCTGCCGAGGACCAGCGTCTGCAACGTGGCGTCGACGCGCGTCAGCTCGGGCACCTGCTCCCGCGCCGCCTGGCGACGCGCCTCGGTCGCCAGCCGGTCGGTCACCTGGACGGCGACGGGCGCCACGAAGGTCTGCGGGCTCGGGTTGCCCGCCGCCAGACCGCCCTGATCCCGGGCGTCGTACACCGAGAAGAACAGCACCGCGAGGACGACGGCCAGCGCGGTGCCCACCGCCCAGCGACCGTCGCGGGGCCGCCGGCGATCAGCCATGCTGCTCGTAGGCGCGGATGATGCTCGCGACGAGCGGGTGGCGCACCACGTCGGCCTCGCTGAACGAGACGAAAGCGATGCCGTCGATGCCCGCGAGGATCCGCTCGGCCACCCGCAGCCCCGATTGCACCGTCCCGGGCAGGTCGACCTGGGTGCGATCGCCGGTGACGACGACGGTGCTGTTGAAGCCCATGCGGGTCAGGAACATCTTCATCTGCTCGCCGGTGGTGTTCTGAGCCTCGTCGAGGATGATGAAGGCGTCGTTGAGCGTCCGTCCGCGCATGAAGGCCAGCGGCGCCACCTCGATCGTGCCCTGCTCCAGCAGCGCGTCGACCTTGTCCGGCGGCAACATGTCGAACAGCGCGTCGTACAGCGGCCGCAGGTACGGGTCGATCTTCGCCTGCAAGTCCCCCGGCAGGAAACCGAGCTTCTCACCGGCCTCCACGGCGGGTCGGGTGAGGATGATGCGCTTCACGCGCTTCGCGGTCAGCGCTTGGACGGCCATGGCCACCGCGAGGTACGTCTTCCCGGTTCCGGCCGGACCGATCCCGAAGGTGATCGGGCTCTGATGGATCGCCTCGACGTACCGCCGTTGGCCCGCCGTCTTCGGTCGGGTGCGGCCGGGGAGCGCGGGCATCGCGCCGCCGACGAGCGGCGCCTCGGCCTCGAGCGCCGCCCCGGTCGGCGCGCCGCCGAGGACGTCGGCCGCGGGACCGGTGAGGACGCCGTGCTCCAGTTCGGTCTCGGAGACCTGCCCCCCGGACCGGATCGTGGCCAACAGGGCCCGGAAGACGCGCTCGGCCTCGGCGACGACCTCGGGGTTTCCCTGCAGCCGGAGCTCGTCGCCGCGTGCGACGATCCGTGCGCCGAGCCGCCGGCGCAGGACCTTGAGGTGGGCGTCGTTCTGGCCGAAGAGCGCGAGCGCCTCCCCGGGGTTGCGCAGCTTCAGCGTGACCGAAGCGTCGATGGTCGACCTCCGAGCGGGCGCCGTGCCCGCGGCTCCCCGAGCACCTGGTGCCAGATCAGCGCCGAACGGACGGTCTCGGGGTCGGTGGCGAACGCCGCCCCCACCCGCTCGGCGCCCGTGCCCGTACGGGGCCGGCCGCCAGGCCGTTCGACCTGGAGGGCCGGCGCCTCCGCGAAGGGCGCGGGCCGGGTGCGCGGTGCCGCCCGCCCGCGCCCGAGCCCGCCGGCGGCGCTCGGGTCGAGGGGCGTGCTGAGGAGACCGTCGTCGCGATCGGTCGAGACGAACGCCGTGCGACGCGCGGGGGTCGGACGGGGCGCGGTCTGCGCGCTCGGCGCCGGACGCGCGGGGGCCTGGGAGGACGAACCGCCCGAGGCCGGCGCGTTCGAGGAGCCGCCCGGCCCCTCCAGCGCCCGCCGAACGCGCTCGCGCGCCTCGGCGAGGCGCCGTTCGAGTTCGTCGCCACCGCCCGCGGTCGTGGCCGTGCCGCCGCCGGGGGCCGAAGGTCCGGGGCGAGCGGTGGACGCCGTGGGCGGCCGTCCCGCGGTCCGCCCGGTGGCGGGACCACCCTGGCCCGGCGCCGCACCTCCGCCTTTCTGCTTCGAGCCCGCCAAGCGGCTCAAGGCCGGAAGCGCGATGAAGATCACGAACAGGAGCAGCCCGAACAGGTCGTCGAAGCTCAAGCGGTCCTCACTTCCGGTCGTCTTCCTCGGTGGCGCGGGCGATGTTCGCGCGCATGTCGGTATCGGACTCGATGTTGCGCAGGTTGTAGTAGTCCATCACGCCCAGGTTGCCGGAGCGGAACGCGGCCGCGATCGCGAGCGGCACCTCGGCCTCGGCCTCGACCACCTTGGCGCGCATCTCCTCGACGCGCGCGCGGTTCTCCTGCTCGACCGCGACGGCCATCGCGCGGCGCTCTTCCGCCTTCGCCTGGGCCACGCGCTTGTCGGCCTCGGCCTGATCGGTCTGCAGCTCGGCGCCGATGTTGCGGCCGACGTTGACGTCGGCGATGTCGATCGACAGGATCTCGAAGGCCGTGCCGGCGTCCAGACCCTTGGCGAGCACCGTCTTGGAGATGAGGTCCGGGTTCTCGAGCACCTTCTTGTGGGTATCGGTCGAGCCGATCGAGGAGACGATGCCCTCGCCGACGCGCGCGATGATCGTCTCTTCACCGGCACCGCCGACCAGTCGTTCGAGGTTGGCGCGGACCGTGACGCGGGCGGTGGAGATCAGTTCGATGCCGTCCTTGGCGACCGCCGAGACGTTCGGGGTCTGGATGACGCGCGGGTTGACCGACACCTTCACCGCGTCCAGCACGTCGCGACCTGCGAGGTCGATCGCCGCGGCGCGATCGAACGGCAGCGCGATGCGCGCCTTGTCCGCCGCGATGAGGGCGTCGACGACCCGGTCGACGTTGCCGCCGGCCAGGAAGTGGGCCTCGAGCTGATCCTGGGTCACGTCGATGCCGGCCTTGTCCGCCTTGATGAGCGGGAGGATGATCCGGTGCGGCGGCACGCGCCGCAGCCGCATCGCCACCAGGCTCAGGAGGCTGACCTTGACGCCGGCGGCGACCGCGGACACCCAGAGCCCGACCGGGATGACGGTGAACAAGACGAGGAAGAAGAGGACGATGGCGCCGGCGAGGAAGAGCAGGGGAATGTCCACGTAGAACTCCTTCAGAGCGGGGTCAGCCCTCGGCGCCGTCGGCCGAGGCAGGGGGAACGAGGGTCTCGTGGGCGCGCACCGTCACGCGGTTGCCCTCCACGCGCACGACGCGGACGGAGGTTCCCGCCGCCACGTAATCGCCGAGCGTCACGACGTCGATGCGCTCGTCGCCGAAGCGCGCGAGGCCGGACGGTCGCAGATCGGTCAGGGCGGTCCCGACGACCTCGAGGAGGTCGGCGCGTTCGTCGGAGCGACCCGGCGTGGCGGTCACCGCGTCGGGCGTCCTGCCGATGCGGGTGGCCAACCGGAACCGCGACGCGACCCGACTGTACGGCAGGACCCAGAGGAGGGAGGCCAAGAGCAGCCCGCCGAACACCGTGCTGCCCCCCAGGACCGTCACCCAGCTCTCCTGGAACACGCGGAACACGGCGTACCCGAGCACGCCGAGGCCCAGCACGCCCGCGACCCCGAACCCCGGGATCACGAGCGCCTCGATGGCGAGGAGCACGATCCCGACCAGGATCAAGACCAGGTCCAGCGGTCCCGCCGGCGTCGCGACGAAGGCGGTCAAGCCGAGCAGCGCCAACGCCAGGATGCCGATCCCACCCGGGATGCCGAAGCCGGGGGAGAAGAACTCGAGCACCAAACCCCCGATGCCGAGCACGAGCAGGAGCGCGACGATGAGCGGGTTCGCGAGGAAGGTCCCCACGCGCTCCGCCAGGTTGGGCTCCAGCCGTTCGACCCGGGCGCCGCCGTACCCGAAGCGTTCGAGGGCGTCCTGGAGGGTGCGCGCTTCGATGTCGGCGATGCCGTACTCGACCGCCTCGGCCGCGGTCAAGGTCACCAGCTCTTCGCTGGTGGCCAAGCCAGGGATCTCGATGCGGGCGTCCACCATCGCCTCCGCGATGCGCGGGTCGCGCCCACGCGCCTCGGCGATCGAGCGGAACTCGCCGCGCACGGCCGAGTTGAACTTCTCGTCCACCGGAGCGACGCCCAGCGGCGTCGCGACGATGGGCGTGGCGGCGCCGATCGCCGATCCGGGCAGCATCGCCACCTGCTCGGCCGCCATCGCGATCAGGGCGCCGGCCGAGAAGGCGTTGCGCACGACGGCGAGGGTCGGCACTTCGGCGCGGCTCAGGACGTCGTCGACGATGCGCTGCATCGCGGCGACCTGACCGCCGGGGGTGTCGAGGTACAGGACGAGGGCGAGCGGACGCTCGCGGTTCGCACGGTCGATGCGGGCCCGCACGAAGGCGGCCGTGGCGGCGCTGATCTCGTTCTCGATCGGGATCACCCAGACCGCGTCCGCGGAGGGGGCCGATTGAGCCAGCGCGCTCGGCGGCCACGACACCGCCATCGCGACGAGCGCGACGGCGACGAGCCAAGCGTGGGGACGGCGGGGGTTGGCGGTGGCGGAGGTCCGCTGGACCGCGTGGAGGACGCGCTTCACTGGGTCAGGGTAGCACGCCGCCACGAATCCACCGTGGCCTGGCACCCCCGCACCGGCGAGGCGTCGGGCGCCGTCGAGCGCGCGCACGGGACGCGGTGGCGGGCTGGCTTGGCAGTGCGGGCGGCGTGTGGTACCCTCGGCGACCGTCGACGCGGCTCATGGGCGTATAGCTCAGTCGGTAGAGCGGCGGTCTCCAAAACCGTAGGTCGAGGGTTCGAGTCCTTCTGCGCCCGCCACGTCGAACGAGACGGCCCCCCGGTACGCCGGGGGGCCGGTTTCGTCTCCAGGCGCGGGAGGCCCGGGCCGGCGATGCGGTACCATTCCGAGCGAGATGCTTTGGATTCTTGGGAGGTCCGCATGACGACCCCGTCCACCCCGTCGGCCGCCATCCCGGCCCGCACCGTGCCCGACCCGAACGAACGCATCACCTTCAGCGCGGCCGGCGCGGCCAAGGCGAACGAGCTGCTCGCCACCCTGCCTGCCGGATCCGCCGTGCGCGTGTTCATCAAGTCCGGCGGCTGCTCCGGCTACAGCTATGGCATGGCCGTCGACGAGAAGCGGCTCGAAGGCGACCGCGTCTTCGAAGACGGCGGCGCCCACGTCGTCGTCGATGCCAAGAGCTGGCCGCTGTTGCGCGGCAGCGAGATCGATTACGTCGAGAACATGATGGGCGGCGGCTTCCACGTGACGAACCCGAACGCCACCAGCGCCTGCGGCTGCGGGAGCAGCTTCCGCACCGACGGCCGGGCGGCGCCCGACGGCGAGGGCGCCCCGAGCTGCAGCTGACCCACCTGCGCCCCCAGCGGGCGCGAACGAAGCGCGGGCGCCCCTCGGGGCGCCCGCGCTTCGTTCGTGGTCCGACCGAGGGCGGCCGGTTCCTCAGGGCGTCCCGAACGGGTGCTTGAGGATCGGCTTGCGCGCCGCCGCCACCTCGTCGAGCCGCCGCACCGGCGTGGTGCGCGGCGCCTCGGCCAGGTATTCGGGGTCGGCGGCCGCGCGCTCGAGCACCTCGCCCAGCACCGCGGCGTACGCGTCGAGCGTCTCGAGCGACTCGGTCTCGGTGGGCTCCACCATCATCGCCTCGCGCACCACGAGCGGGAAGTACACGGTCATCGGGTGGACGCCGTAGTCGAGCAGCGCCTTCGCCACGTCGAGGGTGCGCACCCCGTCCGGAGGTTGCGCGACGAACTCGTGCATGTTCACGCGGTCGAAAGCGACGGTGTACCCGGCCTCCTTCATGCGGACCCGCAGGTAGTTCGCGTTCAGGACCGCCATGGTGCTCACGCGCCGCAGGCCCTCGGCCCCGAGGCGCCGGAGGTAGGCATAGGCGCGCACCAGGTTGCCGACGTTGCCGTAGAAGCTGCGCATGCGACCGATGCTGGCGGGCACGTCCTCCACGAGCACGTAGCGTTCGCCCTCCTTGCCGACGAACGGCACGGGGAGGAAGGGCGCCAGGTGCGCCTTGACGCCCACCGGGCCGGTGCCGGGGCCGCCACCGCCGTGCGGCGTCGTCATCGTCTTGTGGAGGTTGAGGTGGACGACGTCGAAGCCCATGTCGCCCGGGCGGGCGCGTCCGACGATCGCGTTCAGGTTGGCGCCGTCGTAATAGAGCTGCGCCCCCACGGCGTGCGCCGCGTCCGCGATCTCGAGGATGCGGGTCTCGAAGATGCCGAGGGTGTTCGGGTTCGTGAGCATGACCGCCGCGGTCTCGGGCCCCAAGGCCGCCTTGAAGCCGGCGACGTCCACCTCGCCGTCGGGTCCCGTCGGCACCTCGACGACCTCGTAGCCGGCCATGGCCGCCGTCGCCGGGTTGGTGCCATGGGCGCCGTCCGGGCACAGCACGACGCGGCGCTGCGCGTCCTCGCCGTTGGCCGCATGGAACGCCCGGATCATGAGGATCCCGGTCAGTTCCCCGTGGGCTCCCGCGGCCGGTTGCAGGCTGACCGCGTCCATGCCGGTCACGGTCGCGAGGTCCTCCTGGAGGCGGTGGAGCAGCTCCAGGATCCCCTGCGCATGGTCGGGGTCCTGATACGGATGCAGGTCGAGGAAGCGCTCGGCGGCGTCCTCGTGGAGCTTGGGGTTGTACTTCATGGTGCAGCTGCCGAGCGGGTAGACGTTGCCGTCGATGGAGAACTGCCGGTGCGCGAGCTGCGTGTAGTGCCGCACCAGATCGAGTTCGGCGACCTCGGGAAGCCGCGGCGGCGCGTCGCGCAGGTGCTCCTCGCCGAGCAGTTCGGCCATGGGGGCGCCCTCGGTGATCGGCGGCCGGGCGGCGCGCCGTCCGGGGCGGCCGCGTTCGAAGACGACCGGGAAGTCCTGGCTGCGGAAGCGATCGGCGACGTTCACGCGAGCACCTCCTGGGGGCGGCCCTCGAGCTCGCCGATCGCTCCGAGCGCCGCGACGAGCGCGTCGATGTCGGCATCGGTGGTGAGCTCGGTGGCGGCCAGCGTGACCGCCGGACCGAGTCCGTACTCCGGTCCGATCGGGACCCCGGCCCGGATCCCGCGCTCGGCGAGCGCGCGCCGGACCGAGACGCCGTCGGTCGTGGTGCGCACCGCGAACTCGTTGAAGAACGGAGCGTCGCGAACGACGCGACCACCGGCCTCGGCGATGCGATCGGCGGTCTGGTGCGCCCGCCGCACGCTCCCCTCGGCCATCTCGCGCAACCCCTGCGGACCGACCGCGGCGAGGTTGATCGCGGCGAGCAGCGCCGTGAGCTGGTGGTTGGAGCAGATGTTGGACTTGGCCTTGGCGCGCCGGATGTGCTGTTCGCGCGCCTGCAACGTGAGGACGAACGCGCGTTTGCCGTCGACGTCCTTGGTCTGGCCGACCAGCCGCCCCGGCAGCTGCCGCAACAGCGGCTCGGTGACGACCATGAAGCCGAACGCCGGACCGCCGTACTGCATCGGCACGCCGAGGGTCTGACCGTCGCCGACCGCGACGTCGGCGCCGTAGCTACCGGGATCGCGGAGCACGGCGAGCGTCAACGGGTCGACGACCGCGACGAAGAGCGCGCCGGCCGCCTTCGCCGCCGCCGCGAACGCCGGCATCGCCTCGAGGTAGCCGAGGTGGTTGGGGTTCTGGACGATGAGCGCGGCGACGTGCTCGCCGACGGCCGCGTCGGCGGTCGTGAAGTCCGGGGCCAGGTCCACGGTCTCGATCGCGACGCCGATCGGGTCGAGGTAGGTGCGCAGCACGGCGCGCGTCTCCGGGTGGACGCCCCGCGACACTTGGATCGTCTCGCGCCGCGTCTGCCGCACCGCCAAGAGGGCGGCCTCGGCGACGGCCGTCGCGCCGTCGTACATCGAGGCGTTCGAGTGGGGGAGCCCGGTGAGCTCGCTCATCATCGTCTGGTACTCGAAGGTGGCCTGCAGCACCCCCTGCGCCACCTCCGGCTGGTACGGCGTGTACGCGGTCACGAACTCGCTCTGGAACGCCAACCGGGTGGTCACCGCGGGCAGGAAGTGCCGCCGCACGCCGCCGCCGAGGAAGGTGGGGACCCCCTTCTGATCGCGCGCCGCCAGCGCGTCCAGGTGGGCCAGCACCCCGACCTCGTCGAGCGGCTCCGGGAGGTCGAGCTCGGGATCGAGGATCGACTCGGGGATGTCGCGGAACAGGTCGTCGACGTGGTCGACGCCGATCGCATCGAGGGCTCGGCGCACGTCCTCCGCGGTATGCGGGACGTACGGCACGCTCAGCCTTCCTCGGCGACCGCGCGGTAGCCGTCCGCGTCGAGGAGCGCCGCCCAATCGGCGGCGTCGTCGACCCGGACCTTGAAGAGCCATCCGTCGCCGTACGCACCGGTGTTGATCGCCTCGGGCGCATCGACCAGCGCGTCGTTGGCGGCGACGATCTCGCCGGCCAGCGGCGCGTAGATGTCCGAAGCGGTCTTGACCGACTCGACGACGGCGGTCGCCGCTCCGGGGGCGACGCGCCGCCCCACCTCGGGCAGCTCGACGAACACGACGTCGCCGAGCTGCTCCTGGGCGAAGTCGGTGATGCCGACGGTCACGACGCCGTCGCCGTCGGGCTCGGTGGCCCACTCGTGGGATTTGGTGTAGCGCAGGGTGGCGGGGATGTCCATGGCGATCTCCTCGTGGTCAGCGTACCGGGCGTCAGGGGGTGTAGAACGGCGGCGCGGTGACGATTCCCGGCGCCGGTTGGCCGCGCACCTCCACGGCGACGCGGGTCCCTTCGTCGGCGTGGCGGGCGTCGATCCAGGCGAGCGCGATGCTGCGGCGCGTGAGCGGTGAGAGGGTCCCGGAGGTGACGCGGCCGATCTCGACCCCGTCGGGATCCAGCACCTTGTAGCCCTCGCGCGGGATCGGACGACCGTCGAGCACCAGGCCGACCAGACGGCGATCGCAGCGTCCGGACCGCAGCGCCTCGAGTCCGTACGCGGGTTTGTCCTTGACCACCCACGCGAACGGCGTGCACAGCGGGTTCGTGTCGGGGCCGAGCTCGTGCCCGTAGAGCGGGAACCCGGCTTCGAGGCGGAGCGTGTCGCGCGCCGCGAGCCCGCAGGGGAGCGCGCCGGCTTCGACGAGGACGGTCCACACCGACGGCGCATCGCCGGGGCGCGCGAAGACCTCGAAGCCGTCTTCACCCGTGTAGCCGGTGCGGGCGAGCCGGACCGGCATGCCGGAGAGCCGCGCGTCGACGATGCGGTTCTTGCGGACCTCGGTGAGGTCGGCATCCACCACGCGCCCGAGGCGCACGGCGGCGGTCGGCCCCTGGATCGCCACGAGCGCCCAGTCGTCGGACTCGTCGCGGAGCACGACGTCGAAGGCGCCACCGCCGGCGGGCGGCCCCTCGGCGGCGAGCCGTTCCAGGTGCCCGCGGACGTTCGCCACGTTCGACGCGTTCGCGACGACGAGGAAGTCCTCGGCCCCGTCGCGGTAGACGTAGAGGTCGTCGATCAGCCCACCGCGATCGTTGGGCAGCATCGAGTACTGGCCCCGACCGACGCGCAGCTTGGTCGGATCGTTCAGCGTCGCCCACGCCAGGAACGCATCGGCCGCCGCCCCGCGGACCCGAAGCTGACCCATGTGGCTGACGTCGAAGAGGCCGGCGTCGTGGCGCACGGCCAGGTGTTCCTGCTGGATGCCGGTCGGGTACTGGACCGGCATCGACCAACCCGCGAAGTCGACCATCCGACCCCCGAGGGCGACGTGCTCGTCGTGCAGCGGCGTGCGTCTCATGCCCCGAGGCTACCACGCCCCCGTGGGCCGCGAACGCCGTCGGGAGCGGACCTCAGGCCTTCTGGGCGAGCTTCTCGAGCACGAGCTTCGACACCGCCTTGAGCGGCTCGACCACGCCCTGGAACTCCTGCGCCACGGCCTCGAACAGCGGTACCCGGGCGCCGGGGTCGAGGACGGTCTGGATCATGTCCACCGGCAGCGCGTCCGCCAGGTCGCGCTTGTTGATCTGGATCACGTACGGCAGCTCACCGAGCGTCAGGTCGTACTCCGCGAGGTTCTCGCGCAGGTTGCGCAGCGACTCCGCGTTCGCGCGCAGCCGGTTGGGGGCCGAGTCGGCGACGAAGACGACGCCGTCGACGCCGCGCAGGATCAGGCGGCGGCTGGCGTTGTAGAACACCTGGCCCGGGACCGTGTAGAGGTGGAAGCGGGTCTTGAAGCCGTTGACCTTGCCGAGGTCGAGCGGGAGGAAGTCGAAGAACAGCGTGCGCTCGTCCTCGGTCTGGAGCGACACCATCTCGCCCTTGGCGTCGCCGGGCACGTGGGCGTGGATCTGCTTGAGGTTGGTGGTCTTGCCGGACAGGCCGGGGCCGTAGTAGACCACCTTGAAGTTGATCTCGCGCGCGGCGAAGTTGATCGTGCTCATGGGCGGTTCCTGTCGTCGAACAAGTCGTCGAAGAGGGCTCCGGCATCGTCGCTGAACGCCGCGCCGAAGGCGAACTCCGGCGGCGCCTCGCGCACGTCCGCCAACACGTCGCGGATGCGGGCCACGGCCCGTTTGGTGAACAGCTTGACCTTGCCGAGCGGCGCCGACTCGTCGAAGACCGCGACCAACAGCGCGCGGTCGCCGAGCGCCTCGACGTAGGTGCCCACGCCATCGCCCACCTGGACCGTCTCCCGGAACGCCGGCTCGCCGAAGAGCTGCGCGATCGCGACGTTCGCCGAGTGGTTCGAGGCGATCAACGTCGCGAGCGAATCGAGCGAGGGTGGCTTGGGCGCCCACGGCGCGCGCTGGTGGAGGAGCACGAACCCCTGCCGATCGACGACGAGCGCGTAGCGCGCCCGGCTCTGCGCCAACAGGTCGACCAGCACCGCATCGACGCGCTCGGCGGCCTCGCCGTACAGGTCGAGGGCGGGTTCCAACATGCGGGCATGCTACACCTGCCCCCCGAGCGCCGACGTGAAGCGCCCCGCACCCGAGCGCCGCAGCCGACGGTCGTGGTAGACCGGCCCCGTGGAGATCCTGATCCGACCGACCGCGGCGCACGTGGCGCGCCTCGTCGCCCGCATCGTGCTCGACCGCGTGCGCGCGAAGGCCGAGCTGGTCCTCGGCTGCGCCACCGGGCGCACGATGGAATCGATCTACGACGAACTGGTCGCGGCCCACCGGGCCGGCACGGTCGACCTCGCGCGCTTGCGGACCTTCAACCTCGACGAGTACGTCGGCCTGGCGCCCGACGACCCCCGTTCCTACCACCACTTCATGCGCGCGCGGTTCTTCGATCCGATCGGGCTGCCGCTCGCCCGCACGCGCTTACCGAACGGGGTCGCCACGGACCTGGCGGCCGAAGCGCGCGCCTTCGAGCGCGCCATCGCCGAGGCGGGCGGCATCGACCTGCAGCTGTTGGGGCTGGGGGAGACGGGCCACATCGGGTTCAACGAGCCGCTGTCGGCGCTGATGTCGCGCACGCGCGAGAAGGCCTTGACCCCGACGACGCGGGCCCAGAACGCGGCGATGTTCGGTGGCGATCCGGCCGCCGTCCCGACGCGGGCGCTGACGATGGGGGTCGGGACGATCCTCGAGGCTCGCGAGGTCCTCCTGGTCGCGTCGGGCGCGGCCAAAGCGGCCATGCTCGCGCGCGCGACCGAGGGACCGATCACCGCACGCATCAGCGCCACGGCCCTCCAGCTCCATCCGAACTGCAAGGTGATCGTCGACGAGGCCGCCGCCGCCGAGCTCGAGGGGACCGAGTACTACCGCTTCCTCTACGCGCAGGAGCCCGAGTGGGCCGCGTACCGCGAGGACCCGAAGCTCTGATGCGCGCCCGGAACCCATCCACGCTCTTGCCGGACCTGCGGCCGCCGGTGTATCTTCGAACGCCTGCGGCCGGCGCCGCAGGCCGAGGCGATGTAGCTCAGCTGGTTAGAGCGCACGACTCATAATCGTGAGGTCCGGGGTTCAAGTCCCCGCATCGCTACCAAGACCGTCCTGCGCGGCCCCCGCCCCCCGGTGGGGGCCGCGCGCGACGTCGTCTGGCGGGCGAACCCCGCGCACGTCCCCCGAGGAGGAACCTCCGTGGCTTGGATCGTCCTGATCGTGTCCGGTGCCTTCGAGTCGGTGTGGGCCACGGCGCTCGGCCAATCCGAGGGCTTCACGCGCCCCGGCCCGACCATCGTGTTCGCCGTCGCGCTGGCCTTGAGCATGGGCGGGCTCGCCTACGCGTTGCGCACGATCCCGACCGGTACGGGGTACGCGGTATGGGTCGGCATCGGCGCCGCGCTCACCGTCGCGTACGCGATGGCCACCGGCCAGGAGCCGGCGTCCTTCGCCAAGGTGGCCCTGCTGCTCGTGCTGATCGGGTCGATCGTCGGCTTGCGGCTGGTTCAGGGCTGAATCAGGCCGGGACGCAGAGCAACTCCGCGACCACCCCTCGCCAACCGCACGCCGTGCACCACGCCGGCGCGGCGTCGTCGAAGCCGTCGTCGCGGAGGTGCGCCGCGACGACGGTCAGGAGGTCCATCCGCGGATCGCGCGCGAGCTCGAGCTCGGCCGCGACCTCCGCTTGGACGTGGACGCGCGTGGCGCCGCAGCCGGGGCAGAGGCCGGAGGTCGCGGTTCGGGGGCTGGCTTCGTGCGTCATGGCGCAAGCATGCGGCACCGGGGCTCACGGTGCTCTGACGCGATCGCGATGGCGGGGTCGCGGCGCGCGCGGTTGGTGCCGGGAGCGGGATTCGAACCCGCACGCCCTTGCGGGCAGGAGATTTTAAGTCTCGTGCGTCTACCGTTCCGCCATCCCGGCCCGTCTCGTGGCGCGCCATCCCTGCCGTTCTGATGGCGCGCCGTCCCGGCCATCCGTCTCCTGGTCACGCTACGTCAGGTACGCGATCGCCTCCTCGACCTCGCGTTCGGTCCGTGCTTCGTCCCAGCCCAACTCCGCCGCCAACAGAGCCGCCACGCGCGGGGCGGCGGCCCGGGTCGCCGCCGCATCGAGCACGCCCAGCCGCGTCCGACGAGCCAGGACGTCGGTGGCGGTGGCCGCCAACTCGGCGCGGGCCGCATACACGACCTCGGCCTCGACGTACGGATGGCCCTCCACGAGGCGCGCGGCGAAGCCGGACTCGGCCAGGTCGGCGACGGTCTCGGCGCGGTCGCCGTACGCGAGGTGGAGGTGGCGCGCCACGTCCGCGTCGAAGCCGCGCTCTTGCAGCGCTCCGGCGCCGGTCGGAAGGAAGCGTTCGGCCCCGACGAGCTTGAGGTGCTCCGTCGCCGACGGGCCCGCGTCGAGCCCGCCGGTGGCCACCGCGGCGTCGACGGCGTCCTCGGCCATGCGTCGGTAGGTGGTCCACTTGCCGCCGGCCACCGTGACGAGCCCGGAGGGCGCGACGTGGACCACGTGGTCGCGCGACGCCCGCGCGGTATCGACGGCCGACGGGTCGCGCACCAGCGGCCGCAAGCCCGACCAGGCCGCCCGCACGTCGCTGCGCGCCACCGGGACGTCGAAGGTCTGGTTCACGTGGCGGAGGACGTAGTCGATGTCCTCCTCCTCGGCGCGGGGGTTGGCCTCGACCTCGGCCGGACGGTCCGTCGTCCCCACGAGGGTCGCGCCGAGCCACGGAAGGAGGAAGAGCACCCGACCGTCCTCGGTCTGGGGGATGAGGAGGCCCGTGCCGGGGGGTGAGAACTTGGCGTCCAGCACGATGTGGATGCCGCTGCTGGCGCTGAGCATCGGTTCCGCGTCCGGGTCGTCGAGGCGCCGGACGCCATCGACGAACGGACCGGCGGCGTTCACGACCGTGCGGGCGGACACTTCGACGGTGCGCCCCCCGAGCCGATCGACGACGGTCGCGCCGCGGAGGTCGGATCCCTCGTGGTGGAGCGCCGTGACCTCGGCATGGGTGGCGACGACGGCGCCGCGCTCCGCGGCCGAGAGGGCGATCGCCACGTTCATGCGGGCATCGTCGAACTGGCCGTCGTAGTAGACGACGCCCCCGCGCAGCCCCTCCTCCCGCAGCATCGGGAACCGCTCCTTGGCCTCGCGGGCGTCGACGAAGCGCGACGGCGCCAGGTTGGCGCGTCCGGCCAGCGCGTCGTAGAGCTTGAGTCCGGCCATGAAGTAGGGCACCTGCAGCCACTCGTACAGCGGGGTCACCAGCGGGAGCGGATGGCACAGGTGCGGCGCGTTGCGGATGAGCACGGCGCGCTCGCGCAAGGCGTCGCGCACGAGCCGGAACTGGCTGCGGTCGAAGTGCTTGACCGCCTTCTCCAGGTAGCGGACGCCGCCGTGGATCAGCTTGGTGCTGCGGCTGCTGGTGGCGGACGCGAGGTCGTCGCGCTCGACGAGGGCGACCCGGAGGCCGCGGCTCGCTGCGTCCAGCGCCACGCCGGCCCCGGTGGCCCCGCCGCCGATCACGAGCACGTCGAACGGCTCGCCCGAGGCGAGCGCGTCGAACTGCGCGGCGCGGGTGGTCGCGGTCATGGCTGCGCCCATCCGCGCGAGCGCTCGACGGCGTCGCGCCAGCGGGCGCGGCGCTCCTCGATCTCGTCGCGTGGCGAGGTCGGTTCGAAGGTGCGGTCCGTTCGCCACGTCGCCGCGACGGCGTCCTGGTCCGGCCAGACGCCGGTCGCCAAGCCGGCCAGGAAGGCGGCGCCGAGCGCGGTGGTCTCGGTCACCGCCGGCCGCACGACCGGGAGCCCGAGGACGTCGGCCTGGCAGCGCATGAGCAGGTCGTTGCGGGCGGCGCCGCCATCGACCCGCAGGTCCTGGATCGGCACCGGCGCGTCGGCCGCCATGGCGTCGAGCACGTCCGCCACCGAGAAGGCGATCGCTTCGAGGGCCGCGCGGGCGAGGTGCGCCGCGGTGGTCCCGCGGGTGATGCCGACGATCGTGCCCCGCGCGTACGGGTCCCACTGGGGCGCGCCCAGGCCGGCGAACGCCGGCACGAGCACGACGCCCCCCGTGTCGGGCACGCTGGTGGCCAGCGCCTCGACGTCCTCGGAGCGGTCGATCACCCGGAGGCCGTCGCGCAGCCATTGGACGACCGCGCCCGCGACGAAGATGCTCCCTTCGAGGGCGTAGCGCACCTCGCTCGGGAGCTTCCAGGCCACCGTCGACAGCAGCCGGTGGTGCGAGGGCACGGGTTCGGTACCGGCGTTGAGCACGAGGAAGGCGCCGGTGCCGTACGTGGCCTTCGCCTGGCCCGTCGCGAAGCAGACCTGCCCGAACGTGGCCGCCTGCTGATCGCCGGCGATCCCGGCGATCGGCGACCCGGCGCACGGCAGGCCGTCCGCGACGTGGCCGACGATCTCGGACGAGCCGACGACGCGGGGGAGCAGCGCACGCGGGATGCCCCACAGGTCGAGCAGATCGTCGTCCCAATCGAGCCGGTGGAGGTCGAACAGCATCGTCCTCGAGGCGTTCGAGACGTCCGTGACGTGCACCTCGCCGCGCGTCAGGCGCGCGACCAGCCACGAGTCGATGGTCCCGAAGGCGAGCTCGCCGCGCTCGGCCCGGGCCCGGGCGCCGGCGACGTGCTCGAGGAGCCACGCCAGCTTGCTGGCGCTGAAGTAGGCGTCCAACTCGAGTCCGCTGCGCTCGCGAACCAGCTCGGCGGCGCCGGGGCGCGCCCGCACCGCGTCGACCGCCCCGGCGGTCCGGCGGTCCTGCCACACGATCGCGGGGGCGATCGGTTGGAGGGTCGTTCGGTCCCACAGCACCGTCGTCTCGCGCTGGTTGGTGATCCCGATCGCGGCCACGTCGCGGGTCGAGACGTTCGCCGCGGCGAGCGCCTCGCCGAGCACGCCCGACTGCGTCGACCAGATCTCGTTGGCGTCGTGCTCGACCCAACCCGGCTGCGGGTAGCTCTGCGCGAACTCCTTCTGACCCATC